>JBJTUO010000112.1:0-4711 GCA_046080785.1 Leptolyngbyaceae cyanobacterium | reverse complement strand
AGCAGTGGGAACGCCATAACTGCCATCATTCCGCAACATGCCAGCCAGATAGTCTTCAGAAGGCACCCCACCAGGGTAACGGGGGTCGCCATCGGGGCTAAACAGGGTCTCTAACTTGGCTCTGGCCCGGTCGATCGCTGGAGTGGCGGCATTATAAATTACCCGCTGCTGGTTTTGCCCAATCACTTGATTAGTGCGAACCCCAGCCCTAAGTAGCAGGGTCGCCACCGTGAGGCCGACCACCAGCAATAGTAAAACAGTGGTGGGTAAGACAAACCCAGCTACCCGGCTGCGGCGGCGTCCTATCCACAACAGCCAACCCAGGCCAGCCTTGAGTCGCTGAAGGCTCTGCTTGAGGGTGACTTTTAGGGATGCATAGATTGGTTGGGCTGACCGACGGCTAGACATAACGGGTTCCGGAGGAGGTCAAAGTAAAGAATCTGATCTAACACTGATTCGCTTATACAGGCAAACCAGCCAGGTGAATGATAGGCGAGGGTCTACAGATTCACACTACAAAAAATCATAGCGGTAGATAAATCTCTATTGTCTTAGCAATTTAACCGGTGGGCCATCAACAGGGAAACCACGGGACTTGGATTAACCATGCCGCCGACAGCAGCAGCAAATTGCGTATTTTGACTGAGGTTATCGATCATTCAGGGAACTACAGCCAGAGACTACCGATGTTAATGTAGCTGCTGAATTCCATACCATCATAGTCATTTAATCGACTTTTCATCAAATCTTTAAGGTGACGACTGACACGGCCCTCACCCCCCATTTCTCTCCTTTTGGCGTCGTTCAGGAAACAAGAACAGCGGGGGAGGATTATAAAAACCATGGGGCAACAGAGAGACTTAAACTGGTAGCCAGATCGACCTTAACCAACGATCTTTAGGGTGCAGACCATGCAGTTAAGTGTGATTATTCCTTGCTTTAACGCCGCCAATACGATCGCGACCCAACTAGAGGCCCTGGCCGACCAAGACTATGATCAGCCCTGGGAAGTGATCATCGCCGATAATGGCTCAACCGATGACACTGTCACCATCGTCCAGCAATATCAGCAGCGGCTACCCAACTTAAGGCTGGTGGATGCCTCAGCCCGACCGGGGGCCGCCTATGCCCGCAATCTGGGGGTTGCGGCTGCCGAGAGCGAATGGCTGGCCTTTTGTGACGCCGATGACCAGGTCGCCCCTGGATGGGTGGCGGCCCTAGCGGCGGCCCTGGCCAAGGCTGATTTTGTAGCAGGCAGCCAAGAATACAACAAGCTGAATCAACCCTGGCTGGCCCAGGCCTGTCGCTACGCCGAAGACCAGTCAGGCATTCGGGATCACGCCTATCTGCCCTGGGCCTGTGCCAACAATTTAGGGATCAAGCGATCGGTGCATCAGCAGATCGGGGGGTTTGACGAAACCCTATTAGCCGTCGAAGATGTGGACTATTGCTGGCGGGCCCAGCAGGCAGGAGTCAGCCTGGAATACGCCCCCAAGGCCCAGATCCATTATCGCTATCGCCCAACGATGCAGGGCTTGTGGCAGCGTTGGCAAAAAATTGGCTTCTACGATATTTTGTTGCTCAAAAAACATCAAAAACTGGGAGCGGCGACAGGGATCGGGTGGCCTCAACTCGTGGGTACGGCCCTTAAGCTGCCCCCCCGGTTTGTGGTCAAAGTTCGTGATAAGGCGACTTTTGCCCAAATTTTGATTGATTGCGCCTTCCTCAGCGGCCATATTCAGGGCATGCTTGTCTACCGATCCAAATAGCCTCCAGGCTGCCATGGGAGCTAGCTTGCCTGTAGTTATTCAACCTCTATTTAGGCAGATCAGAGTGAATGTACTTCAGTTCAAGAGAATTTAGACCTATTTCACCAAAACAACATTGAATCTTTATAAATTGTCCCGTTCTTGGTTTTCTTGAAGAATATAAAGCCACAGAAACTTTACGATAGGGCTGATCCGTGTAAATACTGTTGTCGAAAACTCTTTTATTCTTTTTCAAGGAATCTCTGATTTGACTCTAATTGATTAAGGAGGTGTTAAATTTTCAAATCTGCCAATGTTGACTCCAGTTTTTTGGGCATCCCTAGATTTAGGAACACCTAGCTTAAACAATCCATTTTTTCTCTAATGCTGTTTTATTCGCTTAAATCAGGCTTATGCATCCACCAACCGTGTCCTCTGTTGTTCAGGCCATTGAGTCGTCGCCTGATACGACTTCAATCCTGTTAGATTTTGATGAAACCCTTTTTTTACGGAACTCGACCGAAGAATATTTACGAACCCTCTACCCTCGTGCATCAGGTGCGCTTCTACTGATTGGCTTAGAACAACTCAAACCCTGGGACTGGCTACCCGGCAAGTTAAGGGGGGAAAGCTCCCGCGACTGGCTTCGGGTCTTGATTGCCACAGTTTTGTTTCCCTGGACCTTACTACTCTGGCCGCAACGGGCAAAACGTCTGGCTCAAGCCTACAGTAATCAGGATTTAGTGGCCGCGATCGCGGCCAAACCTGACCCAAACGCGATCGTCGTGACTAACGGGTTTGCCTTCATCATCAGGCCAATTTTGCGATCGATGGCGCTGCCAGAGCTGCCACTCATTGCCCTACGGTTTTGGCGGGGAGGCCGCGATCGACGCCGCGGCAAGCTGGCCCTGGCCGAAGCTAACTTGGGGGCTGGAGTATTGGATGGGGCTATGCTGATTACCGACTCTTGCGAAGATGCCCCCCTGCTTGACAGAGTGGCTCAGCCCTATTTGATCCAGTGGCCGCAAGCCCACTATGTTCCAGCCCTACAGGATGCCTACATTCCATTCTTTTATTCAAAACGGGTTAAACACCCAAACGAGAAGTTCATGCGCCGGGTGATTTTAGAAGATGAGTTGCTCTCATTACTACTCGGCCTTTCCTGGATTAGCCCCCAACCGATCTGGCATGGCATTGGCCTCACCTTTTTGGTGCTGTCGTTTTGGTGCATTTACGAGGTGGGCTACATGGAGAATGACCTCGTTGCCGAATTGTATGAAGCTAACCCCACCCTCTCAGAAACTTACCAGCGATATAAACAAAAGATTAACTTTCGAGAGCCATGGCTTTGGGCAACGTTGCTAGCCATACCGGGGGTTCTCCTATTTGCCCATGACAGCTTACTGCGAAGCAATCAACCCATCAATCCGGGCCAGTTTTTTTGGCAGACTGCCGCAGTCAACCTCAGTCTGTGGCTGGGGGTACTGTTGTCTGTGCGGTTGGCCTTTTACCTCTATAACTCTCTGGATGGGGAGGCTCGTATCTGGCTCTATCCCATCTTGCAAATTCATAAGTATTTCGGTTTTGTGCTGATTACCGTAGTCAACAGCATTGCTCTCCTATATTTCTGTAGCCGGGTGATTGCTCGCTGGATTTTTTATTTCATCTACCGCAACGGGGGCAACACCAAGAATTTTCCCAGTCTGTTTACCCATGTCATCCTCTTCAATTTCCTGCTGATTGTCCTGTCCTTTAGTGCAGGTTTCTCAGAATTACTCAATGGCCAAGCCTTGGTTTTAACCACCATCTTGCTCTGCCGAGCTCGCCATGAAATCCATGAAATTTGGAATTCGATTAAATTTCTCCCTAAGCAGACTCACCCTAGCAACTGGTCTGATTATTTCCCACTTTTACAACTATTTTATCAGCCCCGCTCTACCACTTCTGAAGTGATCAATTATGAGGCATTGAAACTGGAAAAACTGTTGACAAGTTCTGCAGTAGCTGACTCAGAAAGTCAAAAAATAGAAGGTAAAAAAATAGAAAATCAGAAAGCCAGTTTTCAAAAATAATTGTCTCGTGGTTCGTGACGAAGCTGGAGCTTTGTAGCCAAGGAATTTTTAATATCACTTTTGATTAGCAGCTTGCTTAGTTTTAATAGGGTGCATTTCTTTGATTAGGTTTTTTAAGCGCAGTCCCCAAATTGTTGGTTCGGGTCACTTCTTTCATATCGATCACTTAAAGCATGATTTGAAGACCCGGACGATTCGCAGCGGTGCCATCACAATCTCGGCCCAAGCGCTCAAATTTGTGATTAGTATGGGGTCAACTGTCGTTTTAGCCAGACTCTTGACGCCAGAAGACTTTGGTTTGATTGGGATGGTTACGGTGATCATTGGCTTTGTTGAGCTATTGAAAGACCTAGGACTTGCTGAAGCAACCATTCAACAAGAGCAGATTAATCAGCGGCAGATCAGTACCCTATTTTGGATTAACCTCGCTATTAGCTGTGGGGTGGCACTGACAGTTGCCTTACTCTCACCCCTGATTGCTTGGTTTTATCACGAACCCCGCCTGATCACGATTACCCTAGTCCTGGCCATTACATTTATATTTAGTGGCCTGACGGTGCAACACCAAGCCCTGTTAAGAAGGCAGATGCATTTTGCAATGCTTGCCAAAATTGAAATGGCTGCCTTAGTCGCAGGGGTAGCTACTGCCCAACTTTCTGCTTTCTATGGCGCAGCCTATTGGTCATTGGTTTATATGCAATTGGCCTTCAGTCTCACCTATGTTGTTGGGATCTGGGCTGCTTGCAGTTGGAGACCGGGCCTACCAGGCTGGAATTCAGAGATTCGGTCAATGCTGAAATTTGGCGGCAATTTAACTGGTTTTCGCTGTTTCAATTATTTGTCTCGTAACTTTGACAATTTCATTATTGGTCGTGTATGGGGGCCTGGAGA
>JBJTUO010000111.1:0-27077 GCA_046080785.1 Leptolyngbyaceae cyanobacterium | reverse complement strand
CTCGGCAAAGTCTATGGCAATCGCATGGTAGATGTGGCAGTCACAAACCACAAACTCCACGACCGGGCCTTGAGAATGATCCATGATTTGACTCAAATGGAACGGGAAAAAGCTGCTGTTCTGCTAGAACGCAGTGGCCGTAAGGTCAAACTGGCGCTCTTAATGCACTGGTCCGGGTTGGAGAGAGCGGCTGCAGAAGAGGTGTTAGCTCTGCACCAGGGTAATTTGCGCAAAGCGATGGCCAGTCAAAAGAAAAAATAGGCCCGCTTTTGATGGCGTTGCTGAAAAGCAGGATGAATTGATATGACTTAGGATTATGGATTAAATAACCTGTAATTCTAGTTTGGCGGTATAATTCCATTGCGGCAAAAGCTCATCAAAGACAATCTTCACGTTGGATTTGAAGTCTTCAGCAACTTTTCGACCCGTTTGATACGTTTTATCGAGAATCGTCGTAAATACCTTCAGACCTGTGCGAGTCGTTGCTGTTGCCATCAGTTGTTGTATCGTTTGGACACTATCAAAAATGACACCCTGACACACCCGAGAGACATGCGGAAATAAGCGATGCTCAATCGGATTGTACTTGGAGGTATAGGGGGGATAGTGAGCAATGCGGATTTCGATGCCTAACTCGTTGACCAACGCCTGTAAGTCCTGTTTGAAGATGTAGTAACGCGAACTATTGCTGCCACCCCCATCGCAGAGCAGCAAAATCGAGTCAGCCAAGGGATAACGCCTTTTGCCATAGGTGTTCCACCAGTAGCGAATCGAGTCACAGGCAAACTCGCTCGTATCGTGACTGGTGCCAATCTGGATGTACCCCACATTGTCTGTCAGGTCATATAACCCATGCGGAATGGCCACCCCTTCTGCCAACGATGGCCAGTCATGGTCAAACACCTCGACTCCATAGTCTTGAGTGTAGAGTTGTCCGTCCCGGTACAACTTGCCAATCAATTCTCTTTTTTTGTGTCCATGCTCATGACTGGATTGCCCGCTGCTTGATAGGCTTGCTTGAGCCGATCAATGGTCTCGAACTGCTCGTTGCGATGCTCACTCTCTCCAGTTGCCAGGATTTTCACTGCTTTGCGTTTGCGAAAGTTGTACTTTTCCAACAACTGGTCTACAACCGTCACACTAACCTCAATCCCCTCTTCCTGAAGCAACGCCGCAATCTCGTGGCGCTTGAGGTTAGTCCACTTGATGATTTCATCCATCGGCGAACCTGCGGTGTGCTGGTCCAACACGCGCAAAAATGCCTCGTCTAATCCAGCAATCTTCTCAAAGACGGTTTTTCGTCCTCCGCCAACTTGGCGAATCCGTTCCCGTTCGAGTCCTGGTTCATCCTCTAGTTCTGCCATCCCCAACGCTAAGGTTTCGTGGTGACATCCGAATAACCGGCGGATGTATGCTTGCCCACCGTACCCTAACTTCACGGCTTCAATGGCGGCATAACGACGACGATCCTTCTCAGAGAGAGATTGATAGTATCGTTGCATTTGGGCTTCAATTTTACTAGGGTAAGGTTGCATAGGCTCTTCGGTTCATCTGCTCACTTTTCTAGTTTACAGATACAACGAAAAGTATTACACCTTATTAAATCCACGATCCTAAGTCCCCGGTGTCGCCTCAAACATTGAGTCCCTCAGCATCAACGGTCAAAGCTAAAAACCCCGATGGTTTAAGCATTTGCGTCAATTGCAAAACTTAACCGTATCGAGTCCCTGGCGCTGGCACAATGGGGGAATATTGTTGGGAAATGGAGGGCGATCGCAAATATCGGCTTCACTCAGGTCTTTTTTGTTCATAGCAAAGTTGGGGGATAACAATGATGCGTTACGGCTAGCGCCTAACACATCATTGGGATTTTATTTTCACGCAAGTCCCTTATCCAAAAGCAGAACAAGGATAATCGCTTCCTCCCTCCGGTCGGTTGCCCAGCTTATATCCCCATGTCTGAAGCCAGAGGCTTTACGTTGGTTTTCCGGTCAGGTAAGGTTTGTAAAGAGTACTGTTTTCATGGCATCGCCCTGCGATCGCAACATTGTTATGTCTGATTTTCAGCCGCCTACGCCTGATTCTGCCGCTGCCAGCTCTGACTTAAATGCAGAGGCACTGCTGCAATTACTGCGCCGTAAACAGGGAAATTGGCTTGAGTGGGGCCAAGCCTGTCAACACCTACAGAAAGCAGCTTACACCCCCCAGGCGATCTTTGAAGCGACTGGGTTTGAGCCAATCCAGCAAAATCAGATCATCGTCGCAGCCCAGGTATTCAGTAGCCTTGTCGAGGGCAAGGCAGACGCCGCAACCCAACAGCACTTTAGCCAGCGGGGTAGCGATATTCTCTATGAGTTACGGGTCTTAACCCAGGCGGAGCGGGCCGCCGTTGCCAGTCTGGTCGCAGCAAAAGCCCTGGATGCAGAGGAGGCGAAGGAGGTGACCAAAGCGGTGAAGGAGTTTACTCGCCTAAAGCAGAAGCCAGAGGG
Organism: Leptolyngbyaceae cyanobacterium; assembly: GCA_046080785.1. Taxonomy (GTDB): domain Bacteria; phylum Cyanobacteriota; class Cyanobacteriia; order Leptolyngbyales; family Leptolyngbyaceae; genus JBJTUO01. The sequence goes on along the minus strand of JBJTUO010000111.1, from coordinate 24,588 downwards.
GTTTACTGATCATCCCGGTGACGCCGTTGCCTACCAGGTCTGGCGGTTAGCCCGTCAAAAAACAGACTTGCAAGAACGTTCTCGGTTAATTGCGAAAGGGCTACGGTTTGCCCACAGTCAGAGCGCCCGCACTGCGATCGAACAGCTACTGACTGACTTCACTATCACCCCAACGGCTCCAGTTCCTTTGCTGCCGGTCTATCAGCTAGAAGCAGAAGAACAAATGCCCCGACTGATTCCAGTCGTTGGTAAATTGCCCTTGGCTAAAGCTGACCTGCAATCAGTGCCCCTGATTGAGCCAGTGCCACCCTTTGGCGTGGTTCAGTTTACTGGCAGTTCTGCCTGGGTTGCAATGCCAGGCTGGCAAGTCATCCTGGCCGCCCAAGATCCTGTTGCCCTGTTGTGCTCCAGTCATCAACTGCCGGCACCCCTGCCTGGCCCTGCGGAAGAAGTTTTGATCGTTATCGATCGGGCCGAACGAGATTGGGATGCCAATCGTTACTTCTTGGTGGAGCAAGCAGAGCAGCTTACGATTCAATGGTCTGATCAGCCTTTTGATGGCTCAATTCAGGGGCGGGTGGTGGTTGTTTTACGGCCTAAAAAGATCCTGGATCAAAACTACACAGAAGATTTATTGTCAAAAGGACAGCGTGACACCCTTAAATTCTGGCAATACGACGAATAGAAACGACGCCAGGGGCTCGATCTCCTCCAGCAGAGGTGTGTTCAAATCATCTCAAGGAAGAATGCAATGCTACCCAATCTCTATGAAACTGATTTTTATGCCTGGACAGTAGAGCAGTCAAAATTGCTCAAGCAAGGGGATTTTAAGCAGCTAGATATTAGCAATTTAGTAGAGGAAATTGAGTCGTTGGGGAAGCAGGAACGTCGAGAGTTGGAAAGTCGCTTAGGCGTTTTAATTGGGCACTTGCTCAAATGGGACTACCAACCGGAAAAGCGTAGTAAAAGCTGGCGGGCAACAATTCGTGAGCAACGACGAGCGGCCCAAAAACTAATCAGCCAGAACCCTAGCCTCAAGCCCTACCTGACAGAAACGATCGCTGATGCCTATGAATCTGGTAAGGATTTAGTCGTAGGTGAAACGCCCTTAGACTATGGTGATTTGCCGGAAAACTGCCCTTATGCCCCCGAACAACTATTTGACCCTAACTTTCCCATTGATTTGAACCGAGCTAACCTGAATAATTCATGGGGTAACTGAACTGTTCGTCATTCCCCCGTAGGCGGGAATCCATCATAGACTTGGGGTGATTGCTCCAGGGCCTCAAATTCCAGCGTGCAAGCTAGATTCCACCGCAACTCAGACATTGACAAGGTTAAGATTTGGGTGCTATTCTCCCCTAGACTGAGGAAGTCAGCCTAGTTTTGGTTTTATCTCTGTCATCCATATCATTTCCGGCAGTAGGTGAAGCAAAAAGCGGGGGAAACAAGCTCTTCAAGGGCATAGGGGCGTATTTTCAGGGTGACATTCTGAAGAAGGGCATCTCTCAGCCCTAGCCCGTCAGCTAACCCCGTCGGCATTGTACTACTCATGCTGTTAATGAGCCTGGCTACCCGTGCCAATGTTTTTGTGATGAAATTTTTTCGTGGCTTAATTCGCCCTACAGTGCTGCTGCCAGTGGCTGGTTTTGCCGGAGTTATTGCGATCTGGTGGGTGATTGCCCTGTTCCGCCATGAAATGATGCCCACCCCTCCAGAAGCATTAGCCAAAAACCTAGATTTTATTTTGCATCCCTTTTACCATCGCGGGCCTGGTGATATTGGTCTGGGCTGGCTGCTGTTAGCCAGTTTGCGGCGGGTGCTGATTGGCTTTTCTTTAGGAGCGATCGTGGCCATTCCCCTGGGGGTTTGGATTGGGCTATCTCACCATGCCTGGTTAGCCCTGAATCCCATCATTCAGGTGTTTAAGCCGGTGTCTCCCCTGGTGTGGTTACCGATCGCCCTGGCAATTTTTAATGCCGCCGAGCCTTCGGCAATTTTTGTAATTTTTATTACCTCTCTCTGGTCCACAATTATTAATACGGCCGAGGGGGTGAGCAACGTCCCTAAAGATTATCTAGAAGTGGCCCAAGTCTTAGAAATGCCGCGCTGGAAGCAACTAATCAAGGTGGTTTTACCCGCCAGTTTGCCCTATATCTTCACAGGTCTACGCATTAGTTTGGGGATTGCCTGGCTGGTGATTGTGGCTGTAGAGATGCTGACCGGCGGCATTGGGATTGGCTTTTTTGTCTGGGATGAGTGGAACCGATTAAATGTCAGTTCGGTGTTTTTGGCGGTGTTTGTGATTGGGGTAACCGGGCTCATTTTAGATTACGCCCTGGCTCGTTTGCAGATTCTCGTCACCCACCGTCCTGCGCGCTCTTAAGGGTTGGAGGCTCCCATGCATACCCCCCGCTCTCGGCGTGCCTTCCTGCAAGGGTTAGGCGCTACCGCCTCTGCGATCGCAGTTTCTGCTTGCAGTCAGGCCCCCAACCGCAACCCGGTTGGCCTGCCAGAGTCGGCCCTGCAAGTGCAACCGATCGTTGATCCGGCCAGTCTGGAGAAACCAAACTTAACGGTCGGGTTTGTGCCCGTCAATGACTGTGCCCCCTTTGCCGTGGCCTGGAGCAAAGGCTTCTTTCGCAAGTATGGGTTGAATGTTACCCTCAGCCGGGAGGCCAGTTGGGGCAATTCCCGAGATGGCATCATCTTTGGACGGCTGGATGCTTCACCGGTGGTGTCTGGGGCCGTTACCAATGCCCGCACTGGGGCAGAAGGGGCTCGCCATTTTCCCCTCTGTGCGGCGATGACGATTCACCGCCACGGTAATGCTCTGACCATGAATCGCCAGATTTGGGAAGGGGGCATTAGACCCTGGCCCAGCTATGCTGGCAACCTAGAGGCATTTGGCAAAGATTTGCGGGCCTATTGGGAAAATTCTCCCTTTGATCAGCACATCTGGGCCGTTGTGTTGAGTTCTTCGATCTACGAGTATTTTGTCCGCTATCTGGTGGCGGCAGTTGGCATTAACCCCCTAACCCAATTGCGACTGATTATTACGCCTCCCCCCCAGATGGTGAGTAATACTCGCATGGGTGCCATGCAAGCCTATATGGTGGCAGAGCCCTGGAATACCCGTGCCATTGCGGGGAATGAAGGAATTGGCTTTACCTTTGCCCAGGGCCGGGAAATTTGGCGGGGCCATCCCGATCGGGTTTTGGCTGTGCGGGAGTCTTTCATCCAAGACTATCCCAAAACCTATCGATCGCTGGTAAAAGCGATGATCGAAGCCTGTCGCTATTGCAGCAACCCAGCCAATCGAGAAGAGGTCGCCAGCCTAATTTCTCAACGATCCTTTACCGGAGCGGCGGTTAGATATACCCGACCAGGAATTGTAGGGAACTATAACTATGGCGGCTTTGACAACCAAGCCCGCATCGTGAATAGCTTGGAGACAACCGTTTTCTTTGATCTGTCCCCTTCTATTTCAGAAGTGGCCCACGACCACTCCACCTTTCTCTGGCAGTCACAAAGCCTCTGGTTGATGACCCAGGCAACCCGTTGGGGCCAAATTCCAGAATTTCCTAAAAATGCAGATGAGATTGGCCGTCAGGCCTGGAGAACGGAGCTCTATCGAGAAATTGCTGCCGAGCTTGGCATCCCATGCCCATCAGAGGATCATAAGGTTGAACCGGGTGCCGCCTTTATTGATGGCAAAGGCTTTGATCCAAGTGATCCGGTTGGCTATCTCAATAGCTTTGAAATCCGGGCCGGGGCACCCCAGCCCTTTTACCTTGCCTGATTTGAACAATCGACCCTTTCAGCCCAGGAGATCCTATGACATCCTTTATGGAATCGGCCAATTCAAACAACGCCAACGCCACCCGGTCTATCCCATTTTTGGCGATCGAAAAAGTTGTCAAGGCATTCCGCAAACCAGATGGCAGTGAATTTGTCGTGCTAGACAGGATTGACCTGAGCATCGACGAGCAGGAATATGTGGCTGTGATTGGTCACTCTGGTTGCGGCAAGTCTACCCTGATGCGGATTGTCGCGGGCTTGGAGAAACCGACATCGGGCATGGTCACCCTAGAAGGCAAAGTGATCCGCAAACCGGGAGCGGAACGGATGATGGTGTTTCAGGGCTATGCCTTGTTACCCTGGTTGACGGTGCGAGAAAATATCCGCATGGCGGTAGATGAGGTGTTTAAAACCGCCAATCGGGCAGAGAAGGTTGCCATCGTCAATCAACATATCGAAATGGTGAATCTCACCGCCGCCGCTGATAAATATCCCCATGAGCTGTCGGGCGGCATGAAGCAGCGGGTAGGGGTGGCGCGGGCCCTGGCGACTCGCCCTAAAATGCTGCTGCTGGATGAACCCTTTGGTGCCCTAGATGCCCTAACCCGACCGAAGTTGCAACAGCAGGTTTTAGATATTTGGGAAAACCATCGCCAAGCGGTGATGATGATTACCCATGATGTGGATGAAGCCATTTTTATGTCCGATCGGGTGGTGATGATGACCAATGGGCCCAATGCCACGATCGGGCAGGTGCTGGAGATTCCCTTGCCTCGCCCCCGCGATCGCCATGCACTGCGCGAGTCTGGAGATTACTATGAATTGCGGAACCATGCCCTCGATTTTCTAGAACGCTATCAATAGACCGTGGAACCGACATGCTGGGCGTTGCTGAAAAGCAGGATGAATCGAAACGAAGTTTCGAACATACAGCATTTTTTTATACCCAGAATCAGCAACACCGATACACGGGAATCCAGGTTGGGCAACTTCTATCAGGGTGGATTCCCGCCTACGCGGGAATGACGGAAATTCAGTTACCTTATGAATTATGCAGGTTAACCTCTTAACCTACCCCTGTTAAGGTGAATAAACGAACTAATCCCTGATATACGGTCGTTTCAGCATTGCGATCAATGTGGATATGTCACAGATAGAGATGTTGCAGCCGCGCAAGTGGTAATGCAACGAGGTCTTGTAGCCGTTGGACAGACGGTGATACTGCCTGCGGAGGAAGGTTGCTTGGGAACCCCGATGAAGCAGGAAAAACCAACCGCGAAGAAGGGAAGCCCGCTCTCTACCCGCTAGGGTGAGCGTCGGGAGGATGTCACCCAGAAAGTGAATAAAAATAGCCTGGGAGGTAATATCCCAGGCTAAAGAATCCTCAATCCGATTGAACTTCTAGTTGAAGGTTCCCCGGAAGATTGAGTCCACTACCGAGAAGTTTTCTAGCAGAAAGTAGGCAACAAAAGCACTGCCCATCGCACCGACAAAGAAGCCACCGGAAAACTGACTCCACCCTTCAGAAGTGAATAGGGGATTGTCAGACTTGGTATCTTCAGAGAAACGGGCCAACCCATGCAAGGAAAGGCCTGCAGTAGCAATCAAGATCAGCCCGATCGCAGCAATCAGGCCACCCAGGGCAGCATGATCAGAGTCCCGCAGGGGACCCAATTTTACCCATGGGCCTACCAGAAAGTAGCCGTGGGCCAGACCAATCTCCAGACCACGGAGTAAGGGAGAGAGACCCTTGCGATAGGCGGGCAGGTTACCAATGAATGCCCGAGTAAAAGCAGAATCGCTAATCGGAGTTGATAAATTGCCAGCAAAGGGATCGTTATGCCAGGGCTTGATAAGAGGCTCAGCCATGCTCTACGTTTCCTAATTGTGTTAAGAATAACTGTTGACTCACATTCTACGGTCAGGGATGACCGCTCTTAGCCAGGGAAGGGGCAGATCGTTAAGAAAGTTAATGTTTAGAAGAAAACTGCTACAAATCCACTGGCTTGGGCGGCACCGCACTTTTCATCGAGGCCGGTAGGGTTGGGGTCACCATCCCACTGGCGGCATTAGCCGTAGGGGTTGAAAGGCCCTTGACCTGTTGCATCAAACTGGCCATTTCTAGGGCGCTCATGGCATAGTTCCAGCCCAAATTACTCTTGATGCCAGCCCGCTCCAACGCTTGTTGCAGGGTGTCGGTAGTAACGATCCCAAACACGACGGGCACCCCAGTTTGGAAGCCAGCCGCTGCGACCCCTTTTGCCACTTCAGCCGCAACGTAGTCAAAGTGGGGAGTTTGCCCCCGGATCACGGCACCCAGGCAGATGATCGCATCATAGCGCCCAGACAGTGCCAGTTGACGAGCCACTACCGGTACTTCAAAGCTACCGGGCACCCACACGTAGTCTACCTGGGTGCCATCAGGGGTGGTATCCACACCATGCCGCTTGAGACAGTCTTGACAGCCTTCCAGGAGTTTGCCTGTAACTAGATCATTAAACCGCCCAATTACGATCGCAAATCGCTGCGACTCGGTGTGGGCAAAATTTCCTTCAAAAACCGCCATTGCTACCTGACAACAGACTAATCCCCATCAGCAGGCTCCAAAAAACCAAACGGATTGCTGATGGGGGATACTACAACGGATAAGCCAGTACTTTACGGGATGACGCCATCCGATTGGCAGGCTAAGCCACAAAAGAGTTAAGCACACCAACCAAAATCACTAGAATCGCCCAAACGCCAGAGCCCAATAATAAAATGCGGCGGGATTGATCCCAATTTTGAGGAGAGGCCAGAGCGACTGGCGCTCCCACCACCAGCACAAATGACAGCACAACCAGGGCTAACAGAACAAGTTGAAACAAAATGGTCATGATTTCCGCTTCTCCCAATACGGCACTATGTTAACCAGAGGGGTATTTATAGGGGCGATATTACCTCACCTATGAGTAACGCTATCAGAAAAGTGCTACCAGTGGAGCAGAGAAGATGGGAGTAGGGCCAATGGATCTCATCCTATGTCATGTGACAGCCGATTTTGACGCCCTGGGGGCAGCGGTTGGCCTGACCCGGTTGCATCCTGGTGCGCGCATCGTTCTATCAGGGGGGGCGCACCCCGCCGTTCGCGACTTTTTAGCATTGCATCGAGATCAATATCCGTTAATCGAACGGCGATCTGTCAATCCAGACGCCATTCGATCGCTGGTTGTGGTCGATACCCAACACCGGTCTCGCCTGGGCAAAACCGCTGAATGGTTGGATTTACCGGATGTGGCAATAGCAGTCTATGACCATCATCTGCATGGGGATGGCGATATTCCCACCAGGCGTACAATGATTGAGCCCGTGGGGGCCACCACTACGATGATCGCTGAAATCCTACAGACAGAGGGGATAATTCCCACCCCGGTAGAGGCAACGGTAATGGCCCTGGGAATTCATGTCGATACGGGTTCCTTAACGTTTGATCATGCGACCCCACGGGATGCCCGGGCCCTGGCCTGGTTGATGGAGCAGGGGGCCAGTTTACGGGCGATCGCAGAGTATATCGACCCAGGCCTGTCTCCCGATTTGCAGCGCCTCCTGTCCCTGGCGATCGAGCAGTTGCAGACAGAAACCGTCCAGGGCTATACCATTGCCTGGGTCTTGCTGGATCTGGAGCGTTATACACCGGGACTGTCGAGTCTGGCCTCTCGACTAGTCGATGTGACCGAGCTGGATGCACTGCTGCTGGGGGCGGCCTATTGCCGAGAGGGAGAATGCCCACCGGGCAATGGGGCCAGCGATGTGTTAACCGTGATTGGGCGATCGGGGATTGAGGGCACCGATCTGAATCAATTGCTCAGCACTGTCGGGGGAGGGGGGCATCCCCGTGCGGCCTCTGCAAATCTGCATCAGGTCTACCCCAAGCAAGTGATCACATCCCTGTTTGACCAACTCAAACACCAGATCCCTCAAGCGCCCCTGGCCCGTGAGCTGATGTCTTCTCCAGTGCGGACGATTCGGCCCGACACGACGATCGACGAGGCCCAACGCATTGTCCTGCGTTACGGCCACTCGGGCTTGTCGGTCGTGGATGCAGCAGGTACGCTAGTGGGGGTCATTTCTCGCCGCGATCTGGATATCGCCTTGCATCACGGGTTCAGCCATGCCCCAGTGAAGGGGTACATGACAACCAACTTCAAAACCATTACGCCGACCACCCCTTTATCAGAAATTGAAGCCTTGATGGTGACCTACGATATCGGTCGGCTGCCTGTCCTGGATGCTGGTCGACTGGTGGGGATTGTCACCCGCACCGATGTCTTACGGCAGTTGCACAGGGAGGGGGGGGCTCAGCGTCAGCTAGAAACCCAAACGGCCCTGACGAAACCGACGCCGGTCAGCCTGCCACCTTTTACCCTGTTGACACTGCTGCGCCAATGCCTGAAGCCAGAACTCTGGAATTTATTACTGGCAGCGGCCCAGGAGGCAGAGCAGCGCGGCTGGCAACTTTACCTGGTCGGTGGGGCGGTGCGGGATCTATTGCTGGTGATCTCGGCGGTCGGGTCAGCAACCAGTGCTGATCTCCTCATTGACGACATTGATCTGGTGGTGGATGGGTTTGATCAGGCTGCCGATGGGGGTGCAGGAGTTGAACTGGCGCGATCGCTGCAACAGTTGTATCCCCAGTCGCGGCTAGAAATTCACGGTAAGTTTCAAACGGCGGCTTTACTCTGGCACCATGATCCAGCGCTAGATTCCCTCTGGCTGGATATCGCCACAGCCCGCACCGAGTTTTATCCCTATCCAGCGGCGAATCCTGAAGTAGAGGCCAGCTCAATTCGACAAGACCTCTATCGACGAGACTTTACCATCAATGCCCTGGCGATTCGCTTAACCCAGCCCCATGCCGGGGAAATTCTGGACTACTTTGGCGGTCTGTTAGACCTGCAATCCTGTCAAATTCGGGTTCTCCATGCCAACAGCTTTATTGAAGACCCGACCCGCATCTATCGGGCCGTGCGGTTTGCCGTGCGGCTGGGGTTCGACATAGATGATCAAACAGAAGGGTATATCCGAACTGCGATCGCCAGTGGCATCTATCGCCAGGTGCAAACAGAACTGGAGAAAGCGCCAGCTCTGCAAACCCGTCTGAAGGCAGAATTACGCTATATCCTACAGTCACCCTATTGGAAACCCGCGCTAGAAAAATTAGCTGACTTGGGGGCATTACAGTGCATTCACCCTGATTTAGTCATGGATGCTGGGCTCTGGCGGCAGTTGCGCCTGGTGGAGCGATGGCTCCAGTGGGCAAAGCGGTTGCAATCGCCTGCCCTGGAGAGCAGCCCAATCAACATCTCCCTCATGCCCTTGCCAGAACAGCCCAGTTGGCTATTGCTGCTAGAAGTACTCCTGGCCGCTCTGCCTGCCTGCGATCGAGGGATGGTTGCCACTAATTTGCAACTGCCAGCAGACAGTATCGATCTGCTCACCCATCTGGAAGCCTGCCAGACCCAAATCCATCAGAGCTTGCCCCACTGTGAACGCCCCAGTCAGATCGCGGCGCTACTCCATGCCTATGACAGTTCGATGTTAATCTTGGTGGCCATTCGCAGCGATCGCTGGGTGCGGCGAGCCATCTGGCGTTATCTCACAGACTGGTCAAGGGTGCGGCCAGTCCTGGATGGCCATGACCTAAGACAAATGGGCTATAAACCGGGACGACAGTTTAAGACAATGTTAGAGGCGCTCTCCGCTGCCACCCTAGATGGCCAAATCCAAACTCCGGCGGCGGCCAAAACCTTTGTGTTGCGGCATTTCCCCCTAGAGGGGGTGAAGTAACCCCCTAAAGACTGATACGAGGAACTCTGAGGATGATACCAACCGTTAGGTTAATTGGCTTCCAGGGGCGCCATTGTCAATCCTTCCCGACTGAGTTGCATGTGGTAGAGCTCCGCCTGTTCCTGTGGCCCCACCCAGACGATCGCCTGCCCCTCAAAGTGGACTTGATTAGTTAAATCCCAGGCCAGATCAGGAGTCATACCAGGAATATAGGTGACCAGACACCTGGCCACATGCTCAAAGGTATTAAAGTCGTCATTTAGCACGATCACCCTATAGTTGGGATATTGCTGACGGATTACTTGATTGGTTTTTTCTGGTGCTACTGTTGTACCTGTCGCAGTAGCAGTAAGCATTGCCATCGGGGTCATGCCGTGTCACCAACCTAAAAGAGCAACAGATTCAATTTTTTTATCCTATCGCACTCTTTGTGACATACTCCCATCGCCGCCCTTGCGGGACGACCTGGGCTTCGCGTTTCATGGGCTCTCTTTTGAGTACGCCTCCACGCGCAGACACCGGATGCCCCTCGGTGTAGTCGCAACAGATTCCGGCAACCGCCGTTTTTTGCAACCTCCTTAATTTTATCATGGCCAGTCTGCGACTGGCATAGGGGTATCTGTATCCCGTCACCGACCGGCTCTTGAGTAAACACAATTCGCCGTTACAGTGCGGGGCTTATCTACCCCCAAACCCCCACCAGCTAAAAGCGGGACTCCCCCCTCAAACGCCTGTGACTGATGCCCACTGCTATAACCAGCAACAGGGGAGTCAGCCAGTCGCCCCAACGAACATAGAGGGTTTGGCCTTGTCGCCGGTATAGGTGCCCAGCGTAAACCTCATAGGTCTGGGGTCGCGATCGCCAGATCACATGACCGTGGGGATCCACCAGGCCAGAATAGCCCGTATTAGTAGCCCGCGCGGCCCAGCGATCGGTTTCAATCGCCCGCATAATATCCTGAGCTTGATGTTGCGCCATCAAGACCTGACTGTAGGGATCCAGGTTAGAAGCGGTAAGAATAAACTGGCCTCCAATCGCGGCCTGACTGCGAAATACCTCCGGAAAGGCCGAATCGTAGCAAATACTGGCGATCGCGATTCCAAACGGCGTGTTGAACCGTTGCTGCAACTGACCCGGCAACCCCTGGGCCTCAATCGGCGAGAGAATCTGCACCAGCCCCCCCAGGAGATTCTGGAACGGCACGTATTCTCCTAGGGGAACCAACTTGATTTTGTTGTACTGTCCTGCGGTCTCTCCGTTGCTCAGGAGGGTAATCAGGCTGCGGGCAATTTTGCCATCTTGTTGGGTAAAAGTCCCCAACCAGACGACCGTCCCTTGTTGCAAAATCGCCTGATAAAGACTGCTGCTGCTGCGATTTGCCGAGTTCCAGAGATAGGGCAAGGCTCCCTCCGGGGTGAGGACAGCATCCACAGCTTCTGCTGCCAAGGCCTTGTATCCCTTGGTATAGGCGATCTCAGCCTGACGCAATCCATCCCTATTTAACTTAATCCGAGTGGGCACATTCCCTTGAATAATGCCAATCTTTAAACCATTAGCTTCAACATCTGCCAGAGGCCGACTGTATAGCCCAAACCCGATGAGATGCATAAGACAAAACACCCCGATCGCAGATCCTGCCAACCGCAGATAGCGCCCGACAGCCCTGACAGCAGCAGGCCCCGCCATCTGCCAGTGCATCCAGGCTTCCGCCAGTAGCCCATTCACCGCAACGATCGCCGCCGTTACCAGGGCTGGACCAGACAATTGCCCCAAATGCAAAACCACCAAATTACCAGGGCTTTGGGTGTAAGACAAAGAAGTCCAATAGAGGGAACCCAAACTCCAGATCCACTCCAGAGCGCACCAGATGGCCGTCCCCACTAGAACTCGCGCCAGGGACAGTTTAATTGACTGGGATTGCCCTGAGCGCCCCAAGGCCCAAGGCAGCACTGCCACCCAAATCATGACCAGGGCCGCCCCCCACAGGGTAATAAAAGCCCAACAAAATAGGGCGATCGCAATGCTACCCAGCCAAGGAACCCCCAACCAGGTGAGGGGATGGAGGCCCAAAATCCAGGAGAGAGCCAGCCCGTGGTAGCCAACTCCCCAAAACAAGGCCAGCAGTAGAGGGGGTGATGCCACCTTTGGGGCCAGCGGGGCCAGAAAAGCCAGCCGCCATAGGGGAGCCAGTGCGGCCCAAGCGAGGAGAAACAGATTGAGGGGGGCAGTCGCCAAGGCCATCAGACTGCCACTGACCCAGACAAGGGCCAGAGACAGGATGGCCTCTCGGTTTAAAAGAAATTGGAACTGTTGGATCATGGGGCGGGCGTCTGGCATACTGACCACTATACCGAAGCCAGATCCGGGATTTACAGGTAAATTGAGAGATAACGCTGATCGGGTGAGTAGATCATGTTGCCCAGTTATACGATTCGAGAGAGCGGCAGGGCGAAGCACGTATCGCTGAAAATTTCTCCGGCTGGGAAGCTAGAGGTCGTCATTCCCCCTGGCTTTGACCGGGATCGGGTTCCAGACATCGTTAAAAAGAAGCAAAACTGGATTGAGCGGGTCACCCAGAAAATTAAGACCCAGCAATCTTTAGAAGCCCTGGAAAGCTGTAACGGTTTACCGGAGAAGATTGCCCTGACAGCGATCGCGGAAGCTTGGCAGGTTGACTATCAGCCCACCCCCATGCCTGGAGTGCGACTAGTTGAGCAATCCAAATCTGGGTTGGCCGTCTATGGACAAATTGATCATCCATCCAGTTGTCGCAGGGTACTGCAACAATGGCTGGCCTATAAAGCCAGACTTCACCTGCTGCCCTGGTTACACAGCGTCAGTCAAGAAATTGGGCTGCCCTATAAGAGTGCCTCGATCCGACAACAAAAGACGCTATGGGGCAGTTGCTCTGGCAAAAAAACAATTAGTTTGAATAGTAAACTCCTGTTTTTACCATCTCCCCTGGTGCGCTACGTCCTTGTTCATGAACTATGCCACACCGTTCATATGAACCACTCCGCCACCTTCTGGAAGTTGGTACACCGCCATGAACCGGATTATCAGAGCCTCGATCGCCAACTCAATCATGCTCGCTCCTGGGTTCCCCTCTGGCTAGAGTCATAGCTTTGCTCAGAACCCTGAAGACAAAGGCGATCGGTTACTTGCCAAACCTGAGTAGGTGTTGTGCCTCCCATCATCTACAGAACCATAGCTATAGCTATAGATTAACTTAGGGACAGATGGCTGCCCCTAAATTGAGGGTTTATCGTTTGCGGGTGCCTTTTAATTGGCGCTGAGCCTGGTCTTGACGACGGCGATCGCGCCACTCGGCCAGGGTGAGGTAAACCATGCCACCCGTCACAGAGACCAGCAGGGCAAAGGCGACCACAACTAAAACCGTAAACGCAGATGTCTCCACAGGTGCTCCTTACTGGTTGCAGCTAAATCATGAGCTACACACCGCAAATGGGGTTTAGAAGCCGTTACGACCCCAAACCACCATTGCGATTGAGACGGTGAAGACGCTCAGCAAAGAGACCCAACCTAACGTCAAAATATCCATTTTTACCTAAACCGTAATGACCATGGGACTGCAAAAACTATCATAATTCAAAGTGGCCGCTCAGTGCGGGATCGATCCCTTACACCAACAGTAGTCTATGACCTTATTAATTGAAGATCAGTCGATCGGCACCGATGCCCCTCATGACTCCCTACGTTCCTGGGCAGAGCGACTAGAATCCTTGAAGGCGGGTGTGTTAGGGGCCTTGGCCATCAGTGGGGGATTTAGCCTGCTGAGCCGCTTACACATCCAGTTGCTGGGCAGTCGGGGGCTACCGTCAGATGTATGGGGCTGGAGCTTTAGTTGGGCAGTCCTGGCTTTGTCGGGTTTTTTGTTTGGCGTCACCTATCGCTATGTGATTCGGCAAGACTCCAATCCCCACTTAAAATCGGGTGCAACCCTGGCCTTTGGGCTGGTGCGAGGTCTGGCTCAGGTCGATCGGGTCTGGCAGATTTATGGTGAGCCGCTGTTTTTGTCCGCGATCGTGGTTGAGAGTTTGCTGTTATTTATGATCAGCCGCCTTTTGCTAGATGGAGCCCTAAAACTGGGATGGCTGCGTCCATTTGGGGCACCTGACTGAGGAAACCCGCCGGATTTTTAGTAACATTTGTTCACAACGATCCTGAAGACAAACCCAAAGGTTTGAACCACTCCAAGATCCCGCATGACAATGGGAAAAGGAGTTGGAATAGGTATATATGCGCGATGTTTACATTGTCTCAGCGGTTCGCACGCCTTTAGGCAAGTTTGGGGGGGCACTGACAGATTTTTCTCCTGTCAATTTGGCCGCTCATGTCATGCAGGCTGCTTTAGAACGGGCGGGTATTTCTGGGGCGGAACTCGACCTCTATGTTTTGGGTAACGTCCTCAGGGCAGGGCACGGCCAATTGGTGCCACGGCAGGCGGCCTTTAAAGCAAATATTCCAGCCCAAGTTAACGGCTATGCCCTAGATATGGTTTGCTCCTCTGGGATGATGAGCCTGATCAATGCCACGATGGCAATTCGGTTAGGGGAGGCTGACATTGCCCTGGCTGGAGGGGTGGAGTCCATGTCCCAGACAGGCTTCTTCCTTTCTCATCGAGCCCGCTGGGGCTACAAGTTTTTGTTGGGCAACCCGGAGCAGTTAACAGATTTATTGCTGCGAGATGGTCTCTCTGATGCCACGACTGGTGAAGGCATGGGAGAGCAAACAGAACGGGTCGCGGAACAGCATGGCTTTACTCGCAAAGATCTGGATGAAGTGGCGATGTACTCTCATCAACGGGCAGCCGCAGCGACTGAACGGGGCTTATTTAAACGGGAGATTGCCCCCCTTGAAGTAACCACTAAAAAAGGGACTCAAGTGATTGATAGCGATGAAGGAATTCGACCCGATACGACCCTAGAGGGTCTGGCAAAATTGCGTCCCTCCTTTGCTAAGCAGGGGGTACTGACAGCGGGAAATAGCAGCCAGATTTCAGATGGGGCAGCGGCCTTGGTTTTGGCCAGCGCGGAAGCCGTTGAACGTCATGGCCTGCAGCCCTTAGCCAAAGTCCTCGGTGGTACCTGGGAAGGCGGTGAAACCTGGCGGTTTACGGAGGTGCCGATTCAAGCGGCTAAAAAACTGTTAGCCCAATTAAAGCTGACAGCGGCGGACGTGGACTTGTATGAAAACAATGAAGCCTTTGCGGTCAGTAACATGCTGATCCATCGGTTGCTTAATGTTTCGTTAGACAAGGTCAATGTGAATGGAGGATCAATCGCCCTGGGGCACCCGATCGGTGCTTCTGGGGCTCGGATTGTGGTGACATTGCTGAATAGTCTGGCCGATCGGGACAAAACCCTGGGGATGGCCACCCTCTGCCACGGCACAGGAGGGGGTACCGCCTTTGCCGTTGAACGGGTGTAATTGCCCTGCTTACAAGATATTTCAAGATATTTAGAGAGGAACAAGCATCATGGTATCGCTGGGATTGGAAGATAAAGTCGTGGTCGTCACCGGAGGCAGTCAGGGCATTGGCGCTGCGATCGCCTCCCTGCTGACCGATCTGGGGGCCAAGGTAGCCTCTCTGGACATTAAACCGGGAGAGTCCCCTGCTGGTGGTCTGGCCGTCCAGGCTAATGTTTCAGATCTGGCTTCTATGGAAGCGGCAGCAGCCCAAATTCAAGAAAAGCTCGGCCCTGTTTATGGCATTGTCGCCAACGCTGGGATCACCAGGGATAACTTTTTTACCAAACTATCTCCCGAAGATTGGGAGGCGGTGATTAACGTCAACTTGAAGGGCGTGGCCTACTCGATTAAGCCTTTCCTGGAAGGGATGTATGAACGGGGAGAAGGCTCTATTGTCGGGATCAGCTCCATATCGGGAGACCGGGGCAATGCAGGGCAAAGCAATTACGCAGCCACTAAGGCTGGCGTGATTGGCTTGATCAAATCCCTGGCGAGGGAAGCGGCTCGCTACAATATACGTGCCAACGCGATCGCCCCTGGGTTTATCGACACCGAAATGACTCGGGTTATCCCCGATAAAGTTAAAGAAAAAATCGTGGCTGAAATCCCATTCCGTCGCTTTGGTAAACCAGAAGATATTGCCTGGGCTGTTGCTTTTCTGCTCTCTCCGGTTGCTAGCGCCTACGTGACAGGAGAGGTGCTGCGAGTCAATGGCGCTCATCATACATAAGAGGGATTGGTTTATGGAAAATAACAAAACTTCCTGGAGTGATATGAGCCATCAGATGCTCAACACTTGGAGCTCAATGGGAACCCAGATGTGGAAAAACTGGTTTGATCTGATGGGCTCGGTCAACAAACCTCCAGCCCCCCCCACGGCCCAGCCAGGGTTTGAGCAGGTGACCCAGCAATTTTTCAATAACCAGCAGTTGATGACGCGGTTATTGCAGCTCTCCTATGACACCTGGCGCGATCTGTTTCCCAAAGTGGAAGCGGGTCAAGATTGGCAGCAGGCTATGGCTCAGTACAATCAGCAGATTCGCAGCCAGATGGAAGCCTTCTCGAATAGCAGCCTTAAGGTTTATCAGGATGCAACGGATCTCTGGCAGCTTTATCTGCAAGAGTGGCAGAAGGTCAGCCAACTGTGGATGGCTTCAATGGGTGAGGCGATCGGCCCCCTGAGTCAGGTTGGCATCGGCCATACCAGCGAACCCTGGCTAGAGCTGAATAATCTCTATTGGAATCTGCTGTATGAAGAGAGTTTCGGTAGTTTGATGCAAAGCCCCTTATTAGGGCCCAGTCGGGAGTTTAATGGCAAACTGCTGCGCAACTTTGACGCCTGGAGCAAGCTTTATCGGGCCACATTGGACTATCAAGTGGTACTGACAACGGTTCAGACGCAATCCTTTGAGCGTCTGATGCGGGAGTTGGTGACAATGGCGGAACAGGGCAAAACGGTGCAAGATTGGCGGGAGTTCCAACAACTCTGGAGCCGGGTAGCAGACGATGTCTTTGAGCAAGCATTTTGCGATGAAAATAACTTGAAGGTGCGAGGCCGCTTCCTCAACGCCCTCAATGTCTACCGCCTGCATCAGCAAGACCTGATGGAAATGTGGATGAAGAGCTTTAATGTTCCCTCCCGCAGTGAAGTAGATGAGGTGCATCGCAGTCTGTATGAATTGCGGAAAGAGATCAAGCATCTGAAAAAACAACTGGCCCATTACGAAAGTCAACCAGCGACGACCCGTTCGGTTCCCCCACTCCCAGACACCCCAGCCCCCGCACCTGTTTTAGAAAATAGGAATGCGACGACAAGTGACTCTGCGGCTGAGATCGCCGGTGGTCTGGAAAACGGCGCGCAAGACTCTGATACCTCAACTGGCGATCTGCCGGCTGGCAAGACCACTAAGGGGCGATCGCCTCGCGCGTCTAAGGAGTAATGGTCTCCCTCTCCGCTCCTCACCATCCCGATATCAACTCATTAATTTTGGATACCTGCCGGAGGATAGTTTTTTCTATGCTGCCCTTTATGACCCAAATGCGGCTGGAAAATGCCAGTCATGAATATGCTGAATTGACGAAAAAGCTGGTGAAAGGCATTGAAAACTTAAGCCAGTTACGGGAAGAAGACATCGAAGTGGGCTTTAGTGCCAGGGAAGCGGTCTATCAAGAAGATAAGGTCACGCTCTACCGCTTTACCCCCGTAGTAGAGCATCCCTTTCCGGTTCCCCTGTTGATTGTCTATGCCTTGGTAAACCGTCCTTTCATGGTAGATTTGCAGGAAGACCGATCTCTGGTCGCCAATCTCTTGAAGCTGGGGTTAGATGTCTATTTAATTGATTGGGGTTACCCCAGTCGGGCCGATCGTTGGTTAACCCTGGATGATTACATCAATGGTTACATTGACAATTGCGTAGACTACATCCGCTCACAGCACCAGCTAGACAAGATCAATCTGTTGGGAGTCTGTCAGGGCGGCACCTTTAGTCTCTGTTACAGCTCTCTCCACCCAGAAAAGGTGAAGAACCTGGTGGCCATGGTGGCCCCCGTAGACTTTCACCAACCAGAGACCCTGCTGAATATGCGCGGTGGCTGCACTCTGGGGGCCGAGGCGCTGGATGTGGATCTAATGGTGGACGCCCTGGGTAATGTCCCGGGAGATTTTCTCAACCTGGAATTTTTGATGTTGAAACCCCAACAATTAGGGATTCAGAAATATCTGGACTTTCCCGAAATTGTTGAAAGCGAAGATAAGTTGCTCAACTTCCTACGCATGGAGAAGTGGATTTTTGACAGCCCTGATCAGGCCGGAGAAACCTATCGTCAGTTTATGAAAGACTTTTACCAGAATAATAAATTAATCAAAGGGGAAGTCAAGATTGGCGATCGTACGGTTAATTTGCGTAACATCACCATGCCAGTGCTCAACCTCTATGCCGATAAAGACCACCTGGTTCCACCCCGCTCTTCCCTAGCCCTGGGAGAGTATGTCGGCAGTCAAGATTACACGGTTCAGGGCTTCCCGGTTGGCCATATCGGCATGTATGTCAGTGGCAAAGTACAGCGGGATCTCCCTCCCGTCATCGCTAACTGGATTAAGGAGCGAGGAGGCTAATACCAATTAGCCCGTTCAGGGGCTTCGGAATCGACATGGGTTCTGCATAGCCCTCTTTCTGAACCTGAACAATGGTTGAGCCGCTGAAGTACTCTCGCAAAGCTTTTAGGGTTAAAGTGTCGCCCTGCCATAATTCGGGTAGTTCTCCAGGAAGTAGCAGAGTTGGGAGCAGAGTCCCCAATGTTGCCTTCTCTGGTAATACGGCTTCGAGTGCTGCATCTTTCAGAACCTCTGACTCAGGTTGTTCTCGCCAGAAAGTCCGAGTTGAACCATCAGGTCGGGGCAGTTGGAGGACAAATATCCCGGACTTACAGCCATCCACCAGCGTATCGAGAACGGCCTTACTGTTCAGCATCTTGGGCAGACGCGGGTACTGGGCAAAGGACTCTACCAGCACCTTCACCCGGCGAGAGGGTTCACCTTCCCGCCACAGATCGTAGGGGCCACCGGGAAGAAGTGCATCGGCAGTAATCGCATTTTCCTGAATCCGAGAACGGCTATCGGACTTAATCTGCTGAAAGAGTGGTTCACTGGGGTCAACGGTCAGTTTGAATGCCTGTACGTCATCCCGGTCAGAGGCCGTCACGATGATGCAATAGGCTTGACGAATCGATTCTGGCACCTTTGCCTTGGCATCTTTAATGTTGAGGTCAAGGCGATCTCGTCGAATCGCATCCAAATCTTGCTTCTCTAGCTGGGATTTAACCTCTTCCCATCCTAAATAGTCTCGAATGCGTTGCTTCGCTACCTCCAGGCCATCGCGATCGGGGACGGCACAAATTAGAGCATTGCGATAGACCCGTGGATCGTCGGAACCTGCGTGTTCGTCAATGTAACGTTTGGCTTCCGCGCTGGGACTACCCGATTTTGATGCCGCACTTGGGCCGAGCAGTACATAGTGAAAGGCTCCATCATCATCCACATCCTTAGTTTTTTTCGGTAGGGTGTGGGGTTTAACGCCAATGTTACTAGCTCCACTCGTTAAACTCTTCAATTTTTCAATTTCATCAAATAGCTTATCTTCAACATACTGATCACTAATGCGAGACCGACAGGCATCATGGTGCAGCTGCTTTAGGTTGGGCTTAGAACCCAGCCGCCACTGCTTAGGCAGAGTTTTTGGGGTTGAATCTTCTTGGTTAGCGAAATTGTCTTCATCGAAAAACCAGGATGCCTCTGTCCAGCTAACCAGGGCCTTTTCCAGTTCAATGCGATCGGGGCGGGTATGTCCCAGCAGTAAAAACGCCTCTCGCGTTAACGCCTTTTGTCCAATCGGTTGGGAATGCAAGAAGGTGGCAACGACCGCCTGTTCCACCTCGCGCTCTTTTAACCCAATGGTTTGGGTTTGAATCTCCTGGGCTTTCTGAAGTTCCCCTTCCAGGATGCTTTTCCATTCTTGGCGCTTTCCTTCGTAATCTTCCGTCGTAGCGACTTTTGCCAACTCAGACAACGCATCTGAGAGGCCATCCTCCTTGGGTGCTGAGAGGAAGACATTTGTTCCAATCAGGGGCGAAGTATCCCATTGGGTAGCGCTGCGTAGCGCCAGGGCAAAGGTGCGCAGAATACCACGGGTGCGTTGAAAGTTCTCCAACTGTGTCCACTTTTGGTAGAAAACTTCTGTTAAATCAGGATGGAAAGGATAGCCCTTAAGAAATCGTTCTTCGGCGGATTGGCCCTCTTTCTTAGTTTGCTCGTCTAGTTCGGCAATGCCTTTTAGTACGGCTAAAACATGGGGTTGAAAAGCTTGGCGATCGCGAATCGCATCAGGTTGGAAAAATCGACGGCATAAAACCTCCGCCACATCTTCTTTGACGACAGGCTGCATCGGTTCTTCTTCTTGACGACCAAAGATAGTAGAGAGCTCTGTGGAAATTTCCTTGCCCTTGGCATCGTTTTTACCTACTTCACTGGCCAAAAGGGAAGCCACCAGGGCACAGTGGTCAACCTTTGTAACAGATTGGGTGAGGTATTGAAAGAAGTCTACTAAACGTTCTTGCCATACGGGATTTAGCCCGACCTTTTCACGGGCGTACATCAGTACCTCATCAATCAAAATCAGAATCGACAGATTTTCACTGCGGGGAATGCTGAGTAGATCAATCAGCAGATTTTCGGCAGGGGGAGTGTCTCGTTCTTCTGGTTGATCATTGGCGTTTAGCAGTTTTAGTCCAATATTTCCAGCAATCTGATAGGCGATAACGCTCCACGGGTGTTTTAACCAGCGATACTCACCCGACGGACTCCGAACTTCCATCCCTTTTTCGACATCTAGCTTATCGAAGGGAAGGGTCACCACCCTGGCACGGGGAAGCGTGATCCCAATATGCTCTTTGAACTCTCGAACGGCTGGTAAATCTGGTAAGGCAGCGGGGTTATTGACCAGGTGATAGAGCGTAATTAGGGTATGGGTTTTACCACCGCCATAGGTGAGGGCGAGTTGTCGTACAGCCTTGTCGTTCCAACCTCCCAAACGCTGGATTACTGCTTTAGCCAGCTCACGCTGGTTGTAGGTAGCGTAGGTGAGGGCAAAGAATTCTACCGGATCTTCATAGATTGGTCGTCTGCCCCGCTGTATTGTCACATCATAGAGATCGGCGGCAAACATGCTCAGCTTTAGTTCCCCTGATTTCAGGTCATCTCGAATCGGGACAACTTCCGGCCAGGGCTTCCATCCTAGTTTGCTCGTGCGACATTACTCCTGCTGATAAATCCGAATTTGACCACGCTGTACAATCCAAAGTTGTCCTGCAATCGATTCTCGTTCTAGGCCACCAATCAGGGTTCGGATGGCATCCTCCAAATCCTGAGGGGTGGGTTTGTTGGGTAGACGTAAAACAGCAATGCCGCTGTATTCTCTGGGATTGAACCGAAGGGGGTTGCTGAAATCGAGATCGAGCGTCACCAGGCAACGTTGCTCGGTCTGGCAGACCTGAATCAGATCGACATCGGAGGCAGAGGTGAGATTTTGCTCTGGAACTGTCATCACGTCATGACCTGCCAATTGGAGCAGGCTATAGCCTCGTTTCCCTAGATTCTCATCCAGCTTCAGCTTCACGTCTTTGACTCCAACGGAATGTTGACATAACGCTCTCGCGCCATTTCGGCTCCGTAGGCGATGCAGGCGTAGATGTCAGCCTCTTCTAACCCTGAGTATTCCTCTAAGAGTTCGGGGATGGACATGCCACTTGCCAGGAAATCGAGGATCAGGGAAACCCAGATCCGATGTCCTTTAATGCAAGGTTTCCCAAAACAAATATTGGGATTGATTGAGATTCTGGAGAGGAGTTGTTCTCGGTTCATGGGTCACCTCCGGGCGAATGAATTTATTTTTCAATCTGGGCGAATAAATAAGCCCTGCGGGCAGGCTTCGCCAACGCGGCTATACAAACAATGTCCGCCTGCGCGGACTGGCGTTGAACCTGCGTAGGCAGGTTTGGTTTGCTTAGACGCGGTTTCAACCGCCACGAATTACAATCCATCAAATTCCTCCGTTGATTTGTTGAAAAAACTTTGCTGTTTGATACCTGTATCCTTGCCTCGCACTCCAATGTGGTTGCTGATGCTTTCTAGCTAGCAGTACTGCTCATCGCTTTTATCAGAGATAACTCAATCGGTGACAAAGGAAATTTAGAATCTGAGATTTTTGGATAGCTCGTCTGGGAGTAAGCTTTCAATTAAATTTCTTGTTTCAAAATCCATAAAAGAGATGTACAAACGTTTTGTTGCTCTAGTCATCAAGATTCGATACACATTGAGCAAGTATGGGACGATAGCAGTATCATCGAGTTTTGAAAGCTTAGGATCTACATTGTCATAATGCGGATGACCGCCGCGTTCACGCGGCTTAGTTTTCTTCCTCATTGGATTTCCTACCCAAAGTCCAGTACGCCACATCAAATCTCGAGGCCAAAGTAAGCAGACTGTAGGGATGTCAAATCCTTGAGCTGTATAAACTGATCCGAAACTTTGCGCTCCTGAAGGATCTGTTGCCCAAAACTCACCTCTTGAAATTCCTTGCGCGAGACGACCAGGCTTACCTATTTTAGGAGCTTCCCAAGGATAATCAATAAAACCAGGAATTGAGACTTCTTTAGGAAGGAGACCGTCAGGTAAAGGTTTCTGTGACCATTGCCAACACCAACCAGTTAACAATCGAGACTGATTTGGTAGCCTTTCCTCCCAATCCTCGTGAATTTCAACTAATTGAGCAGGATCATCAATCAACTCAAAGTGAAAGTTCCCTAAGTCTCCTAATTGTCTAAGATTTGATTTTGGAGAGGCTAGCAGATTATCAACCCAATCAATAAATTCTAGTGATCCAGCCAAACGATGTTGAGCCTTTAACTGGTAAGTAGTAACCACATCATCTTCGTTTGTTGCTGCTTTGTATATATCTTGAATACGATTTGCTTCGCCAGGTTGAATAATTTGTTTTTCATCTATAAAAAATACGCTTACTTTCGATGCTCTAATTATTTCCTGAACAATAGGGAGTGAAGAAGCAAGCTCCTCACGAGATTTTTGCCTTCTCCTTCCTGAAGACCAATCCATTGAAGCAACGCCATCTATTCGATGAGCTTCATCAACTAAAACAACATCACATGAGTTTGGCTCAAGATAACCAAACCGATCATTATATGAAATTAGTGGTTTAAGATGTTCTCCTAGTCCCTTTTGGACAGAAATTTTCATTGCTGCAGATTTGACTACATAGGTTGGACGTAGGTTTTCTTGGAGAACTGATGACATTGCCTGAAGAGCAACAGCAGTTTTGCCAGAACCAGGATTCCCAGAAACAATAGTGACTGATTGAAGTGTACCCGATTGTCTAGACAGTTTTAGTAAAACTTTAAGATAGAATCTCATCCTGGTTCGCTTGTTCTTACCTTGTTCGTCTTACTACATCTTGAATACCTCACTTACGGAAATGAACTGCAAAGGGCACTTGATAATTCAACGCTTGGTGGAACCGTTGATGATTGTAAAACTCAAAGTATTTCCCTAAGCTTTGAATCGCAACAGCCACTGTTGAATAATCCTTGATATACACCTCCTCATATTTTACACTTCGCCACAAGCGTTCAACAAAAATATTGTCAAATGCTCTTCCTTTTCCATCTTGAGAAATCTGGATATTCTGCTTTTCCAAGTAGCCCGTAAATGCCTCGCTGGTAAACTGCGCCCCTTGATCCGAATTAAAAATCTGAGGCTGACCTTGTTTGAGGGCACGTTCTAAAGCACTTAAGCAGAAGTACACATCCATCGTGTTAGACACCTCCCAGGACAACACATATCGGCTAAACCAATCGATCACCGCGACTAAATAGACAAATCCTCCGGGAAGACGAATGTAGGTAATATCCGTACTCCAAACCATATTCGGTGCATCAATCACCAACCCTTTGAGCAAATAGGGATACCGACGAACGTTGTCTCCCGGTTTGCTGGTGCGAGGACGGGGATAGATCGCCTCAATCCCCATTTGTCGCATTAAGCGAGCAACCCGTTTATGATTGACCTGCTCTCCCTGACTGTTCAACCAAACCGTCATCCGACGAATTCCATAGAATGGAGTTGCCGTATATTGTTGGTCAATCAAATTCATCAAATGCAATTCGTAGGGGTCTACAGCAACGGGTTTGTAGTACCAACTCGATCGCGCTAAATCGAGCAATTCACACTGACGGGATAGACTAATTTCTCGATGTTCCAGTTCGACTAACCTGCGTTTATCCGCGACTGAGTTGTCCAGATTTTTTTTTCAACCAGTCCAACTCAACCTTGAGTTGCCCAATTTGTTGATACAAATTTGCGGTTAAATCCTCCTGTTCTTTCTGATTTTGGCTGCGACGCGATGAGAAAATTCCAGGCAATTCGTCGAGAACTTGTTTTTTCCACTGATTAATTTGGGTCGGATGTACCCCATGCTCACTCGATAACTCGTTGATAGTTTTGAGTCCCTTGATGGCTTCGAGAGCAACTTTGGCTTTGAAATCCGCACTGTGTTGTTTGCGCTGCATAATCGTTACTATCTCCGTATTATTACTAGGTTTGGAGCAGCGACTCTATCTTAATTATCTGTCCAGTTTTCGGGGTACATTATAATGTTGCTACAATGACAACTTTTGCCTATGAACGCATCCAAGCTGGATTATCAATGCCTGGGTTGTTTGAGGTGAGTCGTCGTATTCCAGTGGGACTGGCAATAGAGGAAATTATCTTGATTGCGGAGTGCAGCCTTGAGGGTGAGTGGGAAGGACAAGTAAGATTTCTCCCTCTACGATAGGCAAGAGTAGGGATCGCCACGGGTTTGTAAAGTAGTTTGTGTCAAGAATGGGATGGCTACATAGGA
>JBJTUO010000110.1:0-5162 GCA_046080785.1 Leptolyngbyaceae cyanobacterium | reverse complement strand
ATTTGATAACGGCTTTGCAAGAGAGTCTGGAGGGGTAAAGGCGGTCGCATAGGTGGTTTTAGGATAATCCAGCGGTAAGCTGGTAATTTTTATTCCAGTAGCTTCTATTCTGGCAGTTTCTATTCTGCCAGATGGTGCAAGTTTCAGCGTGATTTCTATCCAAGGGCGGGTTGTACCATTCTCTCCCGCTTTCCAGCGTCGCGAGTGGTAAAATCATGGAGCTCAGGAGTCAGAAGTTAGACAAACTGCTACATTCTGGCTCCTGGCTTCTAGCTCCTGACTCCTGAATTCTATTACGGGGATAAGTGTTCCCCTTGAAGAAGAATATGCCGATTTATTCTTAATGTGACTGTGAGTTTAGAACTTCCTGTTATTACAACATCACGTCTGATTCTGCGGCTGCCCATCCATCGAGATGCAGCAACCATTCTCAACTATTACCTGGAAAACAAGGAGTTTTTAACAGCAGTGGAGCCAACCCGCCCGCCCCTGTTCTACACTCTAGAATTTTGGCAAGAGCAGGTGGAGAAGGGATTGATTGAGTACGATCATGACCAAGCATTCAAGCTGGGAATGTTTACCCACTCCCATCCCGATCGTTTGATTGGCAAAATCAACTTTACCCAAATTCAACGGGGTGCCTCCTACTCTTGCTGTTTGGGTTACAGCTTGGCAGAGCGGGAGCAGGGCAGGGGCTACATGTCTGAGGGCTTAAGTGCTGCAATTCCCTACGTCCTGCAAAACTTAAATCTGCATCGAATTATCGCTAGCTACATGCCCCACAATCAACGCAGTGGGAGGCTGCTCAAGTCCCAGGGCTTTGTGATTGAGGGCTATGCCAGAGATTACTTGATGATTAACGGCCAGTGGGAAGACCACATTCTCACCAGTCGAATTAACCCCAACTGGCTCTGATAATGGCTAACAATGACCTCAGACTTGGGAGTAGGCAGGGTTATCTTGCAGATTCCTGCTTCACAGTGGCGTAGGCCCAGTCTAACCAGGGCAGCAACGCCTGGATATCAGCGGTCTCTACTGTCGCGCCACCCCAAATCCGCAGCCCAGGGGGAGCTGAGCGATAGGGGGCCACGTCGTAGGCGACGCCCTGCTTTTCCAAGAGTTTTGCTAGTTTTTTAGCGGTGCTTGCCTGCTCTTCTGCACTCAGATTAATAAACCAACTATCCACAATCTGCAGACAGATAGAGGTACAAGAACGGGTCTCTGGCAGCTCGGCCAGAAACGCAGCCCAGTCGCTCTGAGTCACCCAGTCTGCGATCGCCTTAAGATTAGCCGCACTGCGTTGAATCAACCCTGGTAGTCCGCCAATGCTTTCTGCCCACTTGAGGCTGTCCAGCGCATCTTCTACACAGAGCATGGAAGGCGTATTAATCGTTTCGCCTTTAAAGATGCCTTCAATTAACTTGCCATTTTTTACCAGGCGAAACAGCTTGGGCAAAGGCCAGGCTGGTTGGTAACTCTGAAGTCGTTCTACAGCGCGGGGTGACAAGACAATCACACCATGTTGGGCTTCCCCACCCAACACTTTTTGCCAGGAATAGGTCAGGACGTCGATCTTCTCCCAGGGAATTTCCATCGCAAATACGGCAGAGGTCGCATCGCAGATGGTTAGCCCCTGGCGATCAGCAGGAATCCAGTCGCCATTGGGAACTCTGACTCCAGAGGTCGTGCCATTCCACAAAAACACAACATCATGATCAAAATTAACCTGACTCAAATCTGGCAAGCTGCCGTAGGGTGCCTTTAACGAACGGGTATCAGGTAATTTCAACTCGTCTACCACATCCTTCACCCATTCCTGGCCAAAGCTCTCCCAGGCCAGAATATCTACTGGCCGCTGACCCAACAGAGACCAGAGGGCCATTTCCACCGCTCCTGTGTCTGAAGCCGGAACGATCCCTAAGCGGTAATCAGCGGGAAGGCCCAGAATTGTTTTGGAGCGATTGATCACCTCTTCTAATCGGGCTTTGCCGTCTGCCGATCGGTGGGAGCGACCGACACAAGCATTGCTCAAGCCTGAAGCTGACCATCCAGGATGTTTAGCACAAGGGCCAGAGGAGAAGTGGGGAACTTGAGGTTTGATAATTGGAGGTGTGGAAAGCTGATTCATGGGTCTTAGTATTACTGACCTAGCGACTCTACTTTAGCAAAAGCCGTCAACTACCGCACCCGCAAGGGAAAGCAGTTTCCCGGAGGTATTCATGAAAATGACTCCACTCTAATTACCGTCGGCTCGAAAACGCTATTATTAGCGTTACTTGCTTCAAAAGATTCCAGGTGTAGCGCATTGCTTTAGTTTGTACTCCTACAGGTAGTAGGAACTTGAAAAAATAGACGCTACCTGTGAAAAATGGGCGAACCATCAGTCATTAAGCGCAACTTAAAAATTAAGCGCAACTTAGCCTGCATAATTCATGAAGTAACTGAACTGCTCGTCATTCCCGCGTAGGCGGGAATCCACCCTGGTAAGTAGTTGGATGCTATTGAATACACCCCCTGTAGTCCCCCTTTGTTCTAGCGCAGCGGCGCGTAAGCGCGGGGACGGCGACAGCCGGGGGCAGATAGCTCGACGCGATTGAATACACCCCTGTAGTCCCCCTTTATAAGGGGGACGGCGACAGCCGGGGGTTTACCAGGTAATTCTTTATGTCCAGGTACTTAATTAAGGGATGCGGGAATAATCCCGGCTAAGACTTTGGTCAGAGGTGTGACAGCAATTGCACAGTTTGATGCGTGGGAGTAGATCAAGCTAGATTTGGTTTGCGATCGCAAAAATCGGCAAACGCTGCATCAAACCAATCTCGCTGAGGGCCTGAAAGTTTTTCTTGCTGACGGTTCCATTCCCGCTCTAGGGCGAGACGCAGGTCTCTCTTCATGGCCTCAAAGGTCAGCATTTTGCCAGCAGCCTCCGCTTGTTGCAGAGCCGCGATCAACACGGAAATACCAGTCTCATCAAACTGACGCACCCCAATTAAATCCACAATTACTCCTGTGGTAACCTGCTCCAGCGCTGCTTTTAAGGTCTGGTGCAGGGGTAGCATTTTAGATGCTATCAGGTCTGTTGCAGGCTGTACAACCAGTGTCGCAGGTCGTCGTTTGCTACCAATTAAGGTATCTGCGTTTACAGTAGAAGACAGATTTAGCAGAGCACTCATGGGTTACTTGAGAATGACAACATTAGACGGAGGCCAGAACCAGCCTATTGAGAGGTTGCCCCAGTTGCCCCCAACCTGAACAGATCATCCTAGATTAGTCACTGGCATTAGAAAGATCCCATTCCAACCGAAACCCCCAACCCCGCTGAAAAACAATGCAGGAAACCCCTCCCCGCCCAGGGTACACCCTCCCCGTCTTTGCCTGTGCTGCCGCGATCGCAGCTTTGCACCGACTACAGCAGGGATGCGCTACTACTGACGCGATGGTAGACCTGTTGGAGCCATCCCAGGTTGTCCAAATTCCAATAGAACAGGTCGTTGGGTTAAATGACAGGCAGGCGATCGCCCTTACCCGTAGTGACCCCGGTGACAATCTAGACTTAACCCGCCATACTCCTGTCTGGGCCTTAGTGGAATGGGTCGACCAGGAGCAGCCAGGCCCGGTTACGATCGTTGGAGGCGAGGGAGTCGGCCGCCTTCAACAAGGCCAGTTGTCGATCTCAACCTATGCCCGTCGCCTGTTGCAGGAAAATTTACAGCGCCTGCTGGCCCCCGATCAAGCCATTCGGGTGACGGTAATCTTGCCAGAGGGCCGAAAACTCGCCAAACGCACTGCCAATGAGGCCTTTGGCGTTGTAGAGGGCCTCTCCCTGCTGGGCACCAGTGGCATCTCTCAACCCTTAAGCGCCCCTGGACAACTGGCAGCTTTTCGTGCCGATTTACGGGATAAGGGGAAACAGTGCCCCACACTGGTTTTTTGCCTGGGTGAAAATGGGCTGGCTTTGGCTCAATCCATGGGTGTCAACCCCACTTGCCTGGTAAAAACCGCTAACTGGTTAGGGCCGTTGCTGGTTGAGGCGGGGTTACAGGGGGTTCAACACATCTTGCTATTTGGCTATCACGGCAAGTTAATCAAGCTAGCAGGCGGCATCTTTCATACCCATCACCATGTCGCGGATGGTCGGGCTGAAATTTTAACGGCCTGCTGTGTAGTCGCGGGCTTGCCAACCCAGGAAGCGCAACATGTTTTTGACAGCCCGACCGTAGAAGATGGGTTGCGGCATCTGCGTCATCTGGATCAGACAACTGGCAGCACCTGGGTTGCAACAATTTATCAGCCCATTGCAGAGCGAATCGACCAGAGATCGCAGGCTTACATCCACACCCACGCGGAACGGCGGGTAAGGGTTGGAACGGTATTGTTCGATCGCCAGCGTCAGATCATTGCCAAAAGTGTAAATGGATCCATCCTATTTGAGCAGGTCTGCTAGGCTTGTAGAATAAAAAGATCTCAAACTGTTCTTTTTTTTACCGAGCCTATTAAAGTCTGCCTTTTGCGTCTATAGTTCCTTCTCATAAGCCATACAGGATGCTGCAGTGACTCTACAAACAGAACAGAAACAAACCAACTCCCAACAGACCGAGGGGTCTTCAGATACCGATTCTCTAGGGGCACTAAACCGACAGATGATCGTCATTCTAGACTTTGGTTCCCAATATTCAGAGCTGATTGCCCGCCGCATTCGAGAAACTCAAGTTTATTCAGAAGTGCTGTCTTACCGCACTTCCGTAGATCAACTCCGTGCCCTCAGTCCTAAAGGCATCATTCTCTCCGGCGGCCCTAACTCGGTTTATGACCCAGGGGCCCCCCACTGTGACCCTGACATCTGGCAATTGGGCATTCCTGTGCTGGGGGTGTGTTATGGCATGCAGTTAATGGTGCAGCAACTGGGGGGCGAGGTAGCGCGAGCCGAGCGGGGTGAGTATGGTAAAGCCTCCCTAACCATTGATGACCCCACAGACCTACTGACCAATGTGGAAGAAGGCACCACGATGTGGATGAGTCATGGTGACTCGGTGACCCGCATGCCAGAAGGGTTTGAATTACTGGCTCATACCGACAACACTGCCTGTGCGGCGATCGCCGATCATAAAAAGAAACTTTATGGCGTCCAATTTCACCCGGAGGTGGTGCATTCTCTTGGCGGG
>JBJTUO010000109.1:0-26135 GCA_046080785.1 Leptolyngbyaceae cyanobacterium | reverse complement strand
GCAAGATAATCCATGACAATCTGCGCGACTCGAATACGTGGTAATCGTTGCAATCGTGCGGGCTGATCGTCTTGCTTTTCAATATGTGGGTAACTCAGGGCTAGCATACTGCTTTATTATCACCTAGCTAAGTTGCCATATTCTTACAGTATAGTCTTTGCTGCCACTAGCAAGTAATTTGCCGTCAGGGCTAAAGCTGATAGACGTTAACAGGTCTGGTTGCCTGAAAACAGGCGCTCAAAGATAAGTAGACCTACCCTTATTTAAATCAAAGTTGCGATCGTTGACGGGTTGGTGAATCATCCAGGTTAGCCCCGCGTTGGCGAAGCCTGTGCGCAGCACAATCGCCCTGGCAGGTCAGGGCAATGGCGTTTTTCTCCAGAACATCGCTGGTCTGCGATCGCCCTGGCAGGTCAGGGTAATGGCGTTTTTTTCCAGGACATCGCTGGTCTGCGATCGCGGCAATAGGGTGTCATTGGGTTTCTTTTCTGGGAAGCGATCTGTTGAAACTGTCGTCGTGTATGACATTCCGAGTCAGCGGTTTTAGGAGCCTTGGCAACTTAGCCATCGGCTCCAATCGAATTATTAACCCGTAAGAGAACTTAAAAGGCCAACAAGGGGACTTTCAAGACAATTAGTTGAGTTTAACTAATTACATTTCCGCTTTCCACCAAAAAGCTTGTAGGCCCCGTACCCAATAGCTCCAGCAGCAGCAACAGGAGTTAAAGCAACTACCGCAGTACCAGCAATAGCACCTCCGCCAACAATACCCCCGATACCAGCAAGGGTACTCATAATTGCAGCACCAGATGCACCACCAGCTATAGTCACAGCACTAGCACCAGCAACACCAACAGCAGCACCAATTCCTGTAGCTGTTCGTGCCACTGCACGGGCAGTACGTTCCTCTTGAACCAGCCCTGGTTCATCTTTAAAGAGAGTGTTGTTAATGATCTTTGCACCCGTATATGCCGGCCCCGCCGCTAATACCGCTGGTGCCGCTGCCATGCCACCACCAACTACACCACCTGCTGCAGCAAGACCAGAAGCAATTCCTGCTCCTGATGTTGCAGCCACAGATAAACTTGTTGCAGCGCTAACTGCAGCACCAGCTGCTGCACCAGTATTGACAACAGCCTCAACTGTTTTTAGGTTCTTGCGAACTTGATTTACTTTAGCAGCTTTGTCAGCAATATCTTTTATGCTCATAGTTTAGTTTCCTTTAGCGATGAAGCTATTAATAGCAATTACACCCTAAGAAACTGCTAAACGGCTTGAGGGTAGTAAGAGTTCATAGATTCTATGAATATCAAAACACTCGCATGAATCTCAAGTAAGGGTTTTCCGACTCTATAGCCTATGTGATAAAATGTAAAATTATGTAATAAAATGTAAAATAAAATTGCTCATTACCTGCGGTAAATAGCTTAAAGCTTTAACAGATAAGGGACTTGCGTAAAAATAGAATCCCTCAAGCAATATAAAGCCAAGATAGAGTGTATCCCAGTCTTGTAAGACCAAACATGAGAACAGTTTTCAAAACTGCCTATTGATTGGGGTTTGGCATTTGAGTATTTATACGCATTACAAAAGTGGGGTGCACTCCTAAGATAAGCGACAGCAGATAACCTTAGCAACTTTTTGAAAATCTCTCCGTCGTCCTCCTCATCTACTTGCTGGGCTGCGACTATGGAACTGTTTAAACTCATTTAACAAAGTTGTTTGCTACCCAACCTGATCTTCCATCTGATAATTTGACTCGTCGCCACTGACCATCGGGACTAACTTCATATGCTGTAACCTGCTCTCCACTCCTGACCTGACCGATGATAAATTTATTGCCATCTCTGGGGGCTGAGCGTAAATTTGCCCCTTCATAGCCTGTTGCAATAGGAACTTTTATTCGTGCTGGTTCAGCTTGCAATGATTGACGTTTCTCTATAGAGCTTTGAGTGCCCGTATTACCTCCTGTCATTTGGGGAGGTTGTTGGCTACACCTTGCTGCAAGAAGACTTATCAGGAAGAATAAAATTATTTTCAGAATATTGGAAGAATCCCCAGAATCAGTGTAACTGATGCTAGCGTGGCTCTCCCTTAGATTTGCTATTTCCAAAGCATGGATTCTGTCTAACTCTTCCTTAATTTTCTTCTGTGTTTCCATTAAAGAGCTTTGTAAAGGTTGAGACCATCTCTGCAAACCATCTGGAAAGTCAGGTTTTGCTAAAAATGTGAATAATTTAGGGCTATGCCTGGGATTAATATTTAAGCAATATAAATCACAAAAATACAGTGCTACTATCAAATGAATAGTGGAGATTAACTCCAATATAATTTGGCTACTTGTGTCATGATCTTGACCTTGTGCCTCAAGTTCTTTCTTAAGATTCATCCAATCCCATACTGGTAATAGAAAGTGCTTAGGAGCGCTCTCAATATCAAACTGAGGCTCGGCGATTTGCGTTTGTGGCGAGACCTTTTTCACCACTGGACAAGTTAGAGTTACGTATATAATAATTTTCTGATGAGTCACCTGGCTGTGAAAAATCAATGTCGGGATTGGTGCTATAAATCGTCCAACAACTTCTGCTTTAAGCTCTTTGATTGGGGCGTCAAATATATTCCTATAACCAATAACCGATTTAGTCACTCCACTATAATACTTTTCAATAGTAACCTTTAATTTAGCTGGGATTTCAGCTTTTAGCGATTTAAAGGCTTGCAGATCGTCACGTAAAACTTCTGGAGGTGATGGAATAATAACGAGTTTTCCATCATCTTGGGACAAAATTTGAATAACATCATCTCGACTTACTTGAAGTTCCAAGTAATGCCTATCTGTTTCACTCTGAAACTTTTTTAGCCGATCCTCACGGGCAATAGCGTGAGAGTCCTGTATCAGCCTCAAATTTTTTTGAGCAACTGATTTTTCCCACTCAAACTTTTCTTTTTGAAGTCTTCCCTCTTCTTCCTTAAGTTGCATCAGTCTGTTTTCAACATCTGCTCGACGAGCAGAATCTATTTTTTTTAACTCTAATCTCTCATGATCAATTCTCCTAATCGCTTCATTATGCTTAGTATCAAACTGCACAATATCAGAGTAATCACGCCTCGTTGCAGGAAGCATACTCCGAAACCATTGTGAAGCGGTTGAAAATACTGCTTTTATGGTCTCAATGGGCGGAGGAATATGATTGTTAACAATATTTGTGACTGCAATCTTATCTGCATTAAACTGACTATCAACATTTTGCTTTGATTGATCAAAGTTGCTCACTCTATGCTCCTTGTTAAACTTCAATCATCGCTAAAAAAGGCCGACAACTAGTTGAACTACTTTGTCCAGTGCTGTTACAATTCCACTTGTGGCAGTTACACCTTCAAGAATAGATTTAACATTATTCAAATGATCCATAACGCTTTTTTTGTTCGGCTCTGGTTTGTTGGCTTGCTGAATCGCCTTGGTCATCTGATAATCAGAATCAGTGAAAACTTCGGCATCTATTACCTGAGCTTCAGCAGCCTTTGAAAGTTCAGCTTTGAGCTTTCCTAATTCTTCAATAAGTTGAGCTTGGCTCTGAACAGAACCCAGATTAATATCGCCCGCAGCGTTGTACTGATAATTCACCTGCTGACCGCGTTGATCAAAGATCGCCATATCTCATTTACCTCTTAATGTAAATCTAGCTAATTGGGCAGTCGAACTCCCACCAAAAATTTCTCGGATACGCCCTGACCAACAAGCTAGAACAGCTTAACGTTGATGTTCAACGGACAAAGGTCATCTTTGCAATTCAAGAGAAATACAATCATATTCCGCTGCAATATGATTGTTAGATGCCGAGGCTTCATGCTTGAAACTCCTTAAAAAAGTGCATATCAATATCATATGTTGTGCGTGGTGTTAAACCCAATTCTAGATTTTCAAACATATCAAGTAGCTTATCCCCATGAACTAACTCAATTGGCGGGACACCATCGCGTACTGCCTCTTTTTGAGCGTCTGAAGTAAATGTTCCGGTTGTTAAAATAATCCCTTTGTCTGCACGACCCATCATCGCCCCTCGAAAATCACGAACTTGTGAAACTGAAACTGCACCTGTATATCGTTTGCATTGAAATAGCACCTTAAAACTTACAAAAGGATTGACTTGTAAGATACCTTGTCCATCAATTCCACCATCACCGGAACGTCCGGTTACAATTACTTGTTCAAATCCTGACTCCCTCAACAAGCGTTGACACAAACGCTCAAACCCCGACGGTGGTAGTGCTAGTAAAACTTCGAGCAGCTTTTTCCGATATGAAGAGTCCTCACTAACAGCAGTATCATTTGGAGCAATAGTTTCTTCAACTACCTCCTCTTGTTGAAATACTTCTTCCGCAGAATCCCTTTCGGTTTGAAACTCTGAGTGAATCTGCCGAAAAATTGATAGTGCTTCATCAAAAGATAAAGATTCAATTTCTCTACCATTATCGCTTAGACTCCAAACACCGCGTCTTGAAGAATCTACAAGACCAGCCTTGACTAAATAGAACCTAGCCCACGCTACTTGATTATCAAAACGAGGTGCCCCCCCTTCAAGAAGCTCTGTTCTGTCTTGATCGGAAATACTTAACTGCCTTGCGATAACATCTCTCACTTCAGAGGGGCGACCTGATCCACCTAACTCTTTGAGAGCCTGGATCACAGGTGAGAAAAATTGAACAAATTTTGGTCCACCCATCTATCACCTCAAGCAGATTTCTAACTGAATTTAGGATTTCTACCAATATCTTCCATGTACACCCTTGTCAACAATTTAAGGCATCTAATGGTTCTGGTCAGCGGCTACCAAGAATTTCGTCAAACCACAAACCACAGTAGGCTTTGGTCAGTCTGCTGCACCAGAATTGTTGTGTTTCTCCACTTGAGAAGGCTCTAAACTGGCTGTGGTAAAGGGCTTATGAAATTTAAATGGGAACCTATCTTGTCTTAGATAGAATTTAGGGAATCGATCCTCTTGAACCCAGGCATAACTATTTAACTTTGTTTTGAGGTTGCCATATTGGGCAGGAACTGCTAATTCTTCCATTACTCGTTTTACAAAAGCTCGATATTTTCTACCAATAAAATATTTTTTGTATAAAACTGAAGGAATACGAAGCTTAATTGATGAATCATCACCCTCAATTTTAATTCCAAGAATAGTAGTAGGTGGAGTAATTCTGACAGAACGATCCTCTAATCCTTTTTGAACAAGAATATTTTTACCATCTGAACTTGAGTATTCCCAACTGAACCTGGACAATGCAACGTGCTCAATATCCAAAAGTGCAGGCTCCTTTAAAGGAGCTTTACCTAACGCTCTTTCAACACTGGAGATAGTTGCATTGTCAATGAGAATTTTAGTCATTCCAAGATTCTGGAGTCACTCCGTCCATTGAAGTCCATTGGTCTATTGCACATAACTCTTTATTAGATAGCCCCCATCTGCCTACCTGCCTGATTTAGTTAAATAGACAGACTCCGCCTGCCTAGGATCCCCAAACAGGGGTTTAAATAGACACTACTCATACAATACCTTTGCCACGCAGATAGAGGGTAATTCTTTTGTGAAATTTAAAGATTATTTCAAATCAGATGGTCTATTAACATGGCATTGATTCGAGCCTTGAAAAGGTAAATTTTTACTCCCAGAGCAGAAAACAGCAGCCAGCGTTTACAACTCTTAATCATGGCATAGCCTGACTATTGCCCTTCACAGCGACAGCCATCCACTAACATAGGGGCAGCATTTTGGAAATGAAGCTTGGCTGACATCGAGCAACTCGCCTACTACTCAACCAAGTTTGCGCGATTGCGGGTTGATCGAGCACATGGGATCGCCCCCCATAAACCCATACTCCTCCTATCGGTTATCGAGTTAATCAAAGCGGATGCCATTACAAAAAATCAGATTTACCTCTCAGACGAGTTAATTCAAATGTTTCGTCTGGCCTGGAGTTACTTAGGTTCAGAATTCCATCATCCCGATATCTCTCGTCCATTCTTCCATCTCAGGGGTGACAAATTCTGGCATTTGGTTCCCAACCCTGGATTTAGGAAAATAATCACAGCAAAGATCAAACTCAAGACCTTCCATGACGTGATGCAAGCGGTTAAATATGCCTATTTTGATGATGCCTTATTTGAACTTTTGCAAGATCCGGTTGCCAGAACCAGCTTAACCACTATCCTGGTTCATAGGTGGTTTGAATCCAAGGTGAGCGATTTCGAGCAATTTATTCAGGCTGCGTCCACCAAAAATAGAAGCCAGCAAGACCAGAAGAGAGCGCAAGACTGGACTGATGAACAAGGATTTAAACGATTACGCCAAGAAGTTTGTCAAACTGAGCGTTGATCGGGCTCGTGGAATAGCCCCTCATAAACC
Source organism: Leptolyngbyaceae cyanobacterium (assembly GCA_046080785.1). Taxonomy (GTDB): domain Bacteria; phylum Cyanobacteriota; class Cyanobacteriia; order Leptolyngbyales; family Leptolyngbyaceae; genus JBJTUO01. The sequence continues at coordinate 19,725 of JBJTUO010000109.1, read as the reverse complement.
GACCTTACTCCTGTCTGTTATTGAACTGATTGAGCAGCAAAAAATTCAGCGCAACCAGATTTACCTTTCTCCAGAGTTAATCGCAACCTTCCTCAAGTATTGGTCAACCCTGGTCACCACCAACCATCGTGCTGACATTGCCCTACCCTTCTTTCATTTAACCAGTGAAAAATTCTGGCATTTAGTCCCAAATGCAGGATTTGAAGCAACCATTGCGGCAAAGGTCAGGCTAAAAACCCTATCTGCGCTCAGAAGTGCTGTTAAATATGCTTCTTTAGATGAAGAGCTATTTCAACTGTTACAAACACCCGCTGCAAGACTTCAGCTAATTGAAGTCCTGATTCAAACCTGGTTTCCAGCCAAGATTGATGATTATCAACAGATTTATCAAGTTGATGAGTTAGAAAACGTTCAACTTAGGCTGTTTGAAAAGGGAGGCGCTGTTTACAATATTGAAGATTTAAAGGATGAAGAAAAAACCATCGTCAGAGATGCTGCATTCCGCCGGGTTGTTGTATCGATTTATCAGCAGCATTGTGCATTTTGCAAGCTTAAGATTGTCAGTCAAGACAGTCAAAATATTGTCGATGGGGCACATATTAAGCCATTTTCAGAATTTCGGGATGAACGCTTTGATAATGGCATCGCTCTTTGCAAAAACCATCATTGGGCCTTTGATCATGGCTGGTTTGGTATCGGTGATGATTACCGAATTATTGTGCCGCCCGATCGCATCTATGAACAAGCCCCTGCTGATATGCGCTCCATCAGAGATTTTGATGGTGAGCCCATTCTTCTGCCTTTTCAGACAACTTATAACCCTAGAGTTGAATCCCTCCAATGGCACCGTGACTTTTGGAAAATTGCTTGACCAGCCCCGATCTACTTGTCACCGAGCCTTTGTAGGAGATCCTGAGCGGGGTAGCCTGACTGTAGCAGTAGGGAGCGATCGACCGCGAGTATTTTCTGGCTAGGAAGCTGGAACTTCCAGGGGCCGCATTACCAAAGGTTTCGAGAAATTAGACTGACTTCACTGCCATCAGTTTTCCGATCAGATTATCTCGCTAGAATAGGACTGACACCTAAACCCCTTACCCATTACGATGGATAGTCTAGTCGAGCAGTTAAACTCTAAACTAGGGCAATGGGAACCCCTAATTGCCGAACAGGTGCGGAAGTACCTCTTAGAGATTATTGAACTCGCTGATCAAGGTATTCCCCTTGACCTGATGCGCTCTCGCAGTGTTGAACAAGAAGTCTTAGATCTCCTAGATGAACCCTAAACCAGGCGAAGTGTGGCTTGCTGACTTAGGACTAGCAGCAAAAGCACGACCGGTTGTAGTTGTTTCCCGCGAAGACGATAACCCACCCAGGGCATTGGTGATTTACGTGTTTGATATGGTAAATATAAAGTATTTAGCCGTAAGCCCTTGATCTAGCCATGCCATTTAACATCAACCAACTAAATCATCTCGACTACGAAAAATCGGAATCAGTGCTGCCAAATTACCTGGATCAGCTAGTCGAGCAATTTGCCCAGTCTCCCGAAGGTAAAGCTCATGCCCAGGAGTATCCCGAATTTGGCAAGTGGATTTCTAGCTTCACAGAGATGGCTTATGTCTACGAAGGGTTCACGCTGCCCAAAATGACCCGACGAGAGGTACAGATCATGATGGAGCATCTGCTGCCGCGCAAAATTACCTTGGGAAAACCAGCAGACGCAGCCAATACCATTCCCGAACTGGTTGCCTTGTGGAATTTTTTGGGGCGGGAGTATCACTTGCGCCAGGCCGCAGCGATCGCTGCCTACCTCACCAGCATTGAAGGTAAATTTACAGATTGGATGTTTGATCCAGCCAAAGGGGGCATGGCGAAAAACTTTCTGATGAGTGGAATGCAAGCTGGGTTTGACATGACGACCCAGGAAGGCTTAAACGCCTTTCAACTGGCTTACAATGAGCAACTGCTGGCAGAAAAATCCAAAGAATCCTTCCTGCAAAAACTGGGGAATTTGTTTAAAGGCGCTTCCCCTGAAGCACCCCTTTTGTCATCCAGCCCCCAACCCGCTCAACCAACCCCTAAGCCCCCTTCTAAGGGATTTGAAGTGACGGATAAGGGCAAAAAAAACAAGCGGAAGAAAAAGTAATCCCCGATGGAACCGCCTGTTTGTTGGTGTAGTAGTAGTAGCGGTTTTAACCGCCGCATCCTTTTCTAGAGCTGCTCAAACAGCAAGGGTTGAATACTGCCATCCGACAAAATCTCCGGCAACCATTCGTCTCCCCTGGGTTCCGTGCCATCCCACTTTTCGGGATAGGTTTTCGCTGCGATCAATTCCTCAATCCGGCCCAACTCTTCCCCATTGATCAGACTGATCCCTGGCTTCCCCAGCGATCGCGCGGTTAGATTCACCTGCTCCTGAATCGTCAAAACCTGCTCTAGCATCCACTGGCGTGCATCAAGATGTAAAGGCCCCAATCGGCCTTGTTTCGCAGCCAGTCGGCCATCCTTATTGACCTCGCCGTGTTTGCGGTGGCGATACTGCGGCTTTTTAACCTCCCAATAGAGCGGCCTTAGTTTTTGCAACGGGGCCAGGTAAGCCCATTCTGGCTGAGCCACCACCCGATCGAGGGCGGCATCCTTCTGCACCAGGGGGCAACCGATACAGCCAGTCCTGGCATTCAGGGGCTCCTCCCCATCCCTGACATCCTGGCCATAGACCTTCGCAATTTCAAAGGTTGGGAAGCCAAGTTCCAGGTCTGCCTGCAGCAACCAATCCCAGACATGGCAAACCCGCCAGTGGACGATCGGGGCGAGGGTATCGGCGATCGCCCCTGAAGAACTCTGCTGAAACCAGCCCTGACCGCACTCTCCCCCATCCTTGGTACAGCTCAGGGCAATCCGCTGATCTCGGGCGGCACTCTCCCCAATCCGCACCCCCGTCAGCATCAAGAACTTTTCGCCCCGCTCCTGCCGGAGTTGCTCCAGTTCCCGCTCCATGCTCATCACCTTCAGCTTGGGCGTACACCAACGAAAGGTATTTGATGGCGGCGGCACGCCTCGACCCAGCATATAGACAAAGTAGCGATAGTCCAGATCGGGCAAGACCACGCGGGTATCGAACCCTCGTTGCTCCAACTCTTCAAGAATGCCCATTGCCGCCAGATGAAGCGGGGGCAGTTCTTGGCGGGTATCTGCGTAAAGGATTGTCAGGCTCTCTGGTCTGGGGATTTGATCTGTCTCAATTAGGTTGGCGACAAAGGTGACGGTTGCAGAGGAGTCTTTGCCACCAGAGAAGGCGATCGCCCAATGTTTATAAAACGAGCCGTAGTGTTGTAGCGACTCAATCGACAGGTCAATCGCTTTGGGCAGTGATAGCCGTTCTTCGTCAAATAGACTTAGTGTTTTCATCACCACTCCTGCCACCCAATACGCAGACTAAGCGTTTTGTCGGATCAAAGCTCTGCCTCTGCCCCATCTCTTTTAGCATTGAACCGTCTACCACTATATCTAGTGGAGTGCCACTCAAAATTAAAATTTTAACTGTAAATTATGGTTTTGGTGGCGTAGACTTTAATATTAAAAGTCTTATGGGGACATGACTCCAGCCGACAATGGTTTCAGCCATTCCTGGAGGTCAACTTTTCCCGCCTTAAAGTACAAGCCCTGAGGCGGAAGGCTGCAAAAGCACCTGGAGCATCTGGATAAAAAACTGGAGGCGCAAACCCGCATGGGGGCTGTGATGATTGCCCTGGAGAGGTTGGGGCTACTCCAGGCATAGTTTATTGCGCGATCGTCACAATCCTATACGCGGATCATCGTATTGCTGCCAAGATTTATTTTGAGGAGAATGAGATCGGGTACTGCCAAATACTATCGTCTAGTTGATTGGCAGATCAGAGGGGCACCTGCAGAAAGTCCTTTACAGTTACTTGAATGGAGGCAAGGGACTTGCGTGAAAATAAAATCCCTACGATGCGTTACGGCTAACGCTTAACACATGTACGACGGGTACATTATTTAATTGCAAATCCCCGATCGCAAACAAACCTGGTTTGAATCGATCGAAAATCTTCAGATTCATTGGGGCACTAGCACAGATACTGTTCTGACAGCAATTACCTTTCCAGCGGGAAGGGCACTCAAATCAGCCGATCTTCTCAACTATCAGACAACGGATACACCGCCCATTTCTGCTTGTGCTGCGGGCAGTTCTCCGATCATATTTCCTGACGGCAGAGTTATTGCCTGTATCGGCCCTGTGATTGATTTAGCTTCATCTCATCCCTTAGTACTGGGTAATTTGCGAAATGAACCACTATCAACCATTCTGGATCGGGCGTAGATCAATCCGATTTTGCACGCCATTCGTCTTTGGGGACCGAGGAAATTAATTTCAATGGCTGAGGAGGCAGGATTGGGGCCATATCTACCTCAGACTTATATTGAGGGAAGTGTTTGCCATGCCTGTTATGGACTGATGGCAAGTGAGAAATTGGTTGAATTTTTGAACCAACTAGCTGAAGATTCTGAATTTCAGCAAAAAGTAGCCTATGGCAGGCTTTATTATCTCGAGGAATTGGAAATGCTTCAATTGATGGGATTTAAGGCTCTCGAAACAGCGGTAAATTGACAGGGATTCATCAAAAGATCAACCCCGCTGACAAAATCAAGCGATCGCTTTCTTGGAGAGTGAGAGGCGATCGCAATTACAACTGACATGAGGTGTCTTATGAGTCAAAAGAAACTGGCGATCGCTTGCCAAGGTGGGGGCAGCCATACCGCTTTACAAAACCTGAACAATACAACCTCTCTCCATGTCAGCTGATCACGAAAAAAACAACACAAAATTGAAAAGGAGGTTAACTTTCTATGAAAATATTTGTACTAAAGCTTTTCCCCGCCAAATCACAATTGATTTCCTTGGCCTGGGCTGTTGTTTTCTCTTGCCTACTAGCGCTACTTCTACCTGAACCCGCCTGGGCTGAAGTCTGGCATCAATTAGATGGCAGTAGTGCAGATGTGAATCCGCAATTGGTGGGTCCGGTTTATGACCTGGGTGGTGGCGGTACGGATGTCGATCGAGCCATCCAGTGGGCGATCGACCAGGTTCGAGGCTGTCAGGACTGCTCAAAAACTGTTGATTTAGTCGTGCTTCGCTTTCTGACAGATGAAGATCAAGAAAATTGGGATGAGTCAAAAAAACAACCTGACCTTAAAGGAGACTACCTCAAATATCACGCCCTCTTACTCGACCCCCAACAGCGGCTGCAAGGATTAGACTCGATCGAAACATTTGTCTTTACCAATCCCGCCCGCCAAGAGGCTGAACAACCCCAGATCGCTCAGGCGATTAAGAAGGCCGAAGTCGTTTTTTTGGCTGGGGGCGATCAATGTAAGTATGCCCGCAACTTTAAGGGAACGGCGATTGAAACTGCCATTGAGTCAGTTCAGGCTAAAGGAGGAGCGATCGGCGGGACGAGTGCCGGAGCAATGATTCAGGGGGAGTGGATTTTCAATGCCTGTGCCGATGCCGTCACCTCTGATGATGCCCTGGCCGATCCCTATGAAGACCTCCTTTTTACTGACAACTTATTCCAATGGCCGTCACTCAAGGGAACCATTGTCGATACCCACTTCTACCAAAAGGATCGCATGGGTCGAGCCCTGACCTTTGTAGCTCGCTTGCTCAGAGATGGTATCACTCCTCGCGCCCTAGCGATTGGCATCGATGAAGGAACGTCCTTGGTAATTAATCAGCAAGGGATGGCTCAGGTAATGGCCAATGAGCAGGACGGTTCAGCTTACTTGATTCTCGGCAACCATCAACCGGAAGTCTGTGAACCGGAAACGCCCATCAGTTTCTCAAATTACCGAATTTGGCGAATCAGAAGCGGTCAAACCTTTGACCTAAAAAACATTCCCACAACAGGCTATTACCAGGTCAGTGTCAAGCAGGGACACATATCTTCCAGCAACCCTTATGGTGGTTGAATTGAGCGACGGGAGCGAGACTCGCTCTCATGTGCCGCAAGTTTTTATCCACCCGGCCATGCCGATGGGAAGCCTCAAATCGTGATCACAGACACCCGGCAACTGGCTGATTTTCGACCGAGATAGTATTGTCACTGGGGCCGAATCCTCTACGCTAAAGGCTAGTACTGCTACGTACAAGTCAAAGGTTAAAAGTTAAAGGTCAAAAGTCAAAAGTGTTTTTGGGCAAGGGGTTGGGTGATTAACAGCTTATTAAGCCTATTTAGGAAGGATAATGACAATGACAGACTTGGAAAAATTAGAGCGCGTAAAAATCCTCTGCGATCCAGATCTAGATGCTGAACTCAGAGAAGAGATCGTCAAGAATTTATCGGGCGTTGTTTTGTCTCATCAAGGCAAGTATCTTTGGATAGGCACTGATGAATTAGCAGCGATCGACAGATTTACCAAAATTGAGGGGGAAGATCACCTATATGGGGAACACCAACGCTTTCATTTTAAAGACTGGATTGAGGGGTTTGACGAAGGTAAAGGGGAGGTTGACGTAGAGGGTTTAGACTATGACGATGGCTACCTCTGGCTTGTTGGTTCCCACAGCAGTAAGCGCAAGAAAGTAAAAGTTGAGAGAGGCAAGTTTCAAATTGAAGGAAAAGAGCTAAAAAAAGTAGAACGGCAGGAAAATCGCTACTTGTTAGCTCGAATTCCGATTAATGAGTCCGGTGAGTTAGATGCTGAATCCCCAAAAAGGGCTTGGTTGAAGCGAAATGGGAGTAGTGATTCACTGACCAAGGCACTGGCAAAAGACGAATACCTCGATCTGGCACAGATTATTACAGGTGAGAGTGGCGGTTCTTTACTTGGGAACGAAATTTACTTCTACCTCCCCAGCAAAGAGAATGGATTTGACCTTGAAGGGTTAGCAGTTCGTGGCAACAAAATTTGGCTTGGCTTGCGCGGGCCTGTCTTGCGCGGCATTGCCATCTTGCTAGAAATTGAAGTTGAGGAAGGATCTGCCAATCAGCTAAAACTCAAGGCAATAGGTGAAGATAGCAGGCAATACAAGCGCCATTTTCTCGATCTGGATGGATTAGGAATTCGAGACCTCTGTTGGGAAGAAAATGGTGAAAATTTGCTCGTTCTAGCTGGCCCGACAATGGATCTCGATGGTGCCCATTCATTGTTCCGCTTAGGTCAACCATTGTCCTTGCAAGACAACAGTCTTTCTAGCCAACTGAACCAGCAATTGGAATATCTCGGAGATATTCCCCACGGACGAAAGAGCGATCGCGCAGAAGGATTGACCCTCTATCGGGGCAGTAAGTCAATTGTCGTCGTCTATGACAGTCCGGCCAAGGAACGGCTGATTTCCGAGGCACAGGGTATTGTCATTGGGGTTCAGGCTGATGTTTTTCCTCTGCTGCGCTCAGGCTCAAGTTAAACGCTGTTTAAGTGGGAGTCACAAGAAAATGAAACCCAATTATCATCGAGTTGTAATAGAGAAATCATGGTTGAAGCAAGTGCGCTGCTCCCTGGCGGTGAAACCCTTAGCCACCTTAGTAATGATAGCAGCCCTCCTGCTGATGCCAGGCCAGGCTTGGGCTCTGACTCAGGTCACTAATTTCGGCTCCAATCCGGGCAACCTGCGCATGTACCAGTACGTGCCTCCACATTTACCTGCTTCCGCACCGCTGGTAGTCGCCTTGCATGGCTGTATCCAATCGGCAGCAAGCTATGACGACGAAACTGGCTGGGTCAAGTTGGCGGATCAGTATCAGTTTGCCCTGCTGCTACCTGAGCAAAAGGGAACCAACAATTCTCTCCTCTGCTTCAATTGGTTCAAGGCCAGCGACATCCAGCGCGGCCAAGGTGAAGCCCTGTCCATCAAACAGATGATAGACAAGATGAAGTCTGATTACCGCAGCGATTCCAGGCGAGTTTACATCACCGGGCTGTCGGCTGGTGGCTCCATGACTGCGGTCATGTTAGCCACCTATCCTGATGTCTTTGCAGGGGGAGCGATCGTCGCAGGAATTCCCTATAAGTGCGCGACCAGTGTGCCCGATACCTTCACCTGCATGAAGCCAGGAAAAAACCTCAATCCCAACCAGTGGGGGGATAAGGTCCGCCAAGCCTACAGCGGATACCAGGGCCCCTGGCCCATCGTCTCGATCTGGCATGGTGATGCAGACCCCACTATCAAGGTGTCTAATCTGACGGAAAGCGTGAAGCAGTGGACAAACGTTCACGGAATTGATCAGATTCCCGACAACACACCAGGGGAGACTATCGCGGGCTATCCTCACAAAGTTTACCAAAATGCCCAAGGCCAAGCTCTCGTCGAGACTTATACCATTACTGGCATGGTTCACGGAACCCCTATCGATCCTGGAACGGGCAAGAAGCAGTGCGGTAAGCTGGGGGCTTTTATCCTGGATCAGGATATCTGCTCTAGCTATTACATTAGCCAGTTTTGGGGGCTGATTCCCTCTACCCCTGTTCCGATCAGCGTTAAGATTCCCTCTCCTACCGAGGGGATGGCTGTCAGTGGCAGCGTTCCGAAGGAATGTGCAACAATTCTTCAAACTATTCTCTAATCAAGTGGGTGTCTGCCTAAAGTCGGGGATCATTTTGTAGCAAGGGTTACAGAAAGTTCTTAGAAACTACTAACTGATTCCGGCTTAGGAAAACGTCATGGAATGGCCAGTGCCAGCAAGATAAAATTTAGCTGATGCAAATATAAGTTCCTGAACGCGATCTCAGGCAGCGTCGGTGTAGGTTTGTGTCCATCTGAAAAGACTTGGAACAACTAGGAGATCAGACCATGCATAGTTGTCATAATCCGTTCCATTGCTTTGTTCCACCGTACCTGATCCGTCAATTGGCGGAGTCGGAAGATCCAGAAATCCGCAGTCTCGCGCTTGAGGCGATCGCCCTCGACACGGCAGCCCGCACAACCCGGAAAACCCTTGCTACGATGCCAGCCATGGCTGCGATTCCTTCCATAACAGGGACAAAAGAACGCCGTGTTTATGATATGAGGTACAAGAGATTTCCCTTACCGGGAAAACTACGCCGTTCTGAAGGGGATCCGGTCTCAACTGACGAAGTGGTAAACGAAGCCTACGACCATGCCGGGGTTGTCTACGATTTTTACGCAGACATTTTTGAACGAAATTCTCTGGATAATCGAGGAATGGCCCTGATTTCCAGTGTTCATCTTGACCGGAAGTGGAATAACGCCTTCTGGAATGGGGAGCAAATGGCCTATGGAGATGGGGATGGCAGACTCTTCAATCGATTTACTAAAGCGTTGGATGTGGTTGCGCACGAAATGACCCATGGGGTGGTTACTCATGAAAGTAACTTAGAGTATGAATACGAGTCGGGTGCCCTCAATGAACATTTTGCCGATGTTATGGGAGCATTAGTTAAGCAATGGTACTTGAAACAAACGGCTGACCAATCTGACTGGCTGATTGGTGCTGATATCGTTGGCGCTGAATTTCCTGGCAAGGCAATCCGAACCTTTAAAGCAGAAAAAGCTTACGAGAAGGATCCACAGCCTAAACATCTACAGGATAAGTACACTGGAGACGATGATAACGGTGGCGTCCATATTAACTCTGGTATTCCCAACCATGCGTTCTACCAAGTCGCCCTGGAATTAGGCGGGTTTGCCTGGGAGAAGGCTGGTCGTATTTGGTATCAGACTTTAAGAAATCTCAATAAATCCAGTCAATTTCAAGAAGCGGCTAATATGACTTATGCAGTCGCCGGGACGCTTTATGGGGCTGATAGTCTGGAACAACAGGCGGTGAAGAAGGGCTGGAATGCTGTTGGGATCAGTGTTTAATCCACAGCTATCTACTCAGTCGCAGGGGGGTACTCTGGTTACTGTCGAAGAATGGGCGCTCAATCAACGAAGGTTACTCCCCCATGAAAATTAAGTTTCGTCAGACCGGAGGATTTGCAGGCTTGGTCATTGGTTGTGAAGTTAATACAGCTTCACTGCCCGCTGATCAGGCTGCAAGGCTTCAGTCTTTGGTTAAACAAAGTGGCATTCTGCGGGCGACCAGTAAACGCACTCCAAACGCGGCCGATCTGTTAATCTATAATTTCACGATCGAGACAACAGATGGCACTCACCAGGCGTCATTCGACGATTTGAGTTTACCCGAACCTGTTAGACCTCTGCTTGAGTATCTTCAAAGTCAGGCCCGCTCTCAGATGGGATGAGCAATCACACCGAAACCTTGCGGTGGTCGCTACTTGAGAAAAACCTGCCCAGCAAATTAGTTTTTTGATGGATGTGTTATCGATTTGCAATTTGTCTATCATTAGCGAATCAATCTTTGTTGTTTACCGGTCGTGATTATGAAAACAAGTCAATACATCATTCTGCGTGATACCAGTCGCATCGACTTGAGCGAGCCGTTTGCCGGACGAGCCATTACAACATTTAGACCGCTGGAATCGCCAGCCCCCACAGTACAAGTCGAGTCTTTAAGTAGCCGCGACATGGCTGACTTGCGGCGTGACCCCACAACTCTGGGAATTGCCCCATCCATGCCGTTTACCCTGATTGAGCCGACGGCCAACGAAGCAGCCGAACCCAGCGCTGAACCAGGGGTGACATGGGGGGTGACAGTGACCGGTGCCGATAAAAGTCCCTACACTGGCAAGGGCGTGACCGTCGCTGTCCTCGATACAGGAATTGATGCCAACCACAAGGCTTTCCAGGGCGTAAAAATCATTCAGCAAGATTTCACCGGGGAAGGGGATGGCGATGGTAATGGTCATGGTACCCATTGTGCTGGAACAATTTTTGGTCAGGTCATAGATGGCTTTCGATTTAGCATAGCCCCGGGCGTTGAACGGGCTTTGATTGGTAAGGTGTTGGGCTCACAAGGGGGAGGCTCGACGGAACAAATTTTACGCGGCATTTTATGGGCTTTAGACCAGGGTGCCCATATTATCTCCATGTCCCTCGGGATGGATTTTCCGGGACTGGTTGCGGCTCTAATTCAGCAGGGATACCCGGCAGAAGTCGCCACTTCCCTGGCCCTACAAGATTATCGCGCAAATGTTCGTTTATTTGACAAACTGGCGGAACTGGTGTTTGCTCGGGGCAGTATCCTGCAAGGGAGCTTGATTGTTGCCGCGTCTGGAAATGAAAGCGATCGGCCGGAATATGAGTTATTTGTGGCACCCCCTGCTACTGCCGATGGCATTGTCTCTGTGGGCGCTCTCGAAACCACAGGAGAACCCCATTCCACCTTGAAAATCGCCAGATTCTCCAATACTGGTCCTAATGTTGTCGCACCCGGCGTTAAGATTTACTCCACCTGGAAAGGGGGAGGCTATCGCAACCTGAATGGCACCAGCATGGCAACTCCCCACGTAGCAGGGATTGCAGCACTCTGGGCAGAAAAACTATTGAAGCAATCAGGGGGGGTGAATCCGGTTCAATTCAGTGCCCGCCTGATTGGGCAGGCCAGGACCGATCGGCTGGCGGCAGGGTTTGATCCGATCGATGTGGGAGCAGGTCTGGTGCAAGCGCCCTTAGATTAGCAACGAGGTCAAGAGAGTCTTTCTATGAATACTCGTCCGGCACAGGGGATTGAGGGCAGGGTGTTGCGGATGTCTGGGAATCAAATGCCGGGGCTGAGAAGTACCCACTCAGCCCCGGAACCAGTAGCGACGACTGTGTGGATTTTTTCAGGCAAGATTCCCGGTCAAGATCCATACTGGCCCGTGAGTGCAGCCCATCACCATCCACACTGGCATGCATCGGTTGTCAGCGATACATGCGGCAGGTTTTTAATTGGGCTACCATCCGGTGAATACACTGTATTTGCTCAGTACGACGCTTCTCTCTACCTCAATGCCTTTGCCGGGCCCCGATTCTATGAGTCAGTGCTGGTGGTCGAGGAGCAATGGACTCCGGTTGAATTAATCAACACGGAAGAGGCAACCTTTTAAGAACTCCGCAAACCAACCATGAACCCATTAACCGATGTAATCAATTCTCTGGACAATCCGGCCCTGCCAGGAGCTTACGCCTTCGATGCCATCGTCTATGGGGCACCTGGTCTAGACTATGGCGATGACCCCGATCTAGCCCAATATGCAACCTTCCAAACGCCAACGACCGGGTATCAAACCCGTTCCATCGACCTGTCTGATTTTGCTGATTTACCAGCACTGCCGAAATGGCCGTTTCAGGCCAGTAACGTACCGATTAACGGGCTACTGCGGGTGCCCCAAGGCTGCGGACCATTTCCCCTGGTGTTAATTGCCCACGGCAATCACTGGCCAGTAGAAAACTCCACACCGGGCTATGGCTATCTTCTGGATTTGTTGGCATCCCACGGGATGATTGCGGGCAGTGTGGACTGTAATTTCTTAAATGGGGCTAACTGGGGTGAAAGTGATGGCCGTGCGATCGTGCATCTGGAACAGATCAAACAATTTCAGATCTGGAACCAACAGCCCGATCATCCTTTGTTTGGCAAAGTAGATTTGTCAAACATTATGATTGCGGGGCACTCCAGGGGAGGAGAGGCGATCGGCCATGCCAGTTATTTCAATACCCTGGATGCGGTTGTTCCTAATCCAGGTGATCCCCCCGTCCCGCTGGATGGTTCCAGCGGGTTAGGCCCTTACCATTTCAATCTGAAAGCGGTGGTCGCTATCGCCCCCACGGCCAATCAATATCAGCCGGTGAATGGCCCCATCCCCATTACCGATAATTATGTCATCCTGCACGGCAGCGAAGATGGGGATGTCTGGACCTTTGAAGGCTACCAGACCTATGATCAGGCCCACCCGATCGATCTAAGTGCACCAACCCAGCCCGCCAGGGGATTCAAAGCCCTGGTCTGGATCTATGGGGCAAATCACAATTTCTTCAATGCTGTCTGGCCCCAGGAGGGCAGCCCTTCCCTATCACGGGCCGAGCAGGAAACCATCACAAAAGTCTTTATTTCTGCGATCGCCCAGGGGGTTCTCCTGCAACGCACGGATTATCTGAATTTACTGAAAGATGCTGACTGGGGCCAACAGCAGGGCTGGCTGCCAGAGACCGTGACCTTGGTGAGTCAGTATCAGGGTTCTGATCGTCTGTTTATCGCCCATTACGAGGAAGATACCGTTCCAACTACCCTTTCTCCGCCTGTTCAAGGTCGGATTGACATTACAGGGATTGCTGGGCGTGAACTGTTTTTTAACCAAAACACCCAGGGCAACCTCTATCAACAGACCCGAGGGTTCCGGGCAGACTGGAATGGGTCGGGTCAACAATTTGTGATTTATCTCGATCCCGATGGGCTACCTCCCCATGCCTTTCAAGTCTTCTCGCTGCGGGTGGGACAGTCAAATGACCCCAAAAACCTGGCGGATCATGTTTTGAATTTTACGATCGCCCTCAGTGATGGTAATCAGACCCATGCGGTCAAAGCCGCAGACTTTGCTACCCTGCCCTATCCGGCTCAAATTGGCCGGGAGGTGTGGCCTAATTTACGGCGATCGGTGATGCAAACCATTCGTATCCCCCTCTCCATTTTTGTTGACAGTGGCGTGGATATTCAACATTTGCAAACAATTACTTTTCGGTTTGATCAACCAATGAGTGACACTAATCTTTTCCGGGGATCACTCTACTTCGATGATATTCAACTCTGTAATTAATCAGGGAGTTCGACCATGCCACTGGATATTGTGTTAACGGCGATTCAGCTACTTCCGGCTCAGCCTGAGGCGGCTGATTTACGAAAAATTCATCACCTTGCGGCGGCAACTGAGACTCCGATTCAGGAAGTTTCTTACATTATTAAGCTTTATACAGGAAGCTCACTGCCGCAGAATAGTTTGGGAGTGGAGTTATATGTGGGTAATCAACCGATTCGCCAATACTTTCAATTCAAAAATGGCATTTATTTTAAAGTAAACAACCCCGATCAGTTGGCTGCCCTGCAGGGCCAGGAAGTTCGCTTCCGCAGACCGGGGCTGGATCAATTTGTCAATACCGGAATTCAAGTCCCTATCATGGAAGCGGGCGATCGCCGCTCACTCCTGGAACCAGCAGCCCAACTTCCCAGCCAGGCAGAGGTTTTGCAGGAATAATGCCCCCACCAGAATGTTTGTATTCAGCTGATCAACGGTACATCTAACGCCGTGCGACGACGTTTGGCCCGTTCTAAGACGGCTGAGTTGCGTTTTTGTCGCGCCATGAGGCACTCCCCACTAACCTCCAATGTCATTCCCGCGTAGCGATAATCTAGGATTGAACCGAGAGCCTTCTGTGGATTCCCACTTCCGTGGGAATGACAATAAGCCGTGGAGAAAAAACATTCTATGTTGTTATTCCCGTATGCACAGGAATTTATTTCACGATTTGGTCTGCCTCTAAACAGTTATTTGTTACCTTAGTTCTGTCCTTTGTAGGAAACACCCGGCTGTTTGTTACGCCTACCCAATCGTTTGTTACTCCCGTCCGGATATTTCTAACTTTTATCCGGATGCTTGTTACTGCCGTCGGGATGTTTGTAAGAAAGATCCGATCGCTTGCAAGAAATATCCAGACGTTTGTTACCCACGATCGGGCAATTGTTACTACCGTCGGGATGTTTGTAAAAAAGATCCGATCGTTTGTTACTGGTGTCCGATCGCTCGCAAGAAATACCCGGATCTTTGTTACCCACGATCAGCCATCTATTCCTTTTACTCGAAGGTGAGGTACTTTGAGATAGATTTGTGGGTGTAACACAATGGTGAGTCAAGAGATCGTTCGTGGCTTTCTCAGGTGCTATCAGCAGCATGACTTTCAGAGCATGCAGGCTTATTTGGCGGATGAGGCTGAGTTTTCTGATTTTGCCTTTAAGATTGACGGCAAGGCGGTCAAGGCCATTTGGCATTGGTTTTGTATGCCCTACCCGCCCAGGCCAGAGCCAGTGAAGGTGCCGCACTTTGAAATTCTCGAGGTGGAGGGTGATCGGGTCACGGCCCGCTATCAGGTGGTCTATCTCTATGGTGAGACGCTCCGCCCGGTCGATTATTGGATCCGATCGACCTTCACGGTGAGGGATGGCAAAATCGTGGCCCAGACCGACCAGTTTGATACGATCTCTACCTTTCAGTTTGCCAAAATGACCTTTGGGTTGCCGACAGCTCTATTGGCTTTTACACCCCTGCTGCGATCGACGGTGCAAAAAAAGGCCGCAGAGAAGTTAAACAAATTTAGTCCGGAGTATGGATATTAGGTGTAGTTACGGGCCAGGAAGGGACACCTTTTCTCTGTGAGCTAGAATTGTCGCTAATAAAAGTCGCTTTGCATGGGCAAAATTTGATCATTGGCAGTAACTCCGTAGCTTGGGGCAGCTTGGGATGGATGAAGAAAAGACAGTGGAAGCAGGCACACAGGGTTACCTGGTTCCATCACGTTTAGAAACGAATGTCAATGAGCCTATATCAACCTTACCGTGTCCTACTGACTGCCTTTCTCTACCTCGTTAGTCCAAAGTCCAAATACTTACGACTTTCGTCTTACCTTAATTCAACGAAAGTCTTGAAATCAGGGCAAACAGTGGCCATACAAATCGGATGCAATTAATAATAAAAGAAATCCTGACATTGACCCTTTGTGCCTGTGAAATTTTCTTTCAAAACCCAGGTTCCTCGGTTACGAATCATTCTGTATTTGGAATGGGTTGTGATCAGTGTGCTTGCGATCGTCTTCCTCTCTTTATTTCACACCCAGCGTGATCTGGTCTGGGTTGGCCTTACTCTCCTGTTAGGCATACAATTAATAGCTATGTCTCGGCATCTGCCTCAGTTTAATCAGTTGGCTAATCAGTCAATTCAGGAAGAACCACCGAATTCAACCTTATTGCGTCAAAGTGAGCAAGAGAAAGCTTTAGACCATTTACTCTGGCATCATTCTCTAGCTTATAATCGTTATGATGAATTGGGTCAATTCTTAGCTGCTCTGAATATTCAGCTAGAGACCGCTGTTAAACTATGGCAGGCCGATCCGGATCGAGCTTACTCATTTCTCGTGATTGCCCATCAACAGGGAATAACCGCCATGCAAGAGGTGCGTAAAGCGATTTCTATTTTTCAAATGGATGTGTTCCAGGTTCATGCCGATGCTGGCTCAGCCAATCCGTATGCTTCTACGGAAGAGTCCATTGATCCGCCTAAAACTGTTTAAACTTACTGTACCAAAATGATTCGCCTTTTACTGGTAGATGATCAGAGTCTTGTTCGCCAAGGGCTACAAGCAATGTTAAGCCTGGAAGAGGATATAGAGGTTGTGGGTTCAGCGGAAAATGGAGAGATTGCGCTTCAGCTTGTAGAACAATTGCAGCCCCATGTCGTGCTCATGGATTTGCGAATGCCGGTAATGAATGGGAAAGAAGCTACCCGCTTGATTTCTCAACGGTTTCCAACGGTAAAAGTGTTAGTTCTCACGACCTATGACGACGATTGTGATGTGCAAGATTCAATGCGAGCTGGGGCAAAAGGCTATTTGTTGAAAGATATGCCTTCAGAAGAATTAGCTGAATCCATTCGTTTTGTGTCACGGGGCTATACGCAAATGGCACCGGGGTTGGTAGAAAAGATGCTCACTCCTAGAACGGATCAAGCTACCCCACCCCCCCAACCTGACATGACGAAGTTAGAGAAGTTAACTGCTCGCGAAAGAGAAGTATTGCACCTGATTGCAACTGGAGCAACAAATCGTGAAATAGCTGAGCAACTCTATATTTCTGAAGGTACGGTTAAGACCTATATCACAAACCTGTTTAACCGCCTAAATTTTAAAAATCGTGCCCAGCTTGCTATTTTTGCCAATTCCATTTTTCATGCAAGCTCCTAGGGTTTACCAGCAAGTATCGCGAGTCTGACATACCCCCATGCCTATGCTTCGACTGCATCTAGTGTTCTGTCAAAACTGTTTTGAGGGGCGAATAGAGAGGATACGCTGCTTAAATTGCTCAGCTTTCTGAGGATTGGGAATTTTCTTGACCAGGTGGTCTAGCAATTCATCTAGTGAGCGGTTGGGGCAAGTAGATAGAGCATCTTGTACCAGTAGATGAGCGATGGGACCAATCATTGCAGCCAGTTCATGCTCACAATAGGTAGCCATATCTTGGTTCAAGGGTTGAAGGGTGCTATTGCTAGATTCATTGTTAGAGGATGACTCGGTTGGTAAAGATGAAATTCTAGTCAAAGAGGGCAACACCCCCGACTTTGGTGGGCTTTCTGAACTTTGGAAAAGTGTTTGGATGTGCCGCTCAAGCTCAGGCCGGTGGTGGGGTGGAACATGAACTGAAAGTTGCTCAACAAAATCATCGCAGGTCTGTGCCTGCCCGATCGCTGTCTGTACCAGGATAGGCGCGATCGGGCCTACCCAAGCCAATAGTATTTGAGTTAGATGGTTATGCTGAGCAGGGCTAAGAACGACTTGATTTTGTACATTTACCTCGGATGCTTGAGGTTCAACTTGATTGATTTGATCCCTTTCTAACTCAACCGGGGTGTCATTGCCCTCCTGGTCAGCCTGTTGAGCAGAAGGCTGTTCTTCCAACTCTTTTAGTGAAAGGCTGCGGAGGGGCATGTTAATTTGAATCCAACACCCCGCCCCTGGCTCTGTAATAACTTGAAACTGACCCCGCATCAGCGAGACCCGCTCCCTCATGCCCTGCAAACCAAACCCTTGAGTGGTTTCTTTTAAGTTAAAACCCCGACCATTATCTCGAATCATCAAAGCCAGCGAGGTAGGGGTGCTGCTCAAATGAATCTGAACTTCTGTAGCCTGAGCATATTTACAAATATTGTTTAAGGCTTCCTGAATAATGCGATAGACCTGAGTCGCCACTGCAGGAAGAAGAGGCTCATCTAGATGGATATCGACAATTGGTAGTACTTCAGTTGAGCGGTAGAAGCTACCAACTAAGGATGAAATTAGAGTCTCTATAGATTGGCCGTCTAAAGTATCTTCTGCCCGTAGGGTTTTGACCGTTTGACGAATTTCTTTAATTGCTGTTGCTCCTAAGCGTTGGGCTTCTTCTAAAAACTCTTCCGCCCTCCCTGGGTCGAGTTGCCGAAGCTTTACAGCAGTTTGTAATTGAATATTAAGAGCCGTAAGTGCCTGACCAAGGGAATCATGTAAGTCTCGAGCAATCCGATTACGTTCTTGTAACGCCGAAAAATTACCAAACTGAAGGACGGTTTGCCACAGTTGTTCATGAAATCGTGCAAGTTCTTCAGGGGCTTGAGGATCTTCCACACTGCGTCAGCCACTTTGAAATATGAGTTATGGGTATAATAACATTTTTTCATTTTTGAGCTTAACCTACCTAATTCAGGAGGGACTTGAACTGCTCCCTATTCTCGCCCAGGCAGGAATCCATTGATCGCCAAGTCGGCTGAAACGAACACCGGCGATCGCCAATGTCTCCCTACGACTGCTACGGGCTTGCTGCCTTACTGACCCTGGTTTACAACTTCGACGACAGTTGATGCATCTCGACTTGATTGCCGTGCTCAAGACCTGCGAGTAAGGGCACAGAGTCAAGGGGATCTCTGATCTGGGTGAGTAGCAGGCTGCCTCTGAGCCAGGGGTAGGGTAAACCAGAAGGTTGCCCCCTGATGGGGCTGACTAATAGCACCGATCTGGCCCCCGTGGGCTGAAATAATCTGACGGCAAATGTAGAGCCCCAAGCCTAGGCCGGCTGAGCGACGGGCTTTGGAACCCTGAGCATAGCGCTCAAACAGAGTTTCACATTCTTCTGGTGTGAGGCCAACTCCATCATCCTTAACGGCACACCAGATCTCTTGCGGTTTCAGTTGGGCCTCCAGGATAATGTGCAGTCCCGGTGGATTATGTTTCAGGGCATTGGTCAGTAAGTTTTCATAGACTCGACGAATTTGGGCGGCATCGGCCGATAGGGGGGGGAGGGTGGTGCTGACCTGGTTAATCAAAGTTGCCTGATACTCGGTGATCAAAGGGGCGAGGGCCTGCACAATTGCTTGTACCAGTTCTCCTAAATTAATGGAGGTGTAATTCAGGATCATGCCCTTGACATCTGAGGCATGAACCTCCAGCAGTGAATTGATCAATTGAATCTGGCGATCGCAGCTTTCTAGCATCCGCTGCAACAGAGGCCGAGGGAGCGGAATGGGGTCTTCAGTTTTTTTCTGTAAATTCTGAAGCACCAGTTGCATTCCGATGACTGGCGTTCGCAGATCATGGCAAATGGCGTGCAAAAAGTCATCCTGCCGTTGACTTAATACCTGTAAGTCTTCCATATTTGGACGATGCATCCCCTCCCGTAAGTCTGTCAGCAGCCCTAACAGGCGATGGTAGCTGGCTTCATCCTGACAGCAGGCTCGAATCGCTTGAAGGTCGTTAGGATCAAGATGCATCGCTGTTGGCCCAGTTGCTCGATTCAAATACCAGCCCATTATTGCTGAATTATCTCGAATCTAAGGCCACATTGCCATAGTTGGGGAGTATGTCACCAGCGTCTCGTCCTACTTTAGCTAAGTCGGCGGGAAGCCGAGCACCGAAAACGTGAATTGTGTTTACTCAAGAGCGATTCGGTGACGGGATGAAAGCCGCGCTTGTTGAGTGTGGCTTGATGCCAACGAAACAAGCAAAATGATACAATAAATTTATTGGTGAAGCCGCCAACCGGAATGCCTGCAACCATCAGAACCAGCATAATC
>JBJTUO010000108.1:0-3614 GCA_046080785.1 Leptolyngbyaceae cyanobacterium | reverse complement strand
ACCGCCAACTTCCTCAAGTTTTGGCACCAGTTCGCCGCCAGCGATCACCACTCCAACATCGCCCTGCCCTTCTTCCACCTCACCGGCGACCAATTCTGGCACCTGATGCCCAACCCCGGCTTCGAAGCCGCCATTCAGGCCCGGGTGAAGCTTCGCACCCTACCGGCGCTGCGATCGGCGGTGCAGTACGCCTACCTGGATGGGGACCTGTTTGCCCTCCTGCAGGCCGCCCCCAGCCGCCAGCACCTCACCACCCTGCTGATCCAGGCCTGGTTCCCCGAAAAACGCGACCAGATCACCGAGTCCTTCAAATACGACGAATTCGAAACCATCCAGCAAACCCTCTTCGACTCCGGCGGCGCCACCTATAACACCGACGACCTCAAGGACCAGGACCAGATCTTCGTCCGCAACGCCGCCTTTCGCCGCAACGTGGTGAAACTCTACGACCAACGCTGCGCCTTTTGCAAACTGCGGGTAATCAGTTGGGATGGGGGCAACCTGGTGGACGGCGCCCACATTCAACCCTTCGCCCAATTTCGCGACGACCGCTTTGTCAACGGCCTCGCCCTCTGCAAAAACCACCACTGGGCCTTTGACCGCGGCTGGTTTGGGGTGGATGAGGATTACCGGATAGTGATTCCCCGCGATCGGTTTACCGAAGAAGCCCCCCAGGAAAGCCGGGGGATGATGGCCTTTAGGGGAGAACGGATTGACCTACCCCGAGAGCAGCGATTTATGCCGAGTTTAGAGGCGTTGAAATGGCATCGGGAAAGGTGGAATGCGGTTTGAAAAACTCCAGAAGTTAAAATAACGCCACAGATAAGAAGCGGGCAAGTGCTTGTACGGTTGTTAAAGAGACTGGCTTCCCGCCTTCTGCATCTGGATATTCGGTGGACAGCCTGTTAATCGTAGACGTCCCACTTAACTACATCTGGAAACTTGTCATGCACTACTTTCAGAACTTGCCCGACATAAGAGTCTGGATCTTCGATATGAATGATTAAAGCATCTATCGCCCTTGTCAAGGGTATCATTAACCACTTCTTGGCAAACTCTATGCTGGCTAGTTCCTGATCATAGAAAAGGCTTTGTCTGGCATCATTAGAGATTTCTGCTTTATCCTTTTTGTGATCAAAGAAATTGTCAAGAGCAAAGCAGACGACCGCCCATCCCTCAAGTCCTCGGCAAGAATCGTACTGCACAATCCTGTACTGATCCAGACTAGTTGGATATTCCCCTCTAAGCTCATCATTAACACCATCCCAAACACTCTTCCCCCATTTATTTGTATAAGCTTTGGCAACTCTAGACACTCGGGGCACTGATTCACGGTCAACCCAGGAAGGCGGAACGCATAGAAGCATGTCAACTGGCCTGTTGCCATCGCTTGATGCAGTAGCGAAAATTCGACTATGAAGCTTCTCCGATAATCCATTGCCAACAACAATATAAACCTTGCCGCCATATGCTTCTGGGACTGGCTCAAGGTCCCATTCGGCAATGTTTAATTCATCGGCAATCGCCTTTACTACCTGACAAATTTCAGCTTTAAGCCGCATGCTCTTCCGAAGTCTAATAACTTGCGAATTACGCCTAGACATGCCTTGGCGCCAATCAATCCTCTCGATGCCACGAACAAACTGGTCAACACCATCGGCAATTATAATGTTGTCTGGGTTGTAGAACTGATATAGCAAGTCCCTTTCTGATTCTGGCCAATCTTGTGATTCGTCAATCAAGAGCAAATCCCAGTCTAAATCCCTACTATAAGATGATCTAGCCAGCTTGATGTCTTCTTCGGTAATAGTCTTTTGTGATAGAAGCTCCAGTGCCTCACGTTTGTAAGAGTCATAGTTATCAAGGAAATCCTTGCATCTTTTGGGGAGTACAGCTAGTGACGTCAGCCACTTTCGTACAAAGGAATGAATTGTTCTGACCATCATCCCAGATTCTCCCGTTGCGTTTCTCACTCCTTGAATAGACAATAAACGAGTAATATCGGCAACCAGTGCTTTGTTATATGTAAGCAGAATAACTCGCATACCATACTCGTCATATGCTTGTGATCCAATCTGAATTAGCCGTACAGTTTTTCCGGTACCACCTCTTCCGCGAATTACAAGCAACTGTTTGCCAAGCTTGTCTGCATATCGTTGCTGATCTCTGTCAAGAACAGATCTTGTAATTGCCTCAATTCTCTTCCTGTCGATCTTTGACGCTTCAAGGCGTCTAGCAAAAATTCCTGTTATTCCATTTAACCACGATCTTGACGAGAAAGTCTGAATGGTATTCGCTGTTGATATATTTAGCAATCCAATCTTGTCTATCAAGTCTCCCCATCCGGAATCTGACCCAAGAATGTTGTTTTCACTTTTGGGAAGGTCTGAGGAGGCTACATTAGTAAGCCATATCAGGTTGTTAATCCAAGGTGCTTTTCCAGTTCGTAAATTACGTTCTATATAGTTCTTTAGCGAATACTTTTGGGCCTCGCTTTGCGAGGTTACGTCATGGTCTCTATCATTGTATCTAACAAAACATTTTTGCCCTGCAAACCATACTGATTCATGGCTGTGGGATTTGACTTCTATAGTTGCACAGAAAGAATGAATTACTCTGCCACTCTTTAATTTTTGAAGCTTTTCTGTTGCTCGGTAATCCGCGAACACAACCAGGAGATCAACGTCTTGGGGCCTCTGTCCAAAGCATTGAATGTTAGAGAATATCTCAAATACGATTTCTCGAGAACTATTGACTTCTGGGAACTCCGCAGAAACTGCCTTGGCCAGCACAAGGGCTGCCTTATGCTCGGCGGTATCATGGTTGCTTGGATTAACTGTCAACATATCTAGTTACTAAATGGTAAATCAGTTCTACCAAACTATTAAATAGAGAGGAATTTTCCGTCTAATACCTGCATAGGGAATTTTAGGTGGAAACCTGTCTGTCTAAATACCCCTGGAGGGATCGTAGGCAAAAAAACGATCAGTCTAAACACTCCACAAGCACCCATCTTGTAATTGTAAAACTTCTTTGTGTTTAACAGCAACCCACTCCTAGGCAGATCACCCCTCGATCAAAACCCTGCCCTCCACCTACCCATAACCCCGCCAACCACCCAAACCACCACCCCAAACAGGCCCTCCATAGACCAGCAACCCAAGAGCCACCCCCCCGCCAGTAACCCGGCCGCTAGCTTCTGAATCCTACCCCCTCCCAAAACACCGCCTCTCTGCCGGAGAAAAACAGATCCTCGCTATTGCCCTGCTCTGGGGCCTGGCCCAGGCCTCTGGCCGGCAGCTCCCCGTCGCGATCGACACCCCCCTTGGTCGCCTCGACTCAGAACATCGACAGCATTTAGTAGAGAGAGATCGCCGTAGCGCAGCGGCGGCCAGTCAGAACGCCTACCCAGTCTGAAAAGAGACCGATCCACCCAGTCATCAGCGTTCTGACCAAACCCACAAGACCCAGGCTAGCCATCAAGTGATGCTGCTCTCCACCGACACCGAAATCCGCCAGGCCGAAGTCACCCAACTTAGAAACACCGGCGCGATTGTAGGCGGCGGCCCCATCGCCGACCCCCTACTGATCGCCCTCACCCAACGCTGCCACCA
>JBJTUO010000107.1:0-2570 GCA_046080785.1 Leptolyngbyaceae cyanobacterium | reverse complement strand
TGAATGGAAACCCAATCCTGGGATTGATTGGATTAGGGGTTAACTCATCAATCTGTCCCCACTCGCTGGGGATCCCACTTGAATGGAAACTCGGTTTCTTCATCCCATTTGTATGTGTGTTCTTTGCCGTCCCCACTCGCTGGGGATCCCACTTGAATGGAAACCACAGATGCCATTATTAATGCGCCTGACCCAAGTACGTCCCCACTCGCTGGGGATCCCACTTGAATGGAAACAAAGTTGGCAGCGATCGCCGCCGCGATTCACCACCGGCTTGTCCCCACTCGCTGGGGATCCCACTTGAATGGAAACTGCAACGCTACGATTAACTTCAAGCACAGCCGATATAAGTCCCCACTCGCTGGGGATCCCACTTGAATGGAAACTAGAAAAGCATATTGTATATGCTGACTGCGCTAGAGTCCCCACTCGCTGGGGATCCCACTTGAATGGAAACCAATCCTTAGAGCTACACCGCAGACGCTACAGGCTTTTGTCCCCACTCGCTGGGGATCCCACTTGAATGGAAACTCTACAGCGCGTGTACCTGAGCCGGTAGTAGTTTTCGGCTGTCCCCACTCGCTGGGGATCCCACTTGAATGGAAACAGTAACAGCTTTGTTTGGCCGTTTATTAAACGGTAACGTCCCCACTCGCTGGGGATCCCACTTGAATGGAAACTTCCAGCCGAGTTGGTTCAGCAGTTCGCTAATGCGCTCAGGGTCCCCACTCGCTGGGGATCCCACTTGAATGGAAACCTGCGACGTATATGTTTTTGCTAAAGAGATTGTTTTCTTAAGTCCCCACTCGCTGGGGATCCCACTTGAATGGAAACAAAATACGAAATCTGCTTTGCGTTGTTTAACTGGTGCTCTTTCAGTCCCCACTCGCTGGGGATCCCACTTGAATGGAAACGATACTTGCGGTAAGCCTCTATGACCAAGTTTCGTTCTTGAGTCCCCACTCGCTGGGGATCCCACTTGAATGGAAACTTGCCGGTTTTATCAGCGATCGCTCGATATCCGTGCTCATAACTTTCCAAGTCGTGTAGTGTAGATTTATCACCTAAGATCAGTTCCATCCTTTAGAAGAAAACAGCAAGAGATCCAAGTCATGAACAGAGACTCTTTCCCTCGTTACAGCCTGTTCTCTTGCAGTAATTCTCGACGGCAATTCTTGCAATATCTAATTGGGAGCGCTACCGGAGCAGTTACCCTTGGATTTCTTCTTCCCAGTAAAACTCAGGCCGTAGATTCTACCCTGGAAGAGTTGTGTGCTGAATTTCCGCTCAATTCTCGCTGTGAAAATTATCTGCCAGGGGTACAGGCGAAGGATATGGCTGGAAAGCCGATATCTGCGAACACACTCCTGATGAGTGGAAAAGTGGGAGAACCTCTTCCAGTCAAGGGTCTGCCTGTACCAGACGTAGACTACCTGGTGATCACAGAGGGGCCCAAAATTGCGCCCTATGGCATTAAACCTGTTTGCACCCATCTAGGCTGTACGGTGGAATGGAAGGCAGCCCAAAATCGATTTGTCTGTCCCTGCCACGGTTCTCAATACGACTCACAGGGGCGAGTTGTGCATGGTCCCGCTGCAAAAGATTTACCGCTAATCACGGTTGTTGTGAAGCAAGGTCAGGTTCGCCTTGTAGACCGGTTCCCTGCCATTGATCCACGCCACGGTGCTAAACAGTCATGATTTATACCTGTTCTACTTGGAGAAACCTCTTATCGCTGGAATAGAGCTTAAAAAGCCTATTCCTTTGTTCGGAAAGTAAATCAAGAATATTAAAATCGATATTGATCAACAGATTTAAGGTTCCCACTTGCAGGTGGAAGCTGCACGGGAATGACAGCCAATAATTGAGGGATTTGTGAATCATCGAAGCTGGAGCTACGAGAACGAGCTACGAGAACGAGCTACGAGACAAAAAATCTACTCGCTGCCGCGATCGCAGGACAAGAACGGCGTTGAGGAAGCTTGGGCATAGCGCGATCGCCCTGAAGCCAGGATATGGACTTTGATACAATTGAGGTTATACCAATTCAATGTGATGTTGCATAAAATTCACCCCACCGCCTGCGGCACCTCCCCTTACCAACGGGAGGTTGGGAGGGGTCAGATAATATGCTCCTTCAAAGAGATTTGATATTAGGTCAATAGTTGTAATTAGAGGGTGATGCCAGAGGTTGCTCGTTTTTATGGAATTGTGATCAAGGTGTTCTTTGGCGATCACCCTCCGCCCCATTTTCATGCAATCTATGGTGAATATAATGCATTGGTCAGCATTGAGTCGCTGGAAATTATTGAGGGAGATCTGCCCAGTCGTGCTCAGAAATTAGTTCTAGAGTGGGCAGCACTGTACCAGCAAGATCTTTTGCAAATGTGGAACACCCAAGAGTTTCGTAAACTACCGCCCCTCAAGTAGAGTTAGGATCCTATGAAATATCCTCGAATTTTAAGAGCTAAAGCAATTGATGACCACACTTTGATGATTGAATTTACGAATCAAGAAGTTAAGCAATATGATGTTCGACATCTTTTAGAAAATCCCATGTTTGCTCCACT
>JBJTUO010000106.1:0-7051 GCA_046080785.1 Leptolyngbyaceae cyanobacterium | reverse complement strand
ACCATAAGCGTCATCCCAAAGAGATGGGCAACGCTGAAATCGAAGCATTTCTCACCCATCTAGCGGTTGAGGGTCAGGTTTCTGCTTCAACCCAAAATCAAGCCCTCAGGCAGTGCGATTGCCCTCCTGTAGGTTGGGTTTCCTTAAGTCAACCCAACCCTCTTTCTTGTTCACATTCTTGAACGATCACCCACCCCCATAGAAGTGAGATCGCCTTTAGCGTGGCATCTTGCGACACTACGGCACCGAAGAACTTGAGGACGATCTCGCCTATGCCTGTCGTCAGTAACACCTCCCCCATTCTGAATTTGGCAATTGTCGGTCAACTGGATCTGTTGCGCCAGCAATTTGGTCAGCTTCAGATCCCACCTGGTGTCCTGGACGAGATGAAGATCGAAGAAGATCGTCCCGGTTCCCAGCCCATTCAAGCCGCTATTAGCGCTGGATGGATTCAAGTTCAGCCTGTTAGCAACCAGTCCTTCGTTCAACTGCTGCGGCAAACCTTGGATGACGGGGAAGCCGAAGCTCTACAGGTGCAAGTAGTAACAGCATCACCTCTACGGTAGCGACTGGTCTACCCTTCGGGAAGTCTTACGCCTACAATCCGTAAAGCGGGGTGAAAAGGCGTAAAACTGGAAGCCTCATCCGGTGGCCGCCGAGCATGAGTCTATGGATAGCGAAAGCGAAGGTGTATCTGAAGTGTCGTGAGTTGAACCCAGCCAGTCTCAAGCACGGTTTTGGAGCCGAGCGGAGGGGGTGCCCCCTTCGTTTAGGTTAACTATCCACAATCAGGTGTACCTCAGTTCTCAGAAAATTGTTGTAGGACTAATCTGATTTGAAAAGACTGGCGATTAAAAATCCAACACCAGTTGCAATTGAGATTTACTGCGAGTTTCAGGAAGCGCTGTCGGATGGGGGGTAACGGCGGGGCAATAGCGAGAAAAAGCACAGCGATCGCAGGCTTCACCGGGGGTAGGCTCCCAGCCCCGGTCGTAACGGAGTCGCACAGCCAGGTTGCCTATTACTTTTTCTACCTGCCGTCGATGGGCCTCGGTTGCTTCAAATTGAATTTTTTCCCCACTCCGAAGGAACAACAGACTGAGATAGCGCAGGCTTTGCTGATAGGTTTGCTCTAGGGCCAGGTAGTACAGACCAATCTGAAGATCGATCTCCTCTGGATCTGGTAGCTTCACCTCCCGCCCCGACTTGTAATCAATCAACTCCAGACCATCGGGGACAAAATCCAAACGATCGTAGCGCCCCACAATCAAAAACTCCAGACTCTCTACCTTCAAATAACCCTGAATTCTACCCTCCACCGCCAGGGGTTGATTAAAGGCGACCTCTGACGCAATGAAACTGCGGTAATAGTTGTCCAAAATTTCCATGCCCTCTGTCACCTGATTGCTGGATAGATCGGCAGAGTGTTGTTGCCAGCAGTGGTGTAACCACCGCTGGTCAGGTAAGGGCTCCCGATAATGCCAATCGCGATGGTACTGGGCCAGGGTCTGGTGCAGCGCAATCCCCAGGGTAGCCGAGCCAAACACTTCATTGCTGGTCAAGCCTCGCTCATAGCGGAGGTAGTAGGCAAAGGGACAACGGTGATAGGCTTGCAGTTTAGTGGCTGAAATCTGGTAAGGCATAGGGGCAATTGGGAAAATATCGCTTTGGTCAGAACACTCAGGACAGGGTTGATCGGTCAAAAGCCAAGCCAGGGAAGGCTCTCTGGCTCACCTCCGTCAGGTTACACAAGGCTAAATCTGAACGGTGGCAATCAATTATTGGTGCCAATCGGCCGTTTGAAGACAGCATCTAAATAGATACGAGAGGCCTGACGTTGGGACAGGGAATCTGCATATCGATCGCTGCCTCGGTTTTGCAGGAGAAACAGGGAGATCGCCGCTGTCATAACCCGGTCCTGATCCCAATCGGGGCGCAACTCAAGGTAGCTTTTGAGTGAGTCATGCAGGACATCAGGGATTTCGACCATCAGACTAACGGTGGAATTCATACAGACCTTAACTCCATAAGGTGAAGTGAATAGGATTCCCGATCGAATCAGCATGGCAAAGCCACGTCAACCATTCCGATTGCCTTTCCTTGCCCTCTCATTGGCTGAGGGTAAAGAATTTGGGTGAGGGAACAGTGCGTGATCATCAGGGAAGCTTCATTCTGTAGCCACCCTCCCTGGGTTGTCAATGCTGCAAATTATTACAACCGACGTTAGAAAAAAATATCGCCCACGAAGAAATCGGACTTTCAGCCCAATTTTTGTTACGTTTCTTCATTAACCCCCCCTTTTTTTTAAGCAAATGTCGGCGATCGTCCCCAGTTTTGCAAGGACACCTCAAACTCCGATGAATTCGTGCCCCCCTGTGGAAAACTGATGCGGATCTGGGGATAACGTGTGGAGAGGGTGTGGAGAATCCTTGGGGAATTGGGGAAACAGTGTGGAATTTGTGGGGAAAACCAGGCAAATCAATAAGAAATGTAAACTTTTTCGATTCCCCATCCCTGGATTAAAGGTATTGATCTTACACAGACCATCCGCTACTGTGCAGTTGAACCACCTAAGCAAAAGGACTGAGGGATGGAGGTTATTCCCGCCATCGATCTACTGGAAGGCCGCTGCGTTCGTCTTTACCAGGGCGATTATAATCAGGCCGAGACGTTTAACCAGGATCCGGTCGCGGTTGCCCGCCAGTGGGTTGATCAGGGCATCACTCGCCTCCATGTCGTTGATTTAGATGGGGCAAAGGCAGGGCATCCCGTAAATCTGTCAACCATTACCGCGATCGCGGCAGCGATTGATATCCCCATTCAGGTAGGGGGTGGCCTCCGCGACCGTCAGAGCGTCGCCGAGTTACTCGATCGAGGGGTGCAGCGTGTGATTTTAGGAACGATCGCAGTAGAACAGCCCGACCTGGTGACTCAGCTCTGTCAAGCCTTTCCCGGTCAAATTGTGGTGGGTATTGATGCCCGCAACGGTCAGGTTGCCACACGAGGGTGGCTGGAGACGTCCTCTGTCAGGGCTACTGACCTGGCTCAACAAATGGCCACTGCTGGGGTTGCCGCCATCATCTACACCGATATTCACCGAGACGGCACTCTCCAGGGCCCCAACCTGGAAGCTTTACGGGAGTTAGCGAATGCTACTCCTGTGCCCGTGATTGCCTCCGGCGGTGTCAGTTCTATTACAGACTTACTCAGTCTGCTGGCCCTCGAACCGCAAGGGGTGGAAGGGGTGATTGTCGGTCGCGCCCTTTATACAGGGGATGTAGATCTAAAAGAAGCCCTGAGAGCAGTCGGCCCCGGTCGCTGGCAAGATGTACCACCGGATTTAGGTTCCTCTGCGATCGCTTAATTAAAAGAGATACACTTTCAGCACCTTTTTTATTTATGGGCATCAACTTAAACTGGGAAATTTTGGATGGGCTAGGAGTTAGGAGAGAAGAAGTCAGGCAAATTTCTGGATTCTGAATTCTGTCTCCTAGATTCTGGCTTCTGGCTCCTGAATTCTGGCTCCTGAATTCTGGCTTTTGCCTCCTGAATTCTAGATTCTGAGTTCTGATCCCTGCCCCAATAAAATGTCCCGCCTTGCGCTTTTATCCCTGGAATTAGCAATGCCAGATATTTAGTAGCTAAAGCTACAGATTTTTTGCTTGATCACTCAGACTATTAACAGGGGGAGTGTGTGAATCATTTCTCTACAAGTTGAGGTTTAAAACGGTTTCATTATAAAAGCCAGTTTCGCTTCTAACTTCACTTCAAACCTGATATTGATTATGTTAACGCTCTCAAGACCACGAGCCAGCGTCAGCCGTTCCTGCCCAATGGGCGATGCCTTTCCGGTCGTCTATTCCACCCTGTCCTGTGAGGCGCTGACTACCCGCATTTTGCCCCTCTATGGCATTGGAGAAATTACCCATTGTCAGTTTTGGAACCGGGGTTTAAGTGATATTTATCTGGTCGAAACGGCTCGAAGTCACTACGTTTTGAGAGTTTCCCATGCGCACTGGCGGACAAAATCAGATATAGATTTTGAATTAGAGTTGCTGGATTATTGGCATCAACAACGACTGCCCGTTGCCTACCCCCTCTGGACGCGAGATGGTTATCTCTCGATCGAAATTGATGCCCCAGAAGGTAAGCGGTACGCTGCTTTGTTTTCCTATGCCCCTGGGTCGATCGCCCTTGGTGACCTAAATGTTGCCCAAAGCCAGGTGCTGGGTCAAACCGTGGCAGAGTTACATTTAATCTCCAGTGGCTTTCGTACCAGGGCCTACCGCCAACCTTTAACGCTAGAGCATTTACTTGATCAATCCCTGGCGGCCATTGCCCCCTTTCTAAAGCACCGGTCCTCCGACCTCGCCTACATCGAGAAAACGATTGAAACCATTAAAACCCAACTGCAGCACTTGCCTCAAAAAGCCCCTTACTGGGTGGTCTGTTGGGGGGATCCCCATAGTGGCAATGCTCACTTCACTAGTGATAACCAGGTCACTCTATTTGACTTTGACCAGTGCGGTTATGGCTGGCGAGCCTTTGAGTTAGGTAAGTATTTGCAGGTTTCCCTCAGCGCTGGTGTGGGTCGCCAGGTGCGTGATGGTTTTATCTCTGGGTATCAGTCCGTTCAACCTCTAACAGAGTATGAACTGAGGTCACTCCAATATCTGACCCAAGCAGCTCATATTTGGGCCTGGTGGATTGGCCTCAGCCATGAACGCCTACACAACTTCAGTCGGTTAGACGACAGTTATTTTAGCCATCGCCTGGAACACTTAAAAATGCTGCGATCGCAGGAGTGGCAGTTGTTTTAAGCCAAAGCTCAAATTGGCACTGAGTGTAGTAACCGCTCGACGATCGGGCCCGGTCTCCGTCCGGCAATCGGGATAATGCGATGGGACAAGACGTAGGGCGCTAAATATTTAATGTCATCTGGAATCACATAGTCTCGCCCGTCTAAAAAAGCAAGGGCCTGCCCGGCGCGATAGAGGGCTACCGTACCCCGTGGACTGGCCCCTAGACTAATTTCTTCATCCTGCCGGGTCACCCGCACCAGATGGGTAATGTATTGCTGCAAAGAGGTTTCAACGACAACCTGCCTGCATAAATGGCAAAGTTCCTGCATTTTGTCTAACGAAAGACAGGGGTTTAAATCATTGACGCCGATCCGATGTTGGAGCCGTTGCAGCATTTGCAATTCCTCAGCTTCGCTGGGATACCCTAAGGAGAGAGAAAGCATAAACCGGTCCATCTGGGCTTCTGGCAAAGCAAAAGTCCCCTGATGCTCAATCGGGTTTTGCGTGGCAATGACAAAAAATGGGGTGGGCACTGGGCGAGAAATGCCGTCTACCGTGACTTGATGTTCTTCCATCACTTCCAGCAGGGCAGATTGGGTGCGGGGGGTGGCCCGATTGATTTCGTCAGTCAGTAAGATATTGGCAAATACGGGGCCAGATAGAAATTGAAACTCACCTGTGCTGGGGTTCCAGATATTAGTACCCGTTATATCTGTGGGTAGCAGGTCTGGTGTGCACTGTATGCGCTGAAATTTACCGTCGATTGAGCGAGC
Source organism: Leptolyngbyaceae cyanobacterium (assembly GCA_046080785.1). Lineage (GTDB taxonomy): Bacteria > Cyanobacteriota > Cyanobacteriia > Leptolyngbyales > Leptolyngbyaceae > JBJTUO01. The sequence goes on along the minus strand of JBJTUO010000106.1, from coordinate 1,476 downwards.
CAGAGATTTAGCCAGTAGGGTTTTACCGACCCCTGGCACATCCTCTAAAAGGGCATGGCCGCCTGATAAAAGGGCAACCAATACCAGGCGAATGGCATCTTGTTTGCCCACAATTACACAGTTTAGGTTTTCGATTAACTGTTGGATAGAATCGCTCATAGGGGGGTAGCCTGGACACTCCGTTAAGGCTCAATCTTTATTTTCTTGATCCGGCAGGGCTGCTGCAAACATTGTCCTGGCAAAGTTACAGTCAGTTTCAATTTGAGTTTTTAGAGCCTCAAGTGACTCAAATTTTAGCTCTGGGCGAATAAACTTTTCTAAACTAACGATTAAAGACTGGTGATACAAATCTCCCCGCCAATCTAGAAGATGCACTTCTGCGACTTGCCGATGGCCATCTACAGTAGGTCGATAGCCAAGGTTCATGACCCCCAACATCTGGGGGTTAAAGACTAAATCAGATGGGCTAGGGGTTGGGCTAATTTGGGCTCTGACAGCGTAGACGCCCGACTGCGGTAAAAACTTCTCTGGTGGCAGTTTTAAATTGGCTGTGGGAAAGCCTAACGTCCGTCCCAACTGTTGCCCTTGAATCACTTCACCCATTAAGAGATAGGATCGGCCTAAAAGGGTATTGGCTAAAGATAAATCTCCTACTTGTAGAGCCTGACGAATGGCAGAACTACTAATCCGATCGCCATGAGACTCTTGCAATGGAGCGATGACAACTTTGACACCATAGTCTGCCGCGATCGCCTGCAAGTCCAGGGCTGTTCCAGAACGCTGGTGGCCAAAGCAAAAATCTTGCCCGACACTAATGCGTTGGACAGCTAACCCTTGAATCAGAATCTGTTCCACAAACTGCTGCGGGCTGAGGGCCGCCAACTCTCGGTCAAAGGGCAGTAATACAAGTTGGTCTACCCCCAATTGACGCAGTTGCATCACTTTTTCTGGAAGGGGGGTCAGAAGACAACGAGTCTGGCCAGAAAAAAATTCTTGGGGGTGGGGATCAAACGTGACAACTGTAGAGTAGGTCTTTTGCTGAGAAAGCCCCCTGGCTGGCGGCAAGATAGGTTGAATGACTTGCCGATGCCCAAGATGGATGCCATCAAAGTTACCTAGGGCGACGGCTGCAGGAATAAGAGCGTTTGTTAGCGACGAGGTGACCCACACAGTATACATCTTGACATACAACGGTCTCTGCAACGCAAGCATTAGGGGTTAAGCAACAGCGGCAATCGCATCAGCCGATCGCTGATAAGTCTGAATTTTGGACTAATGGGGTGACAGGGGCGGTTGCAGACGGACAGGCAAAATCGCCCAGTTCCTTCAAGAAACTTGATATAGTTCAAGCGTTCGCATCTGTCACTCGAAACTAGACTGCTATTGGCTCAGACTGTTTCGGGGATTTCTCGGATTTCTTCCGTTTCGAGGCATGTTTTTTGACCGTCGGATACCGGAGACGCGGAGACGGTTGGT
>JBJTUO010000105.1:0-18138 GCA_046080785.1 Leptolyngbyaceae cyanobacterium | reverse complement strand
TTCATGGGGGCCAGTTGGCTGCATTTCAACTATCACTCCATCGTGCAACTCGTAGCGGGCCGTCTCCGGTTTCCAGGCCAGGAACTCTTGAAAGGTCATGAATTGGGAAAGCGCTTGTAGCATAAGTACCTAATCTGGCTGATCTATAGACTTTTCAGCAACGCCGACTTTTTTGCCGTTCTGCTGCATTTGTAAATTCTTCAATGCTGGCTGTCATGTTTGTCACTCTCTGCCTCAGACAGTGGACAATAGAGAAATCTCAATTTGTTACCAGACTCAAATTATCAGACAATGTTGAGCTCTACCTATGAACTGCTAGAAACGGCTCTCCGCAACATTTACGCCATTGGAGCATTTAACGTCTATAACCTGGAGGGGGTAAAAGCGGTTGTCACTGCTGCCGAAGAGATGCGCAGTCCAGTGATGCTGCAACTGCATCCCAGCGCCTTAATTTATGGGGGGGCAGCCCTGGTCGCCCTATGTTTGGAGGCGGCCCGGCAGGCCCAAGTTCCGGTATCGGTGCATCTCGATCACAGCACATCTGCCAGTGATATTAAGCGGGCCTTAGATGCAGGCATGACTTCTATAATGGCAGACGGCTCTCACCTACCCTACGAGCAAAACCTGGCCTTTACCCGTGAAATGACTCTACTGGCCCATCAAAAAGGGGCGGTAGTAGAAGCGGAGATTGGCCGTATCAGTGGGACTGAAGATGGGCTCACCATTTCTGAAAAAGAAGCCAAGATGACCGATCCCGATCAGGCCCGTGAGTTTGTCAGGGAAACTCAGGTCGATGCCCTGGCGGTGACGATCGGTAACGTCCATGGAGAATATAAAAGCCCGCCCCGATTAGATTTTGCTCGCTTAGAGCGGATTCGATCGCGGGTGGATGTTCCCCTAGTACTGCACGGGGCGTCGGGGTTGCCAGAAAGCATGATCAGCCAATCTATCAGCCTGGGTGTTTGCAAATTTAACGTTAATACGGAGGTGCGCCAGGCCTATATGCAATCTTTGAAAGAAGACCTGTGTAACCCGCAAAACAAGCCAGACTTAGTAGACGTCATGGATCACGCGATCGTCAGGATGCAGTCTGTAATCGCAGAAAAGTTATTGATTTTTGGCTCTGTGGGCAAGGCCCATCTCCATTTGGTTTCCAGATAATTGACTCGATCAAAATAAATTACCGATTAAGGCGGTGCAGTAAAAAGAACGCGGTCGCCATACCGGTTAAATTGGGTAACCATGCTGCCATCATCGCTGAGAGAAATTCAAAGTGGTAAAGCGTCTCGCATACGCTGATAAACAGGTAGTAGGTCATGATGATAATCAGACTAAGGCCAAAACCAGTAGCCCGCTTACCACTGCGTTGGGGGCGAATACCCAGGGTCGCACCCACCGTGCCAAAGAGTAGACAAGCAAAGGGAAAGGCAATTTTTTGGGCCCGACGCAGTCTTAAATTGCGCACCTTTTTGATATCCCCGGTTTGCTCAATCAGGGGAATTTGTTGACTCAATTCAATAATATTCATTTCATTGTCATCCCGATCGGTGCGGGCAATATCGAGGGGGGTACGGGGCAATTGCAATTTCTGACGATCAAACCGCACAATATTTCGGTAAGAGCCATCTGGAGCGACCAGGTAAATTGTGCCACCCGTGAAGTCCCAGACCTTCTGATCAAAGTTCCACTCTGCTTCTCGCGCTGAGACAATCTGGCTCAAGCCATCGCGAGAAAAATCTAGAATCGTCAACCCCTGCATTTGTTTGCCATCAAACTCTCTGGCATAAAAGATGCGTGAGAGCCTGTTTTTACCAGATTCGCGGCTATACTCCTGAAAAACAATGTTACGTTCCTTATAGGGCGTCGATTTTTTGCCCAAACCGCTCCTCAGGGTAACTTCAGCCCGGTAATTTGCCGCAGGTACGATCGCCTCGTTAAAGGCAAAGGTAATAGCAGTCACCACCAGACTTAAAACAATTGCTGGCACAACAATACGGTAAATGCTGACGCCAGCACTACGCAAGGCAATTAACTCACTTTCACTAGATAATCGCCCATAGGTCATCAGGCTGGCCAGCAAGATCGACATGGGAAAAGCCAGGCTGACAAAATAGGGCAATTTTAATAAAAAAACCTGCAGCGCAATGGTAAAGGGTAGCCCTGCCTCAGTCATGCGGCGCATCAGGTCAAACAGTACCCCAACTGCCACCCCGATCGAAGAAAAGGCCCCCACGCCAAACAAAAAGGGCATCAGCAGTTCGCCAATGATGTATCGATCCATCACAGAACTGAGGCTCAAACGGGAGAAGGGAGGAAGGGAGAATTGCTTCACAATAGGGAGGCCAGAGGTCATAGAGAGCGGCATTGAAAGAGGAGCAGTAAGGATCAGGGCTGGAAATGATCGCCCAGGTAGTATTGGCGCACCAGGGGGTTGCCATAGAGCTCGTCAGAACTACCGGATGCTAAAATTTGCCCATCTCGCATAATGTAAGACCGATCGGTGATGGCGAGGGTCTCTCGCACATTATGGTCAGTGATGAGAATGCCCATCTGGCGATCGCGCAGTTGCGCCACAATCTGCTGAATCTCAGCCACCGCAATGGGGTCAACCCCCGCAAAGGGCTCATCTAACAACAAAAACTTGGGGCCATCGGGGCCGGCGGCTAAGGCACGGGCAATCTCGGTACGCCGCCGCTCTCCTCCTGAAACCTGGACGCCTAAACGATTGGCGACCGTTTCCAGGCGAAACTCTTTTAATAAAAAATAAAGCCGCTCTCCCCACTCTTGTCGGGGTACCCGTGTCTGCTCCATCACCAGTAACAGGTTATCCCGCACACTTAAATGCCGGAAAATGCTGGCCTCCTGGGGCAAATAGCCAACCCCCAACCTGGCCCGTTGATGAATTGGAACGGCCGTAATCTCCAAATCATCCAGCCAAACCTGACCTTGATTGGGTTTCTCTAACCCCGTTGCGATATAGAATGTGGTCGTTTTACCCGCACCATTCGGGCCTAACAAACCCACAATTTCTCCTTGAGAAACCGATAAATTCACCCGACTAACAATCTGACGCAGACCGTAAGACTTGTGAATATTTTCGAGAATAATCTTCAAAAGCCTACTCCTGGTAAGGCACTGGGCCAGCAGTTAACATCAATGTCAGAAATGTCAGAACAAATGCGTCGTCTATCAGGCACAGATCTGATCAAATCTGTGGAGATCACGGCTGAGTCGGGCTTACCGGTGCCGATGGGGGTGAAAATTCTGAACCGGGCGTAAAGGGGGCGGGGGGGACTGGTGCGGCGGGCTGATTGGCCGTCAGGGGTTTCGCCTCAGGCACGATATAGATTGATTCTACTTGTTTGGGGGCTAGGGGCAGGGCCACAAACCGCCCTTCATCAATCAGGTAGGTGATGGTTTCACCCCGCATGCTATTTCCTTCCTGTAATACATAGACATTACCGCTTAAAACAATCCGACGTTCTTTACTGAAATACTGGGCCTGGGCCGCTGTTGCTTGAATCTGTCGGGCCGGGTAAAAGATTTGCACATTCCCCCTGGCGGTGATCACACCGGTTTTGGCATTGGCCTCCTGCACATCCGATCGCAGCGTTAAGGCCTGATTGACCGCTGGGGAGTTACTGGTTGGCGGGGCGGCAACCACTTCGGTATGCAGCAAAACATTGGTAATCGGGTGGTCTAGCCAGACCGCAACCGCAGCCCCCGATAAAACCAGCGCCAGTGTACTGCGAACCCATGGTGCACGCCATTTGATCCAAGCCCAATTTATCATGCAGTTTTAACCCTTTCAGCCAAGTTATGACCCTATCACGATCGTTACATGTATGTAGTTTAACAACCGCCAATTTCTATAGTGATCCGCTTAGGATTGTGAAAGGTTGCCGTAGGAAATCCTTCACGCATCATTTGGGATGGCTATAGTTGGGATGGCTATCGTCATTGATTGAAAGTTCTGGGGTGAAAGTTCCCTAACTGAAAAAATACTCAACATTTTAAGAATCTAGGTAGGATCGTGATACCCTCCTAACCTACCCACCATGTTTACCCGTCTCCCTCCCCAAACCGATCCGCCTCTCCCTCCGAGAGAAACCCTCCCCACCATGTACGATCTCCCCAGTGAAGACCCGGAGGAATCTGGTTTGCCGGATGAGTTTCATGACCTGCAACCCCAACTCTTAAGCGCCACCCTGCGCCTCAGCAACTACGCCTCAGACAACTTTTTCACCGGCACTGACCTCAACCTCTACTACGACATCCGCCATCCCCTCTGGTACAAACGCCCCGATTGGTTCCTGGCACTCGGTGTTGATCGCCTCTACGAGGGTACCGACCTCCGTCTCAGTTACGTCCTCTGGCAAGAAGGCGTGAGCCCCTTCGTCATCGTCGAACTGCTCTCCCCCGGTACCGAAACCGAAGACCTGGGCAAAACCCAACGAGAAGCTGACCAGCCCCCGGCCAAATGGCTGGTCTACGAACAAATCTTGCGAGTGCCCTACTACCTTGTGTTCGATCGCTACACCGACCAGTTCCGGGCTTTTGGACTCGACAAAGGCAGTTATCAAGAACTGCCCCTCCCCGATCAAAAACTCTGGATACCCGACCTCAATTTGGGACTGGGCATCTGGCAAGGCACTTACCAGGGCATCACCCGTAGCTGGCTACGCTGGTATGACGACCAGGAACGGTGGATTCCAACCGACGCAGAAATCACCCAACAAGAGCGCCAACGGGCAGAACGGGAACGCCAACGGGCAGAACGGGAACGCCAACGGGCAGAACGGGAGCGCCAACGGGCAGAACAAGCCGAAGCTCAATTAGAGCAAGAACGTCAGCAACGTCAACAACTGATTGAGCGACTGCGCGCCAGGGGCATCGACCCTAAAGACCTTGTAGACTAGTTGCATAGCTCGACTTTATCCAAATGCTAGATCCAAATGCCAGAACCTTTACAGGGCGCTGGCTCTGACAAAGCAGATTTGCTCTAGCCTGCATCATTCATCAGGCGGAAATAGCTCCAACTTCAAATGGCCAAAGTCGAGCTAAAGCACCCGCAGACAACTGGCAACCTGCTCCACCCCCTCAAACGATCGAATTTCTGCCAGGGCCGCCCGAAAGTTCCCTTCCTGAACCGTATGGGTAACGACGACGATCTCTGCTAGATCACCCTGAAAGCCAGTTTGCACGACAGATTCTAGGCTGACCTGGTGTTGACCAAAGCAGGTGCCCAGTTTGCCAATCATGCCGGGGGTGTCGTTGGTCAAAAAGCGGGCATAAAAACGGGTGACCAGGTCTTCTATTGGGGCGATCGCACAGTAATGCTGATGGCTACAGGCCAGCAGGGGGTCTAACAGGGGCGAACCGTCAGCCTGACTGAGGTTACCCCGCCCCACTTTTAAGAGGGCAGCGATGTTGAGGATATCTGACACCACCGCACTAGCGGTTGGGCCCGACCCGGCCCCCCGTCCAAAAAACATGACCTGACCAACCGGTGCCCCTTCTACCAGAATGGCATTGTAGACATCGTTGACACTGGCCAGGGGGTGGGCCTTGGGCACCAGGGTTGGGTGGACGCGGATCTGGAGTTGTTGTGACTGGTCGAGGGCGGTTTGGGGCTGGCGTTTGGCGATCGCCAGCAGTTTAATCACAAATCCTAATTTTTCAGCATAGGCAATGTCTGCTGCACTCACCTGCCGAATGCCTTCACAGGGCACTTCTTCCAGCTTGATCTGGCCGCCATAGGCAAGACTGGCCAGAATGGCAATTTTATCCGCAGCATCCAGCCCATCCACATCGGCGGTGGGGTCTGCCTCGGCATAACCCAGGCTTTGGGCGTCAGCCAGCACCTCGGCAAAATCGGCCCCTTCTTGCTGCATGCGGGTAAGAATGTAGTTGGTGGTGCCGTTAATAATGCCAATCACAGAATCGATGCGGTTGGCGCAGAGGGATTGCTTGATCGGCTCAATGACAGGAATGCCCCCCCCCACCGCGGCTTCCAGCAATACGTAAACCCCATGCTTTTGGGCAGCGGTAAAAATCTCTTCTCCAAAGCGGGCGATCGCGGCTTTATTGGCTGTAACTACATGCTTACCGTGCGCGATCGCCTTCAACATCAGAGAACGGGCAGGCTCTAACCCGCCCATCACTTCCACCACAATATCTACAGCCGGGTTTGTCACGATCGACTCTAGATCGGTGGTTAACAGCTCAGGGGCCAACGCGACAGATCGGGGCTTATCGAGCGATCGGACACCCACCCGGTAAAGCTCTAACTCCTGCACAAGGGGGTGTCGTTGGGCTGGATCTTGCAAAATTTGCACCGTCCCTGTGCCAACAGTCCCCAGACCGAGTAAGCCAATTTTGAACGCCACAGATTTACCACTCCAAGAACTATCCATCCCTCATTTTAACGGGGGTTGCTCAACACCAACCGGCACAATCCAACGGATCATTAAGTCTGGAGTACTCCGTAGATTAAGTGGGCTAATCGGGCGATCGTGGCTGATCAAGTCGCCACAACCAAATCATCAAAACAACAATGCCAATCTGCAGGGTCAGGTTAGCCCCCACCTCCGTCAAGCTATCTCCTGCAATTAAACGGGTAAAAAAAATCAGGCCACCGATCAGACCAGAGGCCGCACAGGCCAGATAGACAAAATGCCTTAATCCCCGATAGGGAGCGCGTGCTTCTGCTCGCAAACGAGCATACTGTTGTTTAGAAAAACGTGGCTTGTCTGGTTGTTGGGGCATCATCCTACCTGGGTTGGGAGCAAGAGTTCATCTATCTTTTTTATACTGGCCTTTTTGTATAAATTTTAGCTAAGTACGTAGGTGAAGGGGTTACATCTATTGTCATATCAATGACATACTCTCTACGTAGATGCACCCTGATGACGAGGGGGAGGCGCACTAGCAACTCTCCCTTTTTATTATTTTTTGGGCACTGCTGATTCTAGGAATGAAAAGGGCATCTTCCTCAAACCGAAAAGTTATCCCTGCAATAGAAGTCAGGAGTCAGAATTCAGAAGCCAGTAGGGTGGTGGGCACTGCCCACCAGTCATAGCCGCACACCAAGCTCTTAAAGCATCGATCGCTGGACTTCAGGGCTAGCACTGCCCCGTAGAGCTTCCATCTGCGAGTGGGGAACGGCATCATCGCTGTAGCGTCTGGTAAAAACCCGGCCTGCTCAGTTTGATAGTGCAATTGTACGACCAATCGTAGTTGCTACCGTTTGATTTTCCCAATAGCTGCCATGGGCCTGCCCGCCCCACAACAGCGGTAACAATCGTTGGCTAAAGGGTCGCAGCAAACAAGAGCCCTTAGTGGTCATGACATCCTGTATATCTACAAACCGGATATTATCATCAAACACCAAATTAATCGGGCCTTTTAATGGGTAGGCGATCGGGTCACCGGGATGGGCAAAGTTCAGCCAGGGCAACGGCTTGTTGCGCCGGTTAAACAGTGTTTCCAGCAATATTTTTAAGTTTTCAGCCAGTTGATGAGAGCTCTGCCCATTGGAGTTACCGTTGATACTGAGCAAGGTAAAAAGAGCAAGGGGAGACCCCATCGTGCTGATGCTGGCTAGGGGAATGCCAATGGTCTTACTCTGCCCCAAGCCAAACAGGGCGTTGCGAATTTCTGCTACCATTTGACGAATTTCTCGGGTGCTGGAGGTTGCATCCAAACTGGCGTCTTCCCAGCGGCTGGCAAATAAAATGTCAAATAGAATAACTGTGCCCCAACTATGGGTGACCAGATGCAGTCGATCGCCTGGTTTTGTCCCTTTTAAGACCGGTAACACATCGTTGACCAGTTTACGCACCACCTCTGAGCCAATATGCCGACTCAGGTAAAGGGCGGCGTCACCCACAAATTCCAGCACCTGCTCGGTTCTAAAGTCTCTAAACCAGAAATCTGACCAGGTATCAGATTTTTCTAATCCGCTTTGCTTGAGCTCATTTTGAGCGTCTATGTTGAGATTGCCCCAAAAGAAATAAATCGGTCTGAGGTCACGAGCCGGATTAGCAATGGAAGCTTGAACTTGATGGAACAGGGCTGAGGCTAAACGGCAAAACTCGTCTTCTTGTCGTGTTTTGACGCCGTGGACAAAGAGGACGTAGTCAGTTGGCAGATGGGATGTTGTCATAGAGGGATTACTCCTGAGAATCTCATAAGATACTCCAACTGCAGATTAACTGAATCCCGAAATAAATGGCTGGTAATTGCGGCTAAGAGGATATTTTAAAGGCTCCTTATGGTGTATCAAGACAATCCAGATTCCCCTAAATCCCCGCGCTTCGCGCCGCTAACGCTAGTAAATAAGGGGGACTTTAAAGCCTGTCCCCCCTTGTCAAGGCAACGGTGTACACACATCTCTGAAATCTGCGATCACAAGTTCTGAAATCCTGCAGCAGGGAAATTACTCTAAACTAGGAAATGCTAACGGTGCGCCAACCGGTTCAAAAGGGCAGCAGCAATGGTTGCGATCATCAAAAAGTCACTGACCTTCGAGGAATTTCTCAACTGGGATGATGGCTCTGGTAGATCCTTTGAACTAGTCAACGGAATTGCCATGCCCCTCAGTGAACCCACAGCGAAACATGAGGATGTTGTCGATGGGCTATGCCGTCTCCTCATCGACCATTGCCAATCCCTCAGGCTGCCCTACGTTCCTCGTCAAAGTAAACAGGTCAGACTGAATGCTACCCCTGGAGAAAACGAGTCGAGTCGCAAAGCTGACATCGTGGTCTTTGCTAAAGACGAATGGGAACGAATGCGTCAAAGTTCTGCCTCTGCTGCTGCCTATATTCCACCACCTTTAATCATTGAAGTTGTCAGTACAAACTGGCGAGATGATTACCGGATCAAATTAAATGAGTATGAAACCTTAGGAGTGATGGAGTATTGGATTACAGACTATGCTGGCTTGGGAGGAGTGCAGTATATTGGGTCACCCAAGCAGCCTACAATCACCATCAATCAGCTAGTGGATGGAGAATATCAAGCACAGCGTTATCAAGGACAAGCTAACATCATTTCTCCAACCTTTCCTCAATTAGAACTGGCGATCGCCCAAGTTGTGGCAATGACCGCAGCATAAAACAAACCTTCCTGGCCGCCGAGGGAGGCAAACTCACGCCATCCCGTCAGGGACAAGATGTTTTGCCACAGCTTGCACATCTTTATCACCCCGGCCAGAGCAGTTAATTACAATCCGGGGTTGGCCAGCCAGTTGAGGGCATAGGGTTTCTAGGTAGGCGATCGCATGGGCCGTCTCTAATGCGGGAATGATGCCTTCCAGACGGGACAGTCGCTGGAAGGCGTCCAACGCTTGCTGATCGGTAACACTGTAATAGTCAGCCCGGCCTAAATCCTTTAAATAACTATGCTCTGGGCCAACACCGGGGTAATCTAAGCCGGCGCTGATAGAGTGCGCTTCCATCACCTGGCCGTCTTCGTCTTGGAGCAAATAACTCATCGCTCCGTGCAGCACTCCCACCTGCCCTTCCGTTAAAGTCGCGGCGTGTTTACCAGTTGCAATACCTTCTCCAGCGGCTTCCACACCGATTAAGCGCACCGTCGGCTCATCCACAAACTCATGGAACAAGCCCATGGCATTGGAGCCGCCCCCAACACAGGCCAACAGAATATCTGGTAGCCCCCCCCATTTTTCTAAACACTGGGAGCGGGTTTCTTGCCCAATTACCGCATGGAAGTCGCGCACCAGCATCGGGTAGGGATGAGGGCCAGCCACAGACCCCAAAATGTAGTGGGTGGTTTCCACATTGGTCACCCAGTCTCGAATTGCTTCTGAAGTGGCATCCTTCAGGGTTCCCGTCCCGGCTTCTACAGGCCGCACGTCTGCCCCCATCAAGCGCATGCGAAACACATTCAGGGCCTGCCGCTCCATGTCATGAATGCCCATGTAAATCACACACCGCAAGTCAAAACGGGCACAGACTGTGGCCGTTGCTACGCCATGCTGCCCTGCTCCGGTTTCTGCGATCACCCGTTGTTTACCCATGCGCTTGGCGAGCAAGGCTTGAGCCAGGGCGTTGTTAATTTTGTGCGCTCCCGTATGATTCAGGTCTTCCCGCTTTAAGTAAATCTGGGGGCCACTGCCATCGGGGCGGGCATAGTGAGCTGTTAACCGCTCGGCAAAATAGAGGGGAGAGGGCCGCCCCACATAATCTCGCAGTAACCCCTGCAACTCAGCCTGAAAACCTGGATCTGCTTTGTAGCGATAAAAAGCGGTTTCCAACTCTGACAGCGCTGGCATCAACGTTTCTGGAACGTACTTGCCACCAAATCGACCAAATCGACCGAGGGCATCAGGGCGTTGGCTTAGCAGCAGATCAGAAGGGGGGGAGAGGGGAGTGGTGGTCACAGGTTGCAGCCAAAAACAACAAGTTTCATTATAGAAGGTCGATGCATTTCCATGGCTGACCAGTGGTCAGCCTAGTTCAATTTCATGGATATAGAGGCTATAGATTGCCACCTCGCCCCAATCATCTCGAAAACAGAGCCCAGTCGCCGGATCGTAATGATCATGGGAATAAATGGGCGCTTCAGGCGCACGATGTCGCCTCGTTTCATGACTTCAGCCCTAGCTTATGGCAACCTCCAGTATCTTAACGTTGTTTTAATCCTTCCTTAAAGTAGGAGTCTGTACCAGTATTGGAATTCAACAAGTATCGCGATCGACCATTTCTGGCGACGATCGCGATGCTTAATTGAGACAATTAACGACCCAGCCGTGGTTATTTGTTGCCGTTGGTGGTACTGGCCAATACCCGCTCAGCCAGCTTTTCGGGAACTTCTTGCAGGTGGTCATACTGCCAGTTAAAGAAGCCAACCCCCATCGTTTGCGATCGCAACTCCACAATTAAGTCATGCATCTCTGCCTGGGGAATGTGGGCTGCCACCTGATCCCAGCCAGACCATCTTTCTTTAGCGTCATAGCCAAGAATCTGGCCGCGCCGACCACTGACCAGGCGCAGTACTTTAGAGGTAAATTCATTGGGGACTGAAATCGTCACATTCAAAATTGGCTCCAGCAGGGTTGGTTCGCACTTAGCCAGCCCTTCCTGCATCGCCAGACGAGCTGCCTGCTTAAAGGCCTGTTCTGAGCTATCAACGGTGTGGTAAGAGCCATTGGTGAGGGTGACAGCCACATCCACGACTGGAAATCCCAAAGGCCCGTGGCTTAAAAACTCCCGCACTCCTGTTTCTACGGCAGGAATGTACTGGCGGGGAACCACTCCCCCCACGATCGTTTCCTTGAAGTCAAAGCCATCTCCCCGTGAGAGGGGGCGGATATCCAGATACACATCGCCAAACTGGCCGTGGCCTCCCGACTGGTGCTTATAGCGCCCATGGACAGAATTGGCCGCTTTGCGAATGGTTTCCCGGTAGGGCACCTGGGGGGGATGGGTGGTCATCGGCAGGTTGTACTTGCGATTCAGCCGATCCATTGCCACCTGCAAGTGGATATCCCCTTGCCCCCACAGGATCACTTCATGGGTGTCACCATGCTGTTCCCAGCCCAGGGCCGGGTCTTCTTCCAGCAACTTGGTGAGGGCACCCGATAATTTCACTTCATCATTGCGGTTTTGAGCCCGGATCGCCAGCGCAAAAACAGGATTGAGGCTATCGGCTTGGGGCAGAGGGGCAGGGGCGGGTTGGTTGCCTGCCACCAGGGTAGCTCCCGTCTTAACCCCTTCCATGCGGCCCAAGGCGACAATTTCTCCGGCAGTGGCACTGGTTACCCCTTGCTGCTGTTGCCCCATGAGGCGATAGATGCCGCCAATCCGAATACCATTCAGGCTCATGCCATCCGTAAGGGTCCCTTTCCAGACCCGTACCAGGGAAAGCTTGCCACCCTGGGGGGTGTAGTAGGTTTTCAGCACCTGGGCCAGGGTCTCTCCCTCAGCCAGGTCAACGGCCCGATGGTCGCAGGTCACTTCCGGCTCAGGCGACTCTCGCAGCAGGGCCTCTAATAGGGGCCGCACCCCAAAGTCCCGATCGGCGACACCGACAAACACCGGCACAATCTGATCTGCTCCCAGTTCCATTTTGAGGTCTTGCAAAATTTCATCCTGGGGTGGCTCAATTTCTTCTAGCAGCTCTTCCAGCAGGTGATCATCAAACTCAGCCAGGGTTTCCAGCATTTCGGCACGGGCTGCTTTCTCTTGATTTTGTAGCGACTCTGGTAAAGCAACGGGGTCTGCAGGGGCACCGGGATGGTAATGATAGGCCTGCTCTGTTACCAGGTCGATGAAGCCAACCAACTTGTCTCCCCGTCCGATCGGATATTGGTGAGCCACCAGTGGTCGACTGGAAACTTTCTTTAAGGCCTGTAAGACATCCGTGAAGTCGATATCAGCCCGATCCATCTTATTAATGAAAACCAGGTGGGGGATCTGCCAATCATCCAAGAATTTGAAGAGGGGGGCCAAGGTCAAAACCCGATCGGCCACCGGTTCACAGACAATCACGGCGGCATCCACCCCAATCAGGGCATTCCAGGTTTCTTGAACAAATTCCACCGAACCGGGACAATCTAAAAACGTAAAACGAACGCCGCCATATTCAGTACTGGCGGCGTTAATTTCCACACTCATCTGGCGATCGCGGGCTTCCTGGGAGCTGTCACCTACCGTATTTTTGTCTTGAACTCTGCCCTTGCGACTAACTGCGCCTGTAACTGAAAGAATGCTTTCCAGAAGCGTTGTTTTTCCACTGAGGTAGGGGCCCACGATCGCCACGTTTCGGGTGCCCGACAACACATTTTTACTCATACAGTTTGTTCCTCACCATGACTAGATGGGACATCTTGGCTGGCCAGAACACAGCATAAGCAGGTTAAAATTCCGTTCAAGCCAGTCAACTTGTAGTCTCAGATACCTGAAACTACAGTTTCATTGTGCAGGGGAGCAAAGAAACAAAGCCAAAAATGCACGATCTCTTAAGAAGAAAATAAACAAAGATTAATGGTGAAGTATCTAGTCATGAAAAATTACCCCCTGGCTGTCGCTGTCCCCTCTAGAAAGGGGGACTAAAGGGGGTAGACTCAGCAGGTACAAGATCTCAGACATTGCAGTTAGAGGGGGTTTCAGCTGCGCTCAACCCGCGATTGGCCGAGTTTTTTCCTGGTTACGAAGTTGGAGCTTCTAGCCTGGATTATTCACGAACCCCTCAATTATTGGCTGTCATTCCCGTGGCAACGGGAATCCAGGTTGGGCAAATTCTATCAGGGTGGATTCCCGCCTACGCGGGAATGACGGAAGTTCAGTTACTTCATGAATTATGCAGGCTAGGGGCTGCATTACCAAGCTGGAGCTTGGTAGCGAGCTACGAGAAAAAAATCTACTCGCTGGGCGATCGCAGGACAAAAAAGCCTGCCCTTGGTGGGGTCGCCCCCAGGGCGGCAACTAGGCAGAGCTAGTAGCCTCAAAACAGAGTTTTCTTACGAAAAAGTTTTATTCCGTTGCAATTCTTGATAAATCAAAATACATTGCAAGCGATCCCCAGGATGCCTGTAGTCAAAGCATCACATCCCAAAAAGAGAATTTCAGCCATAGAGGAGATTCAGATAACCTCGATACAAAAATCTATAAATCAAGCTAATTTGCCCAAGTTCTTTGTAGTTTTCTATACTATAGTTATGAATAACTTAATAAAGTGATAATCAGACCTGAACGCCAGTCGGTCAGTGATCCGGTTCTCTCCTATGTTGCTATTCCCGAGGGCTTGCTGCAACGTCTCTGTCCGTGGCATCCACGTCTCACTGCATCGCAGCCTGACCTCAAATTTCAGTTGCGGTCTTTAGTTGGTGAGGTTTAATACTCTCGTGGGTCAGCTCTCTCTGGATCAGTTAAGACGATACGATGCAGATGCGATTGCCCGATATTACCGTTATCGTCCCCTTGCAGCCCTATGGCGTACGCTCCATATTTTACTTGCATTCCTCAGTTTTTACCTGGCAAACCAGTGGGATCAGTGGACAGGGCAAGAAATTCTTAATAAGCCCAAACGAGCCGAGCAGTTACGCCGGATTTTGACGGATCTGGGGCCAACCTTTATTAAGGTCGGGCAGGCTCTCTCTACTCGCCCCGACCTGATTCACAAAGATTTCCTGGAGGAACTGGTCAAGTTACAAGACCAGTTGCCACCTTTCCCAAATCATGTTGCTTTCCATATCCTAGAGACTGAATTGGAGCGATCGGTCGATGAGACCTTTAGCCAGATCTCCCCTGAGCCAGTCGCGGCAGCGAGTTTAGGGCAGGTTTATCGGGCGCGGCTCTACAGTGGTGAAGAAGTTGCCGTTAAAATTCAGCGCCCTCATCTGTTATCCACTCTTACCCTTGATCTTTATCTGATGCGCTGGGCCGCCACTTGGGTTACCCCCTGGCTGCCGTTAAATCTTGGCCATGACTTGACCCTGATTGTGGATGAGTTTGGCACCAAGTTGTTTGAAGAAATTGACTATATCAACGAGGCCCGCAATGCAGAAACCTTTGCGGCTAATTTTTCGAACGATCCCACTGTTAAAGTGCCAGAAATTTATTGGCGTTACAGTAGTCACCGAGTGCTGACGCTGGAATGGATTGATGGCTTTAAGCTCACTGATACCGAACGTATCTGTAAAGAAGGTATGGATGTGGATACGGTGATTGAGATCGGAGTGACCTCTGGTTTGCGGCAACTGTTAGAGTTTGGGTTTTTCCATGCCGATCCCCACCCGGGCAACCTCTTTGCTATGCCCCCCCAATGTGCTGTCGATCAGAAGTTGGGCTTCTCCAAACCCTCTGAAGCGATGCCGCCTCGTATGGCCTACATCGACTTTGGCATGATGGATCAACTGGAGGAGGAGGCCAAAGAAACCCTGGTAGACGCCGTCGTTCATTTAATTAATAAAGATTATGAAGAATTGGCTCAGGACTTTGTCAAGCTGGGCTTTTTGACCCCCGATACCGATATTCGCCCGATCGTACCTGCCCTTGAATCAGTGTTAGGCAATATCATAGGTGAGCGGGTCAAAGACTTTAATTTTAAGACGATCACAGATCGCTTCTCAGAGTTAATGTATGACTACCCTTTCCGTATTCCTGCCAAGTTTGCCCTGATTATTCGATCGCTGGTTACCCAGGAGGGGTTAGCCCTCACAATTAACCCCGATTTCAAAATTGTTGAAGTTGCCTATCCTTATGTGGCCAAGCGATTACTAACAGGAGAATCACCCCGCCTCAGACGGCGATTACTGGAAGTGCTATTTAAGGATGACAAGTTCCAGTGGCAACGGTTAGAGAATTTGATTCAAATTGCTCGCACCGACGACAACTTTGACCTCCTGCCCACAGCCCAGATGGGGTTACAGTTTCTTCTTTCCGATGAAGGCGGCTTTCTGCGGCGTCAATTGTTGATTGCTTTAACAGAAGACGATCGCCTGCATACCGATGAAGTGCAACGGTTGTGGGATTTGATTAAAGATGATTTAAATCCTGGGCGCTTAATTAATGCAGCCCTGGGTGCCCTGGCTCAGTTTTCAGTGACCAGTACGGCGGCGTTGATTCCTTCCCCTTTCTCTGTATTTACAAAGCAGTCGTGAGCCGGTTAGACTGCTTCATTAACTGATTAATCCCTATCTCTACCATGAGGTCTGACTGTGTATAGTGTCTACGATCCCCCCTATGTCCTATTGATTGCTGGGCTACTGGTCAGCCTCGCTTCTGGGCTTGCCTTTGACAAAGTATTAAGGCAGTCGGTGCAGGATTGGGCCAAAAATCGATCGACCCGCCGTTTGACCGATCTTCAGGGAACTCAATTGTTTCTACCTTTTTTGGGAATTTCCATTGGCGTTTTTCTGTTTTTAGGTTCCGGTATGGGGATTTTCGGGTTTCCTCCCCAATTTTCCTTTGGCATCGCCCTGCCCCTTACCTTATTCAGTAGCTGGTTAGTCTGGTCTCAACTGGGAAAAATCTTTGTTCAACTCGAACGAGGTGGCTCTAGCGCCCTCGATCTGGACTCGCTCTAGAAAAGAGTGCTGTGACGCAATCCAATAAAAAAAGTCGCTCCCTAGCCGGTATTGCCGGTATTGTTGCCGCGGCCACCCTGATTAGTAAGATCTTTGGTCTGGTGCGGCAACAGGTGATCGCTGCGGCCTTTGGGGTGGGGCCAGCCTATGGTGCCTACAACTTTGCCTACGTCATTCCAGGTTTTCTGCTGATCTTGTTGGGGGGCATTAATGGGCCGTTCCACAGCGCGATCGTTAGTGTCATGGCCAAGAAAAAGCAGGAAGAAGTGGCACCCATCATGGAGACCATTTCGACCCTAGTGGTGGCCCTTTTATTTCTGGTGATGCTGGGATTGTTGGTCTTTGCCGAGCCATTGATGCATCTGGTGGCACCGGGTTTATTTATTACGGAAGCACAAGCCCAGGCTAGGGGCATTACTCCCGACCTTTTTCAGACCCTGCAACAAACCCGGGAGATTGCGATTCAGCAGTTTCGCATCATGGCTCCCATGGCAGTGCTGGCTGGTTTAATTGGTATTGGTTTTGGTGCCCTGAATGCCGCCGATCAATACTGGTTGCCCTCGATTAGTCCGTTATTTTCTAGTATTACTGTCCTGTTTGGCCTGGGAGGTCTAGCGCTCTACCTGGGTAAGGCCATGATTTTGCCAGAGTATGCAGCGATCGGGGGGGCTGTGCTGGCCTGGTCTACCCTGGCGGGGGCGCTGCTGCAATGGCTGGTGCAGTTACCCGCCCAATGGAAATCTCAACTGGGTGGGCTGCGTCCCCGGTTTAACTTCCGTCAACCAGAAGTGCAGGAAGTGATTCGGATTATGGGGCCCGCTACTTTTTCCTCTGGCATGATGCAGATCAACGTCTGGACTGATCTATTCTTTGCCTCTTTCATTCCCAATGCAGCCGCAGCGGTCTCAGCGATGGGCTACGCTGGTTTATTGGTGCAAACGCCTCTGGGCATTCTCTCTAACGTGATTCTGGTGCCACTGATGCCGATCTTTGCCAGACTGGCGGCCCCAGAACACTGGCCTGAGTTAAAGGGCCGCATCCGGCAAGGGGTAATGATGACGGCGGTGGCGATGCTGCCCCTGAGCGCCCTGATGATCACCCTGGCCATCCCCATTACTCGCGTAGTCTATGAACGCTATGCCTTTACCCGCCAGGATGCTGACCTGACTGCCTCCGTTTTGATTGCCTATGCCGTTGGCATGTTTTTTTATCTGGGGCGAGATGTGCTGGTGCGGGTCTTTTATGGCCTGGAAGATGCCGACACCCCCTTTCGGATTAGTATCTTTAATATCTTTCTCAATGCCCTGCTGGACTTTTTGTTGGTCAAACATCTAGGTGCCCCTGGGTTGGTACTGGCAACGGTGGGGGTCAACATCGTCTCAATGGGGATGCTGCTGTGGATTTTAAATCGGCGGCTGCACGGTCTGCCCCTCAAACAATGGAGTCTTGCGATTTTGGGCTTGGCTCTCTCCAGTGCCGCAGCAGGTCTCGCTTCCTGGTTTGTTTTGGGCTGGACTGAGCAGATCTGGGGCACTCAGGGCTTGTTACTCCTGTTAGCTCAACTGGCGATCGCCAGCGCAACTGGATTACTTGTCTTTGGCCTGATTGCCAGTCAGCTGAATATCCCAGAAATGACTCAGTTGGTCGATCGGCTGCGTCAAAAATTTAGTAAAAACCAGGGTTAGAATGGGCAACGAGTAAGCATTTACGTGACTAGCCGCAGGGTATGGGTCGACGCCAAGAGTTATCGACTTCGCTGAAATTCCTCTAGCAAGTCCATCAAGTTGACCTGCCCCTGCATCGGCACCAGATCGGATAAAGGCAACTCTCGTTTACCGCCCCCTAACTTCACAGGAATCGATTGTAAGGCAGATTGAACGGCACTTTCGCTGACGGAGTTAGAAATAACTAGAGGATACAATTTTTCAGCCAATAGAGTATGCAAGTGGGCATCTGAGAGGTAAAGATGCCACTTGGCAATATCGATGTAAATATTTTCTCCAATTTCTGCCGCCAGAGCTTCAACGTCAGCAGAGGTAGATTTGGCCATGGGGTTTGCTCCTTGTGGACAACTAGGATTG
>JBJTUO010000104.1:0-37373 GCA_046080785.1 Leptolyngbyaceae cyanobacterium | reverse complement strand
TTAAACAACCGACGAACTGTATGCCAATCAAACTTCAACCCGATAGAGAGACCCACCAGTAATAGACCCGCAATAAAGACGATCTGAGGCATGTGAAATGTATGGGGAACCCCCCAGAAGGCGACAAGCCCCACCAAAAATGGGCCTAAAAACCCGCCTGAAGGGAGCTTCAAGTGACGCCCTGCCCAGTTGCCCAGGTAACCGCACCCAGCTAACACCAGCAAGTTAATAACCGTCGGCATGGTGGACTGCTGAACTGTCGTTATGCTTGGTTGGGATGGCAAACTGGCAGGTGCCACAAAAAAAAGATTCGCCAGTATGGGAATCACCGCACTAACCAGCAGAATTCGCACATACTGTAACACTGCGACAATCAATGTATCCGCACCCATTTCTTCGCTCAGAGCAACAATGCTGGGGCCTGCACCAGGAATGCATCCCAGTAGACTTGTTTTCCGATCAATCCCCACCCAATGAGAGAGCAGATACCCATTTAGAACACTTAGACTGCCTGTAGTCAAAATACAAAGCATCAGGGGGAGTGCATAGGTGCGAGCCAGGGTCAGGGTATCTAAAGAGAATCGATCGGCCGTTGCTAGAGCAATAATCACCTGCCCGATCGCGGCAGCTCCTGGAAACAAGACCTGGGTTTTTCCCTGCTTGATGACATAGGCGATGCCAACCAGCATAGCCCCCAATAGCCAGCCAACCGGTGCACCTATTGCCATCAGGCTTAGACTGGCTAGCACTGAGAGAGGAAGAAGAGTCAACACTAGCTGAATCGAAGGCCACCGCGGTTGTTCAGCAGGTAACCCCGATTGGCTGGGCGACACCTGCAATGGTAAAACCGTCACCACTGCAGAACTGGTAGCGCCAGACGAATGGGGAAAGGATGGCTCAGTCGCAGTTGAAGTAGGGGAGGTACCAGAATAATCAGAGGTAACCTGACTAACTGCCACATCTAGCGAAGACGCACTGACTTTGATCAAGGTGAGAAAGGAATTTTATTAAGACAAATAATAACATGTGTAACAATTATAAAGTATTTTAATGAACCTTATCGCTTCGGGCAAAATGCCCAAGACAGGGATGGGTTGTTCAGGTGTCGAGTCTAGGCGTTTTGCCCTGGAAATGCGACATCCTTACTTCCATTCTGGGTGGGCCGTCTTATCAATAGTCTTTGATGTCGTTCCCAGAGCGTTAATGCGCTGAATCAATTGATATAGACGGCCCAGGTCACGCTGGTTAAAGTGCATCACCAAGCGAGCCATGCCCACTGTTGTCAAATCTTGAGCTTCCTGGGGGAGAGCATGGCTCTTCTCAATCCGGCCTTTGGTCAAAATGTCGTTAAATTCTACATTCAGAGTTTCTACATCTTCTTCGGCCAGGTCTGTATTTAACCGAAATACCAGGCGATTACCAACATACCGACAAGAATGGAAGACCCGATAAAAGTCAGCGATCGCCTGACAGGCCACATCAACCCGGTCAGTAATGGTGTAAAGACTGGGATCGGCTGGGCTAATGAAGCCCCGTCCTAATAGTTGCTTATGAATATACTCATTCCAGTCATGCCAGTAATGGCCACCGGGCCTGTCAATCAGCACTAATGGCATGGGGGATGACTTGCCAGTCTGACTCAGGGTAATGCACTCGAAGGCTTCATCTTGAGTCCCAAAACCACCAGGAAACAGAGCCAGAGCATCACTTTCTTTCAAAAAAAAGAGTTTACGAGTAAAGAAATACTTAAAAGGTACCAGCTTGGGGTCATTCTCAATAAATGAATTTGCTCCCTGCTCAAAAGGCAGTTGAATATTTAAACCAAAGGAATGCTCTCTCCCAGCCCCCTGATTCCCTGCTTGCATGATGCCACCCCCCGCTCCCGTAATCACCATAAACCCCATTTCAGTGATCTGACGGGCAAAATCTACAGCCAGACTATACTCTGGCATGTCAGGTGTTGTACGGGCAGAACCGAAAATAGAAATTTTACGGGTGTGCCGGTAGGGATAAAAAGTTTTAAAGGCGCGCTCCATATCCCGCAGGGCAGCGTTGCAGATTTTCCAATCCAGGCGATCGATATCATCCTGAGCCATTTGCATGATAGTTGTCAGGGCTAACTGGATCAACTCACCATGCTTTTGATTTGGCAATCGATCCAATAAATTCATCAGGTCAGCATGGATCGATTCACTTGTATGCGATTGTCCAGATGGAAGAGGCAATGGAGATGGCGTCATAGATGACATATCACCCAAAGAGCGAAATTCTATTTTGACACACTCCCACAGCTAAAGTAGTTGGACTGTAGGCTCAAACAGGGATAGGAGACTACACCTGCCTTAAATATCCCTCAACCTAGAGGCTATGCCCAGCCGTTTTTAAGAACACAAGCTATATCCCACTCCTGAAACAGTGGGCTTTGCTTTCGATTCTTTCAAGTGGGACATAGGGCATGAGTTAATGCTGAAGATTTTGCCACTTAGCTAGATCCTAAGCCCTCAGTTCTTAACTCTTCAACTCCTGAGAGAGCAATATGTCCCGACTTACTCAGATAGGGGGATGTCTTAGAGATGCTTCTCTAACGTAGCAGACAAGGTGGTCTTAGGGACAGCTCCTACAACCATGTCAACCTTCGCCCCGCCCTTAAAAATCATTAAGGTTGGAATACTGCGAATGCCATATTGACTGGCAACACTAGGGTTCTCATCGGTATTGAGTTTGACGACTTTGATCTGCCCTTCATACTGCGTCGCAATCTCATCAACAATAGGAGAAACCATGCGACAGGGACCACACCAGGGGGCCCAGAAATCAACTAATACGGGAACGTTACTCTCAAGAACTTCTCCCTTAAACGTTGCATCTGTAACTTGCAGCGCTGATGACATGCCTGAAATCCTTGCCTATACTACTGACAACAATACAGCCCAATCAAACAGGAACCCTGCCTAAACGAGGGTGTACTTTGAAACAACTATAGCCTGCTTTGGTCTGGTTTGAACATTGAAGGTTGCGGAAACGGTAATGTCGATACATTTAGACATAAACCATTAATGCTAAAAAGGAACCGCCCGAACTATACGTTCAGGCGGAGTGTGGTGTGAGGAGTGAACGGAAACATGAGTCTCCGCTTTCTTTATTGTAGACGACTGCTTTTAATTTACCAGGGCTTCTTAAGAAGACTAGAGAAACTTTAACGACAGCATGAATTTCATTAATCTTTGTAACAAGGGTTGGATCAGGCATTCCTGAAATCAGAGATGCCCCAATTACTTACCCATTCCCAACTGTTGAGCTTTCTGGTAAACCTTCCCTTCCGTTAGCAGGGATGGAGCAATGACAACCTCGACTTGTTGCATTTCTTTAATATCTTTTGCACCTAAGGTGCCCATGCTAGTCTTCAATGCTCCCAACAGATTATGAGTCCCATCGTCTAGTTGAGCAGGCCCCCGGAGAATTTGTTCCAGAGTGCCGGTAGAACCGACCCGAATGCGAGTGCCTCTAGGCAGAACAGGGCTTGGAGTGGCCATCCCCCAGTGATACCCTCGACCGGGCGCTTCCTTAGCACGGGCAATGGGAGAGCCGATCATGACAGCATCGGCACCACAGGCAATACATTTGCAAATGTCACCGCCAGTTACTAAGCCGCCATCCGCTATTACCGGTACATAGTTGCCTGTTTCCCGGTGATAGTCATCACGAGCCGCAGCACAATCAGCCACTGCTGTAGCCTGGGGAATGCCAACCCCTAAAACACCACGAGAAGTACAGGCTGCCCCCGGACCGATGCCCACCATAATGGCAGCAGATCCGGCTTTCATGAGATTTAACGCGACTTCGTAGGTAACGCAATTTCCTAAAATGACCGGAATCGGCATCTCTTGGCAAAACTCAGCCAGGTTTAAGGGGGCGATCGCCTGGGGGGAGAGGTGAGCAGTAGAAACGACCGTTGCTTGCACAAAAAACAGGTCAGCCCCAGCTTGGGCTACGGTATGACCAACCTTTAGGGCTGCTGCGGGAGTCGCACTGACTGCTGCAATCCCTCCCTGTTGTTTAATCTCTTGAATCCGGCGTTGGATCAACTCTGGCTTAATCGGCTCAGCATAGAGTTTTTGCATCAAAGATACAAATTCAGCAGGGCCTACTGATGCAATTTGATCCAAGATTGGGTCTGGATTGTCATAACGAGTTTGAATACCTTCCAGATTTAGCACCCCTAAAGCGCCCATCTGAGACAGAGCGACTGCCATGGTAACATCCACAACGCCATCCATCGCACTGGCAATGATGGGAATTTCCCGTTCAATGCCACCAATTGTCCAGCGGGTATCTGCCAGACTCGGATCGAGGGTGCGAGGGCCGGGAACCAATGCGATTTCGTCGATACCGTATGCTCTGCGGGCTGTCTTGCCCCGTCCAAGTTGAATTTCCACTCTATCGTCCCAATCTTCCCAAATGTTTTAACGTTAGCCTACCAAATCCAGGAGACCCCCAACAAAACCTGGGGGATTTCGAGAGCAGGGCAAGTAAAGGGCGGAATGGAGTTACAGGCTACACAAGCTCAACCGCTACTAAACCTTAGCCAGTTGAATCACTGCCCCCAGACCTGCTCCCATTTCTTCTGGAGTAATCTTACCGTCTTTATTACTATCCAGGGCGTCAAAAACCGCATCACTGCCCATCCATTCCTCACGGGTAATAAAGCCATCGCCATCCATGTCGTAAACATGGAATACATCCTCAGCCGCATGAGTGACAACTGCCCCCGCTTCTAAGCGTTGCAGGCGATCGGTTAGCAATTGTTCTAAAGTTTCCAGGGCTTTCGTAAAGCCTTTAATACCTTCATCCAGCTTTTCAGAAGCCATCCGGTCAGTAGCATGCATCTGATCAAAGGTTGCCTTATCTACAGAAAGGCAATCGATGCTGAGGGCGTTGACAGCAGCAGGGTCTAGTTTGCGCGGTAAGGGCTCCTCAGTGGCCTGCAACTCTGCCAGCAGGGCGGGAGAAATGGTGAGCAGATCGCAGCCTGCTAATTCTCGAATTTCTCCAATGTTGCGGAAACTGGCTCCCATCACTTCCGTCTTGTAGCCAAACTTTTTGTAGTAGTTGTAGATCTGCGTGACAGACCGCACTCCAGGATCTTCAGCGCCCGCATAATCCCGTCCGGTCTCCTTTTTATGCCAGTCTAAAATGCGCCCAACAAAGGGAGAAATCAGGGTTACCCCTGCCTCGGCACAGGCGATCGCCTGATGCAGGCCAAACAACAGGGTGAGGTTACAGTGAATTCCTTGTTTCTCTAAAACCTCAGCCGCTTTAATCCCTTCCCAGGTGGAGGCAATCTTAATCAACACCCGCTCTGGAGAAACCCCAGCCGATTTGTACTGGGCAATTAGATCTTGTGCCTTGGTAATAGTGGCCTCTGTGTCGTAAGAGAGACGGGCATCTACCTCAGTGGAGACCCGACCAGGAATAATTTTGAGAATTTTTAGACCAAAAGCGACGGCTAACCGCTCAAAGGCCAGAGAAATAATCTGATGCTGACTGGTTCCCGCCCCTGCGTCTTTCTGAGCTTGCAGCAGCGTCTGATCCACGATTTCTTGATATTCCGGCATTTGAGCAGCAGCGGTAATCAAAGAGGGATTGGTGGTAGCATCCCGTGGGGTGAACTGCTTGATCGCCTGAATATCCCCCGTGTCAGCAACAACTACCGTCATTTCACGCAGTTGCTCCAGTAAATTCTTCGCCATCCTGGCTCCCCCTTACATGTAGTTTAAGGTTCTGACATCAATCCTAATGTTCTAAGCTTAACAGTGGCTTTTTAGAATCTGGCTCAGTTTCAGATTGTTTTCAGGCCTGAAGCGTTTTGACTAGGTGTCAACTTTACCCTTTTGACCCAAATTAGGGATCAAAATTTTAAAGCGACCTGCCTGAGGTGTTGTTGGCTACAGTTTCCATCCATAACCTAAGAGATCATTATAAATCGCCTTCTCTTCAACTGCCTGACTGAACGGTGGCCTGTTGATTATGAAACCTCGCATCATTGTCTGTGGATTGGGTCATACGGGATACAAAGTCTTCTTATTATTGAAGCAGCAGGGTGCTGATGTCGTCGGAATCCACAACCAACTGATTCCGGGGGGAGGTCACCCGGACATTTTGATTGGCGATCCTAAATCGGCAAACACTTTACTGGCTGCTGGCATCCGCGAGGCTCAGACCCTGGTTTTGGTAGATGGAGAAGACGGCATTAACCTGGCCGTTTTGATGCAGGCGCGGGTGTTAAATCCTCGGATTCGCATTATTAATCGGTTATTTAACACCAGTCTCGGCGATCGACTGGATCAAACCCTACCCGATCACATCTCTATGAGTGTGGCGGCGCTGTCTGCCCCGATCTTTGCCTTTGCGGCGCTAGGCAGTGAAGCCATTGGACAATTGCGACTGGGAAACCAGACCTGGCCAATCCATGAAGAGTTGATCAGTTCCGAACATCCCTGGTGTGGCAGGCCCCTGAGTGATCTGTGGGACGACCGTGATCGGATGCTGATTTATTATCTGCCAGTCCAGGGGCAGCAGGATCTAATCTCCGCCATACTACAAGGCCATGTGATGAAGCCGGGCGATCGCTTGATTATTGGCGCAAAGCCCAATATCCAAACTGCCCAACAATCATTTGTGCCAAAACTGGCAAAACTGGCGATGGGCTTGCGGTATCTGCAACAACATAGCCGCCCTCTGTTAGCGGGCGTATTGCTACTACTGACGACGATCGTACTGACTACCCTGGTCTATATTGCCTCTATATTGAAAACATCGCCTGTCGATGCTCTCTACTTTTCAGTGGGTATCATTACCGGCGCCGGGAGCAATAATATTGGGGTAGAGCAGGCACCCTCTAGCCTGAAGCTATTTACCATTTTTATGATGCTGGCCGGGGCTGCCATTATTGGCCTCTCCTATGCCCTGTTAAATGATTTTGTCTTGGGTACTCGGTTTGACCATGTCTGGACGATTGCCCAGATCCCTCAACGGCAGCACTTTATAGTCTGCGGCCTCGGTGGGGTTGGCGTTCAGATTGTCAACCATCTGCTGACCTATGGCCATGAAGTAGTGGTGATTGAACAGGATCCCAATGCTCGATTTTTGAATACCCTACTACCGCTGAAAGTGCCTGTGATTCAGGGAGATGCTCGCCTACCCGCGACTTTACGATCTGCCAACTTTGCAACCTGTCAGGCCATCCTCTCCGTAACCAGCAACGATACAACCAACTTAGAAATTGCCCTGAATGCTAGAGGCTTAAATCCTAAGGTGCCGGTGATCGTGCGCTACCAAGACCCTGACTTTGCCCACATGGCTCAGCAGGTGTTTGAGTTTGAAGCTGTCCTCAGCCCTTCAGAATTGGTCGCTCCTGCTTTTGCGGCAGCGGCCTTAGGCGGAAGGGTTTTGGGCAACGGTATGACTGCCAATAGCCTCTGGGTCGCTCTGGCGACTCTGATCACTGACGGTCATCCCTTCTGTGGTCAACGGGTTCGAGATGCGGCAATGGCCTCTGATTTTGTGCCGCTCTACATTGAGACACGCTCTCAAACGATCCACGGATGGGATTTATTAGATCTGGCCCTCAGTGCCGGTGACGTCCTGTATCTCACCATGCCCGCCAATCGCCTTGACCAGCTCTGGCGATCAACGGCCCTGCCTTTCTTAAGATCGACCTCCGATGCCTGACCTTGATTAACTACGCTGATAGCGCATGCCGGGATGTTGAACCACCAACCCCATCAGTTCAAGCTGCAACAACGTACTGGAAACGGTACTGGCGGGCAGTTGCGATCGCTGCACAATGCTATCAAATGGCAGCACTTCCAGGCTCAACTGCTGTGACAGCGTTTCCAGGGTATAGAGAATAGCCCCTTCCTCCAGAGATAAATTAAGCGGAGGTGGGGGCGACTGCTCCTGATGACTCCGGGTCAGGGAGGGTAACTGCCCCAATAACTCGAGTAATGCGTCTTCGCCTAAGATGATCTGTGCTCCCTGATTAATCAGGTTGAGACAACCCATAGAGTTGGGATGATCTAAACTTCCTGGTAGGGCATAGACATCCCGACCATAATCATTGGCAAGATGGGCTGTAATTAAGGCCCCCGATTTGGCAGGAGCTTCTATCACGAGAGTCGCTTGACACAATCCAGCAATGATGCGGTTGCGTCGGGGAAAATGCACCCGATCGGGCGGGGTGCCGACAGGATATTCACTGACCGCCAGCCCCTGTTTGACCAGTTCCTGATATAGAGAGCGGTTAGACCAGGGGTAAATTTGATCCACCCCTGTCCCCAATACCGCAATAGTTCGGCCACCAGCCTCCAGGCAACTGCGGTGGGCCTCAGTATCAATGCCTGCAGCCAGACCCGATACAACCGTAATCTCCTGGGCTACTAACGCCTTAACCAGTCGCCGAGTCCACCGTTTACCGTATTCAGAAGGTGACCGGGTACCCACGATGCCAACCAGAGTTCTCTGACCTGCCGATTCTGCTAGATTTACCTGTCCCCGATAGTAGAGAACACTGGGCAAGTCGGGAATTTCGCTGAGTAAGTGAGGATAGGCCGCATCCGCCGGGGTCCAGAAGTGGGAATTTTGTTGCTCGTGTTGCTGCAAAAAGTGTTCTGGATCAATCTGGCGTCGCTCAAAGACTACGGCTTCTGCGACAGTGGGGCCAACGCCCTCCACCGCCATCAGTTCTGCTGCAGTCGCTTCCCAGGCGACTGCCAGGGAGCCAAAGTGCTTTTTAAGACGCGACAGCAGCAGTGCGCCAATACCAGGAAGATGGGACCAGGCCAGCCATAAGGCGCGATCGGAGGAAAGGTTTTGAGAAGACATTATGAAAATTTACCTGATTCATCCCAGCATTGCCGCTTATTTTAGGATAAGGCACTAAGATAAGGCACCGATTCTGTTTGTAAGTCTCACTTTGACTGCTCTGAAACGCTGCCCTAAAAGTTTAGATCTCCTGCTTAAGAATAAAGAAGGAACTTAAATTTTGTTGAACAAGATTTTTGTTCATTCCTAACACAAACGAGTATTATCGCAGAGGGGATTTTTATCACTTTGCATGCTTTCGTAAAAGGGGGTATCCATCCATTTCCCCAACGATCTGTGGAGTGGCATAGAAAACCTGGCCGCTTTGTCATGAAATAAATGACCTGAGCCTTAGGAACCTTTTATTTACATTAAGGTCTAAACAAACAGGAAAAAGTCAATATTTTTTGTGTTGGAGACTCTCTCATGTCTTACTCCTCTGCTTGGAAAACGGGGACTGCTGCGTTAGTTATTTTGGGTTTAACCGGAGGAACTATTGCCCCCTTTGTGGTTCAGGCTCCGGCTCAAGCCCAATCTACGTTCCCGGATGTTCCTTCTAGTTACTGGGCTGAAAAGTTTATTCAGCCATTAGCGGCCCGTGGCATTATTGCTGGCTTCCCCGATGGCACTTTCCGTCCGGAAGAGCCGGTCACCCGGGCTCAGTTTGCCGCCATGATCAACAGGGCTTTTAACAAACCCTCTGTCCGCAATCCCTTTGATTTTACGGATGTCCCCCGCACCTATTGGGCCTATGACGCCATTCAAAAAGCCTACCAGATGGGCTTTATGGCAGGATTCCCTGGTGGCGAATTTCAGCCAAATCAAAATATTTTCCGGATGCAAATTCCGGTGGCTCTGGCCAGTGGTTTGCAGTATTTGAATGTCGCAGCCCCCGAAGAAGTACTCAAGTTTTATACCGATCAGGCAGCAATTCCTGGCTGGGCACGACAAGGGATCGCAACCGCGACGACCAAACGCATGATCGTTAACTATCCTGACGTTCGGACGCTCAACCCCAACCGCCTTGCAACTCGGGCCGAAGTGGCGGCCTTCTTATATCAAGCCCTGGTTAGCGATGGTCAGGTACCTGCGATCGATTCTCCCTACATCGTGGGTGGCGCAATTAGCAGCGTTAAAATTCCGGCAGGCACTCAAATTCCGTTGCGCTACGAAGGGACGCAAATTACGATTGGGAGTGAGCCAATTCCAGTAACGTTGAGAGTGGCTCAGAATATTGTGGATGCCCAAGGTCGAATTCTGATTCCGGTAGGCTCTAACGTGGCAGGTCAGATCCAACCCGTGCAGGGGGGGGCCCGCTTCATTGCCCGTGAGTTGACCTTTCCGATTCAGCCAACGCCTCCGGCTATTCCCATGAGTGCTGTCTCCGATCCTTTCAACACCAAGATTCGGAGTGGTGGAAATGCGACCACCAATATCTTGATTGGTACAGGGGTTGGTGCCGGTGCCGGTGCTGGGATTGCCGCCGTTACTGGCGATCGCCAGATTCAGGCATGGGAACCATTGGTCGGGGCAGCGGCGGGAGCGATTCTGGGGGCCTTCTCACCTCGTAACTCCACCCAAACCCTGGTGCTGAATCAAAATACAGACTTGATTGTCACCCTGGATGCAGATCTGGTTGTTCCGGTAATTCAACCCAGATAGTCAGGGTCACCCCTAGGCCAGTTGTTGAGGGGTAAAGGACGGCGCTATTCAGGTAATTTTCTAAGGCAGCAGACTGAGCTGGACTGGTAACCTGGATATCGCCGTTCATTTGATGCATCAGGGAACGGGCGATCGCCAGGCCCAACCCCGTACCTGGGATACCAGAGTGAGCCTGAGCCCCCCTAAACCGGCGCTCAAATAAGTGGGGCATATCCTCAGGTGGAATGCCTGGCCCCGTGTCGCTGATGGCAATCCCCAGGTGGTGACTTGCGCCAGCCCCTTGATGGGAGGCGGAAGGCCACAGTTCTACCCAGATAACCCCACCCGCTGGCGTATATTTCACTGCATTTTCCAGCACGTTATTCAACACTTCTCGGAGGGCTGAAGTATTGCCAAGTACCCTGGGGAGAGGGGCAGGCAAGCGATGATGAAGATTTAGCCCTTTCTCCTGGGCGATGGCGCTAAAGGATGTGAGTAAGGGGATCAGGATTGTGTTTAAGTCACAAGGCTCCAGAGTTAACGGTGCTTCCACAAATTTTCCGGGCAATGTTGTCAGGCTTGGCTGGCTGACCAGAGCCTGAGAAGACTTACTCCCCGGCAATAAGCTGGCTTGACCTGATTCAGTGTTACCCAGCAACAAGGGGATGGAGGGTGCCCCTGCCTCTAGGGCATGGAGAGCTGTTTCTAAATGCTGCGATAAGTCTTTTAAGCGATTGGTCTCCGTGACAATACTGGTTGCAATCTCACGGTTACTATCCCCCGGCAACAGGCGTTTTAGCATGAGTTTGCTGAAGGTTTGCACCGCCGTCAGAGAATTACGAAATTGATGGAGCAGGTTATCCAACAAATCTCGTTGTTGGGCCTGGACTTGCTGTCTTCGCTGCTGCTCTTGCTCTAACCACTGATTGTGTTGATCTAAGACACTGGCTAAGGCCAAGGTATCTGCAATTTGTTGGATCTGGGCCTGCTCCCAATCGCTCCAGGGGCGGTCATCCCGACCAACCACCAACAACCCCATCAAATTGGTCTCATGGATCAATGGAACGACCATTTGACGTTGAGAAATCAGGGCTGAGGCCTGGGGCGCTGACTCAATCGGGTCTGATAAAGGCGGCCCATCAGTGACTGAAGGTAGATCCTGATCGGTCATCCTGCGTGTCTCGCTTAACAGCCGCGGGCCAGATTGGATTGGCAGAGAATCCGGCAGTTGCCATGGTTCAGATTGCACCTTCCAGGTGACCGTTGCATCAGGATAGGAAACGATGGGCACCAGTTCCGGTTCGCTCCCATCTATGATCTCTTTGGCTAGATAGACAATGCAAAAGGACGCGCCCAACCCTTGTGTTAATAGCGCAACCTGGGCCCGACACAGTGCAATCAATTCTGAACGGGTAGACATCACCATGACGGTCGCAGGCAGGCAAAAAAACGAACTATGATTATCATGATGGCGCAAACCCAAGGGCTTTTATCATCAGAATTTGGCTAGCGCTTCTACCCCTGTAAGGATTGCTCCACGATGCGGAGGATGCGATCGGCAGCATGACCGTCACCAAAGGGGTTTACAGCCATTGCCATGGCTTGATAAGCGGCTGCATTTTCTAACAATTCTGCTGTTGCTGTAAGGATGGTATTGGGATTCGTTCCAATTAATTTCGCAGTGCCGGCCGCGATCGCCTCAGGTCGCTCCGTTGTTTCTCGCAATACCAGGACAGGTTTACCCAGACTGGGAGCTTCTTCCTGGAGGCCGCCAGAATCAGTCAGTAACAAATAACAGCGTTGAATGGCGCCCACCAGAGCCGCGTAATCAAGCGGTTCTGTTAAAAAAACGCGGGGATGGTCGCCTAAAGCGGCGTACAGGGGAGCCCGCACGGTTGGATTGCGATGCATCGGCAGGAGCAGCGCCGTATCAGGAAACTGGTGCAGGACAGCCAAAAATCCCTGGGCGATATCTTGTAGCGGATCGCCCCAATTTTCTCGACGATGGACGGTCGCCAGTAAGACCCGGTAACGGCCCCACTCCAATCCAGGAATTTCACAGGAGGGCTGCTGTTTGGCCACAGAAAGCAGGGCATCAATGACTGTATTGCCTGTCTGGTGAATGGTGCCCAACACCCCCGATCGCTGCAAATGCTCAACAGCCTGAGGGGTAGGTGCAAAATGAAGTTGAGTGAGCTGGGAAATTAAGCGCCGATTAGCCTCTTCAGGATAGGGGTTATATAGGTCATTGGTACGCAATCCCGCCTCCACATGACCCACCGGAATTTTTTGATAAAACGCGGCCAGAGCCGCAGCAAAAGCTGTTGTCGTATCTCCCTGCACCAATACCAATTGAGGCGTCAATTTTTGAAACAGGGTTTCTAGCCCTTGCAGGCTCCAGCAGGTAATTTCTGTGAGGGTTTGCTGAGGTCGCATAATAGCCAGATCCTGATCTGCTGCCAGACCAAATAACTGCATGACCTGATCGACCATTTCCCGATGCTGCCCAGTCAGGATCACTTGGGGTTGAAACAAGGGCGACGCCTGAAAGGCTTGAATTACCGGTGCCAGTTTAATGGCTTCTGGGCGAGTGCCCAAAACAATGCTGATGGGGAGGGGGGTCTGTGTCATTAGGGATGGCGCTCAAGCGAATGGCGATCGAAATAGCTTTGACATTCCCCACTGCTAAAACTGGGGGATTCTTGGTTCATCAAGACCACTTAAAGTAGAGACCTTGCAGCGTCTACCCCAGATGTGGGACTCTCCCCAAGCGTTAATTTGGGTATGCCCTACCCTGTTTGCATTTCTGCAAGTCCTTTTTAAGATTGAAACATTCGTTTCAAATACTGATGCGTCTAGTTCCTGTGAATCTTTTACCTACTGCCAGGAAGAATCTAGAACAATGCAGTAGAACCGCATAGATTCAATTATTAAGGTTCAGCATCTTTCCTCAGGCTCGTTGACTCCAGGCAAAAATGCTGAGATAGTTAAGCGTGTCTATCTTAAGGAAGATTAACTTCCTCTGCAAGCCTGATAGATTTTTTGCATGGTAAAACCTACTTCCTCTCCGGTCTTTTCTCTGGCGCTCTTGATGTCGCTGTTGGGGCACCTGGCCCCCTCTAGTCTACTATTTGCTGACCCAGTGCAAGCTCAATCCCCCTCTCCCCCTGTTTCTGCACCGGCGCAACAGGCAGCAGAGAATCTGATTCGCATCGACGGCTCAGATAGCATGCAGACGATTAACGAGTCCTTAAAGCAACGTTATGAACAGCAGTCTCCTGGCACTCAGGTAGAGTTAAGTGCAAATGGGTCTGCCAGGGCATTGGAGTCCCTATTGGCTGGAACGATTGACCTGGCTGCAATTGGTCGGGGGCTGACACCAGCAGAGCTTGATCAAGGCTTAACTCAGGTGCCCGTCAGTCGAGAAAAGATTGCGGTGATTGTGAGTGATCAAAATAGTTTGAATCAACCTCTCACCGGTGAACAGTTTGCCAGGTTATTTCGGGGAGAGATTCGCAACTGGTCAGAAGTTGGTGGCAGGCCAGGGCCAGTTCGGTTTATTGATCGGCCAAAAGACAGTGATACTCGCCAGGCATTGCGCAACTATCCAGTGTTTCAGCGAGCCCCCTTTGAGTCTGGGGCCAACACGATTCGGGTTAATCAAGACTCTACTGCTGCGGTGATTCAAGCTCTGGGGCCAGATGGCATTAGCTACGCGATCGCGAGTCAGGTGACTAATCAACCAGGAGTTCGGATTGTCCAGATGCATGAAACCTTGCCGGATGATCCCCGCTATCCTTTTTCCCAACCGAGGGTTTACGTTTACAAGGGGCAACCAAACTCTGCATTAGCAGCTTTTCTGGGCTTTGTCACGACAGCGGCAGGGCAACAGCCGGTACTGGAAGCCAAACCGGCAGAAGCTACTGCTGTCAGTCAAACGGTCTCTGAACCAACAATGACCTCTGAACCAATAACAACTGCTCAGGTTCCACCAGAACCAACCGAGACCACCGATCGGGGGGGTGCCCCAGGCTGGTTACCCTGGTTGCTATTCCTCTTGCTGGCTCCATTGCTGTGGTTCTTTCGACGCAGGCAAAGACCGATTGAAGCAACCCCACCCCCGGTAGAGACCGCTGCGACAGAATCAATTCCTCTGTCTGCTGTGCCTGCCGCCCCACCCCCGGTAGAGACGGCTGCGGCAGAATCAATTCCTCTGTCTGCTGCGCCTCCCCTCGTCGAACCGGCCCCAAATCTTCCATCTCCCCCCCCGAATCAACTGGAAGCCACCCCATCGCCTAGATACGAATACGTTTCGCCACCGGCTATTGCTGCACCACCAGCGGGTGATTCTACAATTCCTGCGGTGGCTCCCCTGACGGGCGCAGTTGGGCTAGCAGCATTAGGAGCGGCTGCCCTGACGAACGAACAGGCTCAAACTTCTGTGGAAGCAGCCAAATATATCGTCGGCCAGGATGACCAGACCGGTGGCGGTCTGGCCTCGGTAGATGAGGGACTTGCTGAGTTGCCGAGCGGCTATGGTGAAAGTCGCATTGTACTCTTACCCAGAGATCCCCACTGGGCCTATACCTATTGGGATGTGCCCAATCACCATCGGGAGGCGGTTCGGCGGCAGGGGGGTAGCCGTCTAGCCCTGCGGCTTCAGGATGTTACCGACATCGACTTGGGTCGTCAAAACCCCCACAGTCTTCAGCAGTACGAGTGTGATGAGTTGGCGCGAGACTGGTATGTTCCGATTCCAGTCAGCGATCGCGACTACTTAGTAGAAATTGGCTACGTTACTGACGATGGCGACTGGCTCATCTTGGCTCGATCCTTGCCAGTTAGAGTGCCGCCTGTTTACCCCTCTGATTGGACGGACGATCAGTTTTTGACCATTGATTGGGATCAAGATTTGCAGGGCAAGAGCTTTGCGACTTTGACTCCTCCGGGTTTTCGCGCCGGAACGGGTAGCCCCCTCACCGATCAAATCTTTGCCCTGTCTGAATCGGCAGAGGCAGATCGGGTGGCTGGTTCTCTCTACGGCTCCATGCAGCATGTTCCTGGTTCTGTGGCTGGCTCAGCTCAAATGGCCTCTGGTCAGGCGATCAGTTCCTATGTCCTCGTTTCTGGCATCGGTATGTGGGCCTCTGGGGTTGGCCTGTCAGGGAATGTCCCTTCTGTTACTGGCATGTCAGGTATTGGCATGTCAGGTATTGGCATGTCGGGCATTGGCATGTCGGGTATTGGCCTTTGGCCTTCGGGGCTGAACATGTCTGGCGTAGGGTTCTCCGCCTCTGCACCTCCGATCCGGCCCCGACAATTTTGGTTAATTGCTGATGCAGAGTTAATTGTCTATGGGGCAACCGAGCCAGGAGCAACCGTCTACATCGGTGGCCAACCGATTGAGCTCAGTCCTGACGGTACCTTCCGCTTTCAGATGTCTTTCCAGGATGGCTTAATTGACTTCCCGATTCTGGCGGTTGCAGAAGATGGGGTACAAACCCGTGCTATTCATATGACCTTTACTCGCCAAACCCCTACCCGTCGAACCAATACACGGGAAGAGGCTGTTGAAGAGTGGCCTGAAGATTAGTGCTTCCACACCTGGGGAGGCTTAAACCGATAAACGTCTCGGAAGACCTGTACCCAGTCTGAGACTAGAGCGTCTAGAAATTGATCTCCCTTTGCTGCTGAAGCAGAAGTTGGATCACCCAAAACTCCGTTCTGGCTCAGATCCCGGGTCGCCCACGAAAAAGGGAAAGCTCCCTCCATACTGAGCAGGCTGTTGGTGGGCAGGTCTTGAGGGTAGCTACATTTTGCCTGATTCATATTGGTCTGTTCAGGTAAGAGGGACAGTATTACGCTGGTTTCCGCATCTCCCCCATGGATGCCAAACTGGCGCTCTTGGTCAGTTAGTAACTCTAGGGGCAGGTGGGGGGCGCGCCAGACAAATAGGGGAAACACCATCAAATCTTCGTGGTGCTGATGCAAATCCCGTGCTGCGATTTCTAAAACCTGGGGCTGACCGCCGTGGGCATTCACCAACACCCATTTGCGAAATCCGGCCCGATAGAGACTGGTGCCTACCTCCATTAATAGAGCTAGTAACGTCTCAGCACTTAGGGTAATAGTGCCAGGGAAGTGAACATGTTCATTAGATTTGCCATAGCACAGGGTCGGCAGGGCATAGGCTGCAATCTCTGGTTCTAACTGTTGCAGCGCCTTACCCGCCACTGCTGTCGCGATCGCGCTATCCACCACCAGTGGCAAATGGGGGCCATGTTGCTCGATCGCGCCAATTGGTTGAATGATCACGATATTCTCCTTATCTGGCATGGCCTCAATTTCAGTCCAGGTCAGGTAAGGAAAGTAGCGATCGGCTGGAATCCATCCATGCAACATGGGAATTGCCTCTTAACGGTTTAGCTAAAACCACTGCCTCAGGAGGGTATCTGCTTAAAGCGGGACAAACCAGTCACCACTTGTGGTGGTAGCCCTCAGGCTGTCTGATTGCGGATGCGGCGAGCTACATTTAATAGTTTGCTCCATCGCTTTTGCAATTCTTTAGAAGTACACTTTAGTTGTTTACAAATCTCCTCATCGTTGACACGGGCCTGCTTCAATTGCAACAGCTGCCGCTGATCAGGGGACAGTTGATCAATGAACGCCTGCCACTGCTCAGTGGAAAGACCAAAACTTTGGTTCAGATCAGCACCCAACCACTGGTGCACCAGCTTCCAGTTTTTTGGAGAAAGGGCAAATTTCTCAACGTGGTATTTAAACCGCTGTTGTAAGTAATCGCGCTTACGCGGGTCGAGATCCAAAATTTGATCAATTTCTGGAACCGAAAGATCCTGTAACTTCAGGGTCAGGTATTTGACGCAATCCTGTTGGTTCTGCGCTTCTAAATAGAGAATTAATTCCGAAACGATCTGATCGAGGATTACTGCATCTGAAGAACCATCAATCGCTTCTGACATCAGTTTGTCACGCAGTTGTTGCGTAATCGGCGATCGGTTCTGAACTTCTGCCGCTTCTCCCTTGGGGGTTTCTATGGCCTGCTCAATATCTACAGCGACCTCTGCCGGTTGACGGCGGCTAAAGCGTTGTGCTCGTAAAACAATTAACTGCTGATTGTTGCCACCGGGCAGGTTTATTCTTCGCTTAGCATAAAGCTCCGTAAAAGCCATATATTCTGCCAGTTCCAATTGGGTACTGGGCTTATAAGTTTCTAATAATTCATTTTCTCGCCGGAAGACTTTAAGAGATTCACTATAAAATCCTTGTAAAAAGTCTTCAATTAGGTTGTAACGCCCCTGAAATCCTAGTTGCAGGCGGGCTGGTGCGATATGACGATATACGATAGCCCCTAGAGTGCTATGGAGCTCAACCCGGCCCCGATTAGAACCCAGGTGATAATAGGTCAGACACTTTTGTAAGCGATGGCGGGCCAGGTTTAGTTGCCAGGCTCTTCTTTGCCCTGAGGTTTGAATGCGCCCGCTCTTACAACAAATGCGCTCAACTTCAATGGCAATCCGAAAAGCTAAGCGATCAATGTGAGGCGAAACTACTTTGATTGCAGTCTGAAGCTCATGGGAAATCAATTGTCTTAATTCTTCCAGGCCCAGGTAAGAATCAGACAGTGAATCAGGGGTGGAGGAAGACGCATGAACTAGTCCAACTGAAATAGAGGGAAAATCTGCAATGGTAGTGAAATCATGGGATTGGTCGGAGGAATCCCGTTCCCATGATTGGATGTCGGGAGGTAGATATTCCGGATTCATAGCTCAGCAGTGCACAAACAGGGACACTTAGACAACCGCGATAGGGGAACGATGAGCTTTAGCACGGCCTAAATTCATCTGTTCCAGGATTTTGGCTTTGTCTTTTATAACTACACTTAGTAATCGGTCGACTACGGGTTTTCTCCAGAAAAAATACAAGATAATTTGGGCATCAAGCAGGTTTCTAACAGTCAAGACCCCAGCATTCATTCAATACTCATGCTGAGAGGGCTGTTATCCGGAGCCTAGGCTACCTGATCCTTCACCTAACATCGACGGTTAAATCTGCTACCTCTTCCCATCCTAGACCACGACGCAGCACAATGGGTTCCTCATCGGTTAAACCTAAAATTGTGGAAACCTTATCAGTGGTTTCTTCACCGCTATCTAGGATGATATCTACTTGCTTAGCCAGGGCATCAAACAGATCAAAGCGGGTTGGCAATGGATGGGTTTTGAGTCGAGGGGTCCCATTTTGCAACAGATTCGCGGAAGTAGAAATAATTGGATTGCCCAATTCTACTAACAGCCGCTGGCAAATGATGTGGTCGGGGACTCGAATCCCAGTTGTCTTGCGTTTGGGATTCATCACCAGCTTGGGCACTAGTTTTGTTGCGGGTAATAGGAAGGTATAAGGCCCGGGAATCAGGCGACGCATCAGGCGATAGGCGTTGTCGCTGACGATCGCATAACGACTGATATCGGAAAGAGATGGGCACAGAAAGGTCAAGGGCTTGTCGTTAGACTGCTGTTTAATCTGCCGCACTCGCTCAATGGCACTTTTAGAATTCAGGTCACACCCGATCGCATAGACCGTATCTGTCGGGTAGAGCATGACTGCGCCATGTTGCAGATCATCCCGAATTTGGTTGATCGTGCGAGACTGAGGCGTGTTGGGGTGAAGGGTGTAGGTCGTTGCCATGAGCCGGATAAAGAATGAAACAATAGAACCGTAACCGTAAAGACTGTTTTTTATCTCTCTTCCATCATAGCGGTCAGGAACCCCATGCCTGAAGGCAGGGGCTTGTCTGAACCAATTCGGACAACGTAAGTCTTGACTAGCCCATTGAGACTCAACTTGGTACAGACGGCAGAATATTTCCCTAGTTCTGCCCGCTCTAAGCCTGATTGGTCAAGTGTTTGGTAAAGCCAAGACATCTTAGTTGAGTTGGGCGAAGGGACAGCAAACCATCAGGGGTTATACCCATGCATCGAGTTCCAGTAGTAGATAAAGATCATAATCCGCTCATGCCAACCACCCCCAGCAGGGCGAGACGTTGGATCGAGTCTGGCAAAGCGGTTAAACGCTGGTCAGATTGCGGTCAGTTTTACGTCCAATTGACTGTTGAACCGTCAAGCCGTGAGGTTCAGGACATTGTTATCGGCATTGACCCTGGCAAGCACTTTTCCGGTATTGGGGTGCAATCCCCCAAGTTCACCCTATTCACCGCTCACTTAATCTTACCGTTCAAGACGGTACGAGAACGGATGGATAACCGCCGACTAATGCGTCGAGCCCGCAGGGGTAGACGGATCAACCGCAAGGTAGCTTTCAGCCTCAGATCACATCGCCAGAAAAGATTCGACAACCGGAGGCAAGACAAATTACCACCCAGTATTGGAGCCAACCGTCAGATTGAACTGCGGGTAGTGTCGGAGTTATGCCGAATTTATCCGGTATCGGCCATCCGATACGAATACGTCAGGGCTGACGTGGATCTGACCAGCGGTAGAAAAAAAGCCCGTTCTGGTGCTGGTTTCTCCCCCGTCATGGTGGGTCAAAAGT
The DNA here is from genome assembly GCA_046080785.1 of Leptolyngbyaceae cyanobacterium. GTDB lineage: Bacteria > Cyanobacteriota > Cyanobacteriia > Leptolyngbyales > Leptolyngbyaceae > JBJTUO01. Next base: position 17,300 of record JBJTUO010000104.1, on the reverse strand, counting down.
GGATGCTAAAGCAGTTAGAGCAGTTTGCGCCTGTCGTTAAGGTCGAAGGCTATCAAACCGCTTCAACCCGCCAGCGTCTGGGACTGGTCAAGAACAAAGCTGACAAGTCTAAAGCTGAGTTCAACACCCATGCCGTCGATGGCGTGGCTCTGGCCTGCTCTCATTTTGTCGAGTATCGCCAGTATCACCTAGCGGGTGAAGATGGAGCCGATTGGTTTGGATCTGTCACCGTCACGGCTGCTCCGTTTGTTGTGATTCGTAGGCCACCCGTCAGTCACCGTCAATTGCACCTGATGGTTCTGGCCAAGGGTAATGTCCGCCGCAAGTATGGCGGCACTATCACCCGACACGGCTACCGCAAGGGGGATCTGGTGCGGGCAGAGATGGGTGGCAAGGTGCATCTTGGCTGGGTGAGCGGCGACACCCAGAAGCAGATCAGCGTGTCTGACTGCAATTGGAAACGCTTAGGGCAATTCGCCATCAGCAAGGTTTCTCTGATTGCCCGTAGCACAAACTTGGTGGTCGAAAGACCACCGTTCCTATCCCTCCCCATGCCTAAAGGCAGGGGTTTCTCGGAGGAATTTTGATGAGTAAAATCGTCTATCTCGACTGCCCGACTGGAATCTCTGGAGATATGTGTCTGGGTGCCTTAGTGCATCTTGGCGTCCCCTTCGATTATTTAGCCACCTGCCTTAACCAACTGGGCATTGCGGCAGAATACACCCTTCGTACAGAATCTGTGCAGCATAACGGTCAGCAGGCCACAAAATTTCATGTGGATTTACGTCCTCCTGCCCATCCCCATCCCCCCACTCCCCCCCACTCCCACTCCCGCCATCTCCCTACAATCCAGCAACTGATCCAGGCCGCAAACCTGCCTGTCCGGGTGACAACCTGGAGTCTGGCTATCTTTCAACGCTTGGCAGAGGCGGAAGCAGCCGTCCATGGTATTGCCATCGAGCAGGTTCACTTTCATGAAGTGGGATCCACGGATGCGATTGTCGATATTGTTGGCACCTGCCTTGGCCTTGACTGGCTGGGCATTGACCAAATCTTTTGTTCTGCTTTGCCCACCGGTGGGGGAACCGTTAGCGCTGCCCACGGTCGCCTGCCAGTACCCGCCCCTGCCACATTGAAATTATTTGAAATGGGTCAGATTCCCCTCTACAGTAACGGCATCGAGCGAGAACTGGTTACCCCCACCGGCGCTGCGATCGCCACCACACTGTCTACCCGCTTTGGCCCACCTCCGGCCATGGTGTTAGATCGGGTCGGCCTCGGTGCCGGTAGCCACCAGTTGCCAATCCCCAACATCCTGCGCCTATGGCTGGGGGAATCTAGCCAGACAGAACTCCCTTCCTCCCACCCTTCCCCTAGGCCCAGTCAGCCTGGCTCCCTGCCCCCGGTTGTCTCCATTGCCTCCAGCCAGCAAACCATCGCCCTCCTGGAAACCCAAATTGATGACCTCTCCCCCCAGGCCATTGGCTATGTCTTTGATACCCTGTTTGCAGCAGGGGCGCTGGATGTCTTTACCCAACCGATCGCCATGAAAAAATCTCGACCGGGAGTTTTATTGACCGTTATCTGTGCCCCAGAGCAGGTGACGGTCTGTGAAGCAATTTTATTTCAAGAGACGACCACTCTTGGTATTCGCCGATTGTGGCAGCAACGATCGATGTTGCAGCGGCAGATCCACTCGGTGGAAACAGGGTACGGCTTAATTCGGATCAAGCTGGCTTGGTTAGATCAACCCGGGCAAAAACCTGTAACAGTGCAACCAGAATATGAGGATTGCGCCCGCATCGCCCGGGAACACAATCTCCCCTGGAAGGAGGTGCATCGCTTAGCTCTGGAAACCTGGTACAGCAAGCATCCCTAAAAAGCATATAGTTTAGAATATGACAGATAGGTGACTTAATCGAGCATAGATAGTCATCCAGTCCAGGTTTAACAGCAAATGTCACGCTACTTCAAGTTACTACGGCAGTTTTGGGCAGCGGCGATCGCGGCTGAAATGGAGTATCGGTTCAATTTTTTACTGGCGGCATTGAGTAGTCTGGGTGGTCTGGCAGGGGGGCTATTTGGTCTGTTTTTGTTTTATCGAACAGGCTATCAATTCCAGGGGTGGAGTTGGCTGCAAGCTTTACTCGTCCTGGGGCTATTTACCCTACTCCAGGGTTTTGCCAGTACCTTCCTGGCTCCAAACTTAAATCGGATTGTGCGTCACATTCAACAGGGCACCCTGGATTTTATTTTGTTGAAACCGATTAATTCCCAGTTTTGGCTCTCAACCCATACCCTGTCTCCCTGGGGGCTACCGGATTTAATTTTGGGGATTGTCATTATTTTCTACGCCGGGGGCAAGTTAGGCCTGGATCCCAGTGCCTATTTTATGGGTTTGTTGCCGCTCTGTTTTGGCTTTTTAATTCTCTATAGCCTCTGGTTTATGTTGGGGGCTACCAGTATCTGGTTTGTTAAGATTTATAACGTAACAGAAGTCCTGCGGGGCTTGCTAGAGGCTGGTCGGTTTCCTATAGTGGCCTATCCTGCCGCCTATCGATTTTTCTTTACTTTTGTGGTACCCGTTGCCTTCTTGACTACGACACCTGCGGAGGTATTGTTGGGCCGGGGGCAAGGAGTTTGGGTTATGGGTGCGGGATTAATTGCCATTGCCCTCTTTTTGAGCGCCAGTGCCTTCTGGCAATTTGCTTTACGCTTTTATACGAGCGCCTCCAGCTAAGACTTACAAGTAAGGCCGCAATATCAATTTAAGTTTCTCTTTGGTCGCAACTGGCACCTGATCCAAACGGGTTAGAATCGCGTATTTCAAAGCAACGTGGGCATCTGAGGCCAGGGGCGTTTGGCTAATGCGGCGCACTGTTTCTTGAATCACCTTCTGAGCGTTGATCCCATTCCGTTGCAGGTTAGCGATTACCATGTCAACGGTGACACTGTCGTGGTCAGGATGCCAGCAGTCATAGTCGGTCACAAGGGCCAGGGTGGCATAGGCAATCTCTGCTTCCCGTGCCAGTTTTGCTTCTGGCAGATTGGTCATGCCAATGATGCTGGCTCCCCAACTGCGATAGAGGTTTGACTCTGCCTTCGTGGAAAAGGCAGAACCTTCCATACAGACATAGGTGCCGCCACGATGCAGGGTAACACCCGGCAAGTTTAAACTCTCTACTGCTTCAGCTAGGACGGTGGCCAAATTGAGACAAACCGGATCACCAAAGGCAATGTGGGCGACGATGCCATCTCCAAAGAAGGTAGAAACACGATTGCGAGTGCGATCGATAAACTGATCGGGCACCACCATATCCAGGGGTTTCACTTCTCCCTTGAGAGACCCTACTGCCGAAGCTGACAGAATATATTGCACTCCCAGACTTTTCATGGCGTAGATATTGGCCCGAAAGGGAAGCTCTGTTGGTAAGAGATGGTGATTGCGGCCATGTCGGGCCAAAAAGGCGACGCGAGTCCCCTCTAAAGTGCCCACAATTAAGGCATCTGAAGGCGCACCAAAAGGCGTGTCGATGATTACCTCTTCTCTATCCTGCAAGGCTTCCATTTTATAAAGGCCACTGCCACCAATAATACCGATCGTCACCTCTGCCATAGGTCTGCCTGTCTTCATAGAATTGCTGAAACCGTAATATTTTACAATTTTGTGCAACTGTCTCGCAGGTAACCAGCTGCCACACAATCCTCAATTACTTGCTGCACAAAGACCCAGAGTTTTGGTGCGCCGTCTGCCACGGGAGCCATGCGTTCCAATACTTGATCGCGGGTAATGCCATGGAGTCTCCAGGTGCCCCCTTCTGTCTTCTGATTATTGAGCAGGGGTTGCAACCGATCCAACGCTGTGGCAAATCGGGCCTCTAGGGTTAACTGGGCCTCAAATTCTTCCCACAGGGTACGCAGTTCGGTAGCCTGGTCGGTGGGTAACAAGCCAAACAGGCGATCGGCGGCCTGCTGTTCTCGCGCTGCTTTATCTTGATTGCCCTGAAGGTCGTAGCAAAAGGTATCCCCCGCATCAATTTCTACCAGGTCATGCACCAACAGCATCGCCATCACCCGTTGCAAATTGATCGGGCCAGGGGCGTACTCCATGAAAACAATCGCCATCAAGGCAATATGCCAGGAATGTTCTGCGCTATTCTCTTGACGGGATTTGTCGGTGAGTAGGGTTTGCCGCGAGATAGATTTAAGTTTGTCTAATTGGCAGACAAACTCTATTTGTTGGAATAATCGTTGTGCTGTCACTGACCTCAAGCCTCTTCACCTGGGTACGGCGTGAGAATCTCCACCCCGTCATCGGTCACCGCAACTGTATGCTCATATTGCGCTGAAAGCTTGCGGTCTTTGGTGAGGGCCGTCCACTTATCAGGCATCAACTCTACTTCGTAGGTTCCCTCATTGATCATTGGCTCAATGGTGAAGACCATGCCGGGGCGCAGCCGCTTACCCGTGCCATATTCTCCATAGTGGGGGATTTGGGGGGCGGTATGAAAAATGGAACTGATACCATGCCCAACAAAGTCCCGCACCACAGCAAACCCTTCTGATTCTGCATAGGTTTGAATGGCCGCCCCAATATCCCCAATGCGAGCGCCGGGTTGAACTGCTGCAATGCCTCGCCGCCGGCATTCTTTAGTGACTTCCACCAGCTTACGGGCTAAAGGAGAGGGGCTCCCCACCAAAAACATCCGAGAAGTATCACCATGGTAGCCATCTACAATCAAAGTGACATCAATATTAATAATATCTCCGTCTCTTAAAATCTGTTTGGCATTGGGAATGCCGTGACAAATAACTTCGTTCACACTGGTACAAATGGATTTAGGAAATCCTTTATAGCCCAGAGGTGCACTTTTTGCTCCATGAGCCTTTGTCCAGCGCTCTGCTTCATTATTCAACTCAAGCGTGGTGACTCCAGGACGCACTAGAGATTCCAGATGATAGAGCAATTGAGCAGCCAGTTTCCCAGCCACTCGCATTTTCTCCAGTTCTCGCTTAGATAAAAGAGTGATGACTTCAGTTTCCATAGATCCCTATTTTAAGCCGGTATTGGGAGAAGGGGGTAGAAGTTGAGGAGTCAGAAGCCAGGAAGAACCCTACTTATCAAGCTCTACCCACGGTAGACTATCCTTTGCAGAGTGAACAGGCGCTTATGGCAGCAACCCTCGACCAAATTGCCGATTATCTCAATACGATTGGCTGGAAGTATCGAGTTGACCGAGAACATCACCGCATCCTGACAGGAGTATATGCCGAAAATAAAGAAGAATTATTGATTGTGATCCAATTAGACGAGGGGGGTGAATTTTTTGAGTTGTTTGCCCCCCGTGTGTTGTCAGGCGTGAAAGACCATCGTCATAAAGCCGCAATTTTACAAGCCATGCTTTGTATTTCCTGGGAGACTAAAATGTTGCAGTGGGAGTATGACCCCACAGATGGGGAAATTAGAGCCATTATTGAATTTCCATTGGAAGATTCAACTTTAACCGAGCGTCAATTCAATCGATGCTTGTATAGTCTGATCGAATTGGTGGATGAAATTGCTCTGCCCCGGTTGCAAGCAGTGATGGAAACGGGGGAGGATCCGGGAGATTTGGCAGAAGGAGAACGACTCTTGTTAAAGCTACAAGAAGAATCACCAGGGCTATTAAGTGTCTTAGAGAAGGCAATGGAGGCCAGACGACGACGGGGACGAATATTTCCTGATGAATAGAAAACCTACTGCTTCAGCAGTAGGTTTGTTTAATAACAGAGATTTGACAGTTAAGAATTGGTTGTCTGGGCTGCCAGCATTTGTTTCAGTTTTTCTAACTCTTGAGCCCAGCGAGGATCTGGTTGAAAGCTGTCGGTATCGTTATTAGGGGCAGTCGTAGTCAGTTGACCGCGGCGTCCCTTGTTGCTCTTACGGCGACTACTACTATTGACAGAAGGGGCAGATGGCTCTATTTCAGCTGCTGCTTCATCGTCCTTACCCTTAGCACGGGGCAGAGCTTTTTCGATCTTTAATGCGTTGTCTTTGAGAACAAAGCCGTTAAACTTTTCAATCAGCTCATCGGCCTGTTCATCTGTCTTAACAGTGACAAACCCAAACCCCCGACACTTGTTAGTCTTACGGTCAGTAATAAGCTTTGTTGATATTGTGTCTCCTGCATCTGCGAAGACGGCTTCTAATTCCTGACGACTGAGTTCTTCAGGCAGGTTACCCACATAGAGACGAACAGACATGGATAAAGATACCTCCAGGCTCTAAAAAAAATCGACATTCCTCAACAGCACTGCCCCTACGTTAGCTGTAGTCGCTTAAATAAAGGCATATCTGCACACCTGCTTTTACTCTTTACTGATTCGAAACGAATCAATCATTGATATAAAACTTTTTAATTGGTCTGACTGAGTCGATCGCCCTATTGAATGTACATACAAGAATTAATTCCTAAGTTCTCATTTGCCGCAAATAGGAACTGATCACAGCAGCTAAACAGTGTAGTAAATCTAATTTGGTCACCCATTAATCAGCCTTGCCATTCACTACGTTACCACGGTGATTGAAGCACTAACCGAATTCCCTAAAAAATCTGCTGATAATTTAGCCACCAGGGCGAACCTTACTTCATTAGTCAAAGAAATTGACTCTAAACAAGTGATATCTGAGAAAGAAAGGACTAGAAATATTAAGTGAGCTAGATTACTGAATTTTGTTATCAAGAAATGTAACATCATTACTCGCTATTTGCAAGCAAGTCAAGCCAGAGCACGAATTGCTTCTAACATACCACGGGCTTTGTTTAAAGTTTCTTCATATTCCAATTCTGGCTGTGAGTCAGCTACTAGGCCAGCTCCCGCCTGGACGCTGACTAGATGCTTATTCCCCTCCATGGAACGTACCACCATTGTGCGAATAGCGATCGCTGTATTCAACTGCCCTTCAAAGTCGTAATAGCCATAGACGCCAGAGTAAGGCCCCCGGCGGCACCCCTCCAGGTCATAAACAATCTCCATGGCCCGAATTTTGGGAGCACCACTCACCGTGCCTGCCGGAAAGCAGGCCTTCAACAAATCCCAGGCCGTTTTGCTGGGGGCCAAGTCGCCGATGACATTGCTGACAATATGCATGACATGGGAGTAGCGCTCGATGACCATGAGGGCATCTACGGTTACTGTGCCGTTCAAGCAAACTCGACCCAGGTCATTGCGACCCAAATCAACAAGCATGACGTGTTCCGCCAGTTCTTTAGGATCCTGTAATAAATCCTGGGCTAGAGCTTCATCTTCTTGAGCCGTTTGCCCCCGACGCCGGGTACCCGCGATCGGTCGGACTGTTGCCACCATTACATCACTCACCGCATTCCGTTCTGCCTTCACCATCACCTCGGGACTGGAACCCACAATTTGCCAGTCACCAAAGTTAAAAAAGGCCATATAAGGAGACGGGTTAATCAGTCGCAGGGAGCGATAGAGTGAAAATGGCTCACCGCTATATTCAGCTGACAGGCGTTGAGACAGCACAACCTGGAAGATATCCCCTGCTTTAATGTGTTCCTTGGCCCGTTCTACATTGGCACAAAACCGCTCTCGATTGGTGTTGCTGGTCAATACCAGGTCAGCCTGGGGGGATGGATCTAATTGTTGGTGCCTGACTTCAGGTGAAGTCCAGGCCAACAGTCCTGCCTGTTCTGATAGGGGAGATTGCAATTTGCTGACCAGTTGCATTACCTGATCACAGGCTTTTTGATAAGCCAGCTCCAGATTGAGAGTAGGGTGGCGCAGATCGGCATAGGCGATCGCCCAAATTTTGCGTTTCACCTGGTCAAAAATCAATAAATTATCGACCTGCATCCAGACGCCATCTGGTAAATCATTTTCTGTGATGGGATGGACGGGCACACGAGGCTCAATCCAGTGAATTAACTCATACCCCCAAAACCCAAATAGTCCACCAATTCCCGATGGTAACTGTGGCAGTTTGACTGGGTGGTAGGGCTCCAGACAAGCGGCCAGCACTTGAAACGGATCTCCTTCAAAAACTTGAGTTGACCCATCCCGGAACAGTTGAGTGGTAAGGCTACCCCGGGCTTCTAAAACCCAAAGTGGATCGCACCCCAATAGGCTATAGCGCCCCAGTTGTTCCCCCCCTTCTACAGACTCCAACAAGAAGCTGTAGGGCTGGCCATGACAAACGCGATACCAGGCTGATACAGGCGTATCCAGGTCGGCAACCCACTCCTGATAAACAGGAATAAAGTTTCCCTGGCGAGCTAATACCTGAAACTCAGAAAAATCAGGAAAGACCATGGCGCAGTTTTATAGTTGAGCAATGCTGGATTGATGCAGATCTATTGACTCATAGTGAAGGCATCCTTCACAAGGCCCAGAAGGATTAACTGCACAGCGCAAATACACAGAATGGGCGTTGAAGCGACAGGTACTATTGCTCATGCAGTAACCTATTCCATGGACGAAGCGCCGATCGCCCTCACTGGCCAGGTAGATGTGGGCCGTGGCAGGTAAATTAGCTCGATGCCTGCCAGCCGCCTCAAGGCGTGCCCGTACCCGTTCTTCAGCAATTCGCACGACTAGCAGCGAAACAATCGGTGGAACGAGTCCTATGAGCAAAACTGCAAAAATTTCTACCATTGTCCGATCAGTTCAAAAAAATATGACGACAAGGAGGGTTTAACAGCCTCTTATAGAATGATGCACTTGTTAGACTATGCATTGATTGTAGTAGTGACTCCTGCCTGTGAACCTGTCTTCCCCCACAACGATTAAATTTCTACATCAATCTACATCTTTAGCCTGGGTGGATCAGGCTCTGGCAAATCTGGATCTGATGCTGCTAGATCATGCCCAGTGCGAACGTAAGGCTGGAGGGGTGGCCCTCAACTTGATGTTTCGCTACCCCTCCAGTACAAAGCTGGTACGCACCCTGACGCTGATCGCCCAGGAAGAACTGGAACACTTTGACCAGGTGAATCAACTCTTAGAGCATCGAGGGATTGCCCTGCGTTCCTTACCACCCTCGCCCTACGGCGCTCAGTTAAGTAAGCAGATCCGATCGCAGGAGCCCGATCGCAAGCTGGACTCTCTACTGGTTGCGGCCCTGATCGAGGCCCGTAGCCATGAGCGCTTGGGGTTACTGGCTGCCCACTGTCCCGACGTCGATCTGGCCCAATTTTACCGGGGCCTCATGGTATCAGAGGCTCGCCATTATGGCATCTACTGGATCCTGGCTAATACCTATTTTGAACGAGATCAGGTGAAGCACCGGTTAGAAGAACTGGCGATCGTTGAGAGTCAGATTCTTGCTAGCTTGCACCCAGAGCCACGGATTCATAGTTAATTTCTAAGATTTATGGCAAGGTTTTCTTAAAAAGAGCGGTATCGTCTTCAAGACGAAAAGTCATCCCCGCAATAGAATCCAGAATTCAGAATCCAGAATTCAGTAATTTGCCTGCCTCCTGACTTCTAACCTCCTGACTCCTTTTAATTTAACCTGGATTATTCACGAACCCCTCAATTATTGGCTGTCATTCCCGTGGCAACGGGAATCCAGGTTGGGCAACTTCTATCAGGGTGGATTCCCGCCTACGCGGGAATGACGGAAGTTCAGTTACTTCATGAAGTATGCAGGTTAATCCTGGCTTGTGGCTTCAAAAACATTCTCAGCTTCAGGGTTTTCCCGATCAAAGGGGTAGGGCTGGCTCCAGCATGGTTACCAACCGACTGAGAATGGGCTCGATCGGCGGTAAAGGATATTCATGTAAATCCAGTGTGACAGTCGATGCTTCCAGCCTGAGAAATCGCCAAATCGTACCCGTGGTGACCGCACCATAAATGGTAAAAATGGGTTTTTGATTCGCCTGATTAAATTTTTGAGCAGCGACCATTTCTGCCAAACATTGACCTAAGCCGCCGCGCAAATCATCTTTTTTGGCTTCCACAACCACAGCCACAGGAGCTTGAATGATCGATTGCTCAGGAGATTGGCTAAAGATAAAGTCACAGACACCACTCAAGCCTGCCTCTGGATCTACAGAAAAGTCTTCCCCTGAAAATAAACTGACTCGATTGTTTAAGGCTTCCTTCGCTGCAAGTAGAGTTGGGCTGATGACCAGTTCCGACCGGGATTTTTCGGTACTCTGAGCGATCGCCAGGGGCAGGTTGCGATCAATAAACTCTGCCAGATAGCCGCTGGGAGAAACGGTAGCTTGGGGATTCAAAAAATCACCCTGTTCCATCAGGGTCAGATTAAAATCCCGTAGGACTTTTTGCAAAGTAAATTGACTGTAAGCCATTTGGAGATTCTCGCAAAAACAGCTATTTCTAATGTAAATCTGCTTCCCAGACTCCAACATAAATTCAATCTTGAGCGTTGCGCTCGATCACGCCCTTGAGCTTATTTGTAGCAAAAGACTAACAGTTTGTTTCCCAATGTTCAATTGTTCCAGTCCGACTAAAGTATCTTCCAATCCTAGAACTTGACCAATCTCGCAGACAGAGCGAGATAATAATAATAATATGACAAAGAGTAAAGAGCCTATCTTGATCACTCAATCCCTGCCGGCACTGGTCTCATTTCTCCCGGCGGCTCAGTCTTTTACTGATCTCTACTGGCGGGCAGCCCTGGCACCAGCCAATGCACTGGATGGTGGATCCCTGGAAGACCGCAATCCCCAGGTGATCAACCAACTCCTTCCCCTGTTTGATTGGTTTTATCGCTATTACTTTCAGGTTCAGACCGATGGATGGGAGCACATCCCAGCTGAATCACCGGTGTTATTGGTTGGTTCTCACAATGGGGGGTTAACGGCCCCCGACCTCTATATGATGTTGTATGACTGGGTACAACGATTTGGAGTAGAACGGCCCATCTATGCCCTAATGAATCCCAAAATTTGGCAAGTTCTGCCGGGGCTGGCCCGCTTAGCTGCTCAGGTCGGTGCCATTCGAGCCCAACCCCGAATGGCGATCGCTGCCTTAAAGCGTCCCGCCAGTCTGTTGATTTATCCCGGTGGGGCTCAGGATGTGTTTCGGCCTTACACTCAACGTAATCAGATTCATTTCCACGGTCGGCACGGATTTATTAAATTGGCGCTGGAGTATGAAGTTCCCATTATTCCCCTGATTTCCCATGGGGCCCATACCACCCTGGTGGTGCTGGCAGATCTCTACCCTCAACTGCAATTGTTGCATCAATGGGGGTTGCCCTGGCCCTTTGGCATTGACCCTGAAGTTTGCCCTGTTTTTTTAGGCTGGCCCTGGGGTATGGCGGTTGGCCCTTTACCCAATCTTCCCTTCCCTGTACAAATCCATACCCGTGTTTGTCGCCCCATCACCTTCGATCGCTATGGCCTGGAAGCAGCCCAGGATAGTGCCTACGTAGATGCCTGCTATACCAGAGTAGTACAGGAAATGCAGGCTGAACTGGATCGGTTAACCCAAGAACACAACAATGACTGTTAGCCCGCATGATTCATGAAGTAACTGAACTAGTCGTCGCCTCGAAATCATCTAAGTTCGAATGATCGACAGGATCAGAATTCTAATCCATCCCGCTGCAATTTCCGAAATGGGTCAAGGATAAAATCAATAACTTTGCGCTGACGAATAACGACTTCAGCCGTTCCTGTTTGGCCTGGCGTTAATGCAATCTCCTTACTTCTTGTGGTTGTTTGTGAATGATCGAGGGCAATTTCGAGCTCAAAGGTTTCAATATTTCCCTGGGGAGTCGCCAAAATTTTTGAATCAGGTGAGATCCAACGGAGTCTACCATCCACAATCCCATAATCTTGAAACGGATAGGCGTCAAATTTTAATTTGACAGGCATTCCAACCCTTAAAAAACCGCTCTCGCTGCTAGGGATCTGGGCACGAAAAACTAGATCTGCTCCTGCAGGTGCAATTTGGGTAATCTGCTGTCCTTGTTGCAAGACTGTTGCGGCGCTGTCTAATTTCATGCTGAAAATCGTACCATTGATAGGAGATCGCACGACTCTCTGCTGTAGTTGAAACTTAAGTGCCTCAACTTGTTGACTTGTTTGAGCGATTTCCGACTGTATCGCTACTATTTGTGACTGACTCTCTCGAATTCGTTGTTCGCTCTCAATAATAGACAGTTCACCTGTTCGAGCTACATTGTCATAGTTACTCTGCTGTTGTCTCAAGCTTGATTCCGCTTGACGAATCTTAGCTTGGGTTTGATAGATAACATCTTGCCTCTCATCCACTAGACGCTGCATTTCTGCTACCTTAATTTCTGGCACGACACCAGCCGATCTCAGGTCTGCATAACGCTGAAACTCGGTCTTCTCCAGGCCAAATCGCTTCTTTGCCAACCAATAGGCCTGACGGCTAGCGCTCAAGGCTTCTCTCGTCTGATCGACCTGAGCTGACTGTGCCGCCCGCTGAGCTTGAGTTTGAAGCCTCTGCGCTCGTTGGGCAATCTCCTGCTCATTGCGCATCAACTCTAACTGCGCCATTCGATTAAGATGCCCCTCTAGGCGAGATTGTGCCTGTTGTAATTCAGCTTGAGCTAACTCCGATTCAAATTCTAACAGCACCTGCCCCGCCTTCACTGACTGCCCCTCTTTAACATTTAGTGACACAACTGTACCCGCAACAGGGGCGTCCACTCTAATGGTTTTGCCTTGTGGTTCCAAACGACCCCTTGCGCTACCAGTTTGATCGACTTTTGCCAGCATCGCCCAGGGTAACACTGTAATTGTGATGCCCAAAAGCGCATATAGCAGACCTCTCGTCCAGGTGCGGGGAAGGGTATTAATTAGCTCTTTTGTCGCGTGTGACCAGTCATCGGCTACGGGCATTTCAAGTAGGACTTTGTCCTCTCTCCTTGCCAGAGGATAGCCATTTTTATCTGACTGGTCGATTTGATGCTGTGTCATAGAGGTTACCAAGGCATTAGATTTAATCAATTAAGGGAGCCTGCTGGGTATGCAATAATCTACTCGGTTGTGACGGTTTGTTGCTGGTTTAAGTAGAAATAGTGTCCTCGCTTCGCTATCAGTTGATCGTGAGTTCCAGATTCAACTAACACACCACGGTCTAAGACGAGGATTAAATCGGCATGACGAACCGTTGATAGCCGATGAGCAATAACCAGGGTCGTGCGCCCCTGCAGAATTTTGCTGAAGTTTGTCTGAATAATTCGTTCTGATTCAGCGTCTAGATGGCTGGTCGCTTCATCCAAGATCAAGCACATGGGCTGACCCAGTAAAGCGCGAGCGATCGCAACTCGCTGACGTTGCCCGCCCGACAGCAGACTGCCGCCTTCACCAATTTGAGTCTCGTAACCTGTCGGCATTGACTTAATAAATTCATGAGCGCCTGCTAATTGTGCGGCTTCTATGACCTCTTCAATGCTTGCTTGCGGATGACTAATACTAATGTTTTCACGGATTGTGCCACCGAATAAGAAGGTGTCTTGATCAACAACCCCAACATGCTGGCGTATTGATCTGAGCGCAAGACTTTTCAAGTCATAACCGTCGATCAAGACTCTTCCTTCAGTGGGAGAGTACAACCCTAGAATGAGCTTGGAAATCGTTGTTTTACCGGAACCACTTCGCCCAACTAAAGCAACTGTCTGTCCTGGTTTAATTTCAAAACTAACATTTTCAAGGGTATTGACATCGCTTTGACGGTGGTAGCGAAAAGTTACACCTTCAAATTGAATGTGCCCCTCCAAAGTTGGTAAAATCTGACGGGGCTGTTTCTGTAAATCTTCTTCAGGTTTGGCATCCATCACATCCTGGATACGCTCAACTGCAATCACGACTTCCTGCAATTCATTCCACAGAACTGCCAAACGTTGAAATGGATTAATCACATTGCTCAGCAGCATGTAAAAAGCTACGAGTTGTCCAATGCTTAGTTCGTTTTGAATCACCAGCCAGGCACCAAAGCAAAGTAGTGCTGTTGTGACAGTTGTTTCAATTGTAGAGCTAAATATCTGGATAAAATTACTAGCTACCTGACCTGAGAACAGGTATCGGATTGACTTATTTAATAAATCTTCCCAATGCCACCGCACTGTGCGCTCCAATGCCATCGCTTTGATGCTGCGGATCCCGGTCAGAGACTGAATCAAATACCCCGTTTCTTCGTTATGAGCAGAGAAAATTTGTCGTGAGATGCGTCGCAAAAATGGAGTCGCAACCAGTGCCATAAAGGTAAAGGGGGGAACAATTACCAGAGTCAGAAGAGCCATTCTCCAGCTATACCAAAACATCAGTCCCAGGTAAATGAAGACTGTCAGCAAATCTAATAAGATTGACAGTGAATCACCAGTAAGAAAACTTCTTATTTTGCGATTTTCTTGAACCCGCGAGATGATGTCACCCACATAGCGCGATTCAAAGAAGCTTAGTGGAAGGCGAAAGGTATGGCTGATAAACCCCACAATCAGCGCCAGATCAATTCTGTTTGCTGTTTGGTCAAGCAGGTACTGGCGCAGCCCAATCATGATCACTCGAAATAAGCCAAACAGGAGTAGCCCCACCCCGATCGCGATTAGGGTTAATTCGCTACGCTGCACGATGACACGATCAAGAATTAATTGGGTCAGTAATGGTGCCACTAGCCCAAAAATCTGAATCAGTAAGGAAGTGATGAAAACCTCAAATAAGACAAGGCGATGGGGCTTGATCAGCCCTAAGAATTGCCAAAAAAATTGATTGCGCTCCTCTGCTTCCTGTAAGAGAATATTAGGCTGGAGCAATAGCGTATAACCGTTCCAACCCGCCTTAAAGGCCGCATGGCTTAGGCTTCTCTGACCAATTTCGGGGTCCCCTACAATGACATGGCTGCGCGTTATTTCGTAAACCACAATGTAGTGCCGCCCTTCCCAATGAGCGATCGCAGGCAGTAACTGCTCTGCCAGTTTATCGAGTTTGGCCTTGACTGGGCGGGTTGTAAATCCAATACTCTCTGCTGCGGCTGATAGCCCCGCTAGAGTGGCACCATTGCGATCTACATTTGAAATATTTCGTAAAAAATTGACGTTGAAGCGCTTTCCCCAGTAAAGCCCAATCATGACAAGACAGGCTGCACCGCAGTCGGCACCGCTCTGCTGCTCGAAGAAAGGATAGCGTCGGGTTGTTTTTTGCCACCAGTGCTTTAGCCTCACTGTGGGACTAGGGAAGTAGAGACGGTTTCTCTGCTTATATTCCTGACTAGGTGGTTCTGCTGTCAGTGATATTTGTTGTGTCAGGGAAATCGCAGCAGGCTTTGCTGTTACTAGAAGGCCCAGCTTCATGACTTGTTGCTGAAACTGCTCTCTAATAACGGGATAGCGCTGCATCAGGACTTCTAACCACCGCTCTGGCAGGAAGGCCAACTCCAGATTGAGGGAAGCCCTGGCCTCGTGAGGTTGACAGTTGAGTTGGGGAAGCAGGGTAGCTTCCCCGAAGGTTTCTCCTGCTGTGAGAGTGGCTATCAAGTTCCCTTCTAAGTCAACCAGACGAACTTTACCTTTGAGAATCAGATACAGTCCTGGCAGTGCATCACTAGATCGCCAAAATAGCTTTCCTGTCGATGGTTTTAACAACTCAACAGTGTGTAGACAGTCTTTGAGTTCCTGTTCAGTTGGCTTTTCCCCAAATCTTATAAACAACTCGATCAGGGATCGACTTAACACTTCATTTGTTGAGGCTTCCAGCATTATAAAAAAATGTAAAGGACTTTGAAAACCTCCTACTTAGAGGTGGAGTCGTTGCACAATTCATGGAATGATTTACAGCAATAACCCCTGACCATACTGATGGCCTCAACGATCAGATTAAATCAATCTTAACGACCACAAAAGTTTTGGTGAAGTGGTTTCTTGTAAATCATTGATTGTAATTCTGGAGTTATGATCTATTACAGCGTCAGGAGTAACTTTTCCTTTGCTTGAACGGGTAGAAAGACCCATTTGCATGAGGAGGCGATTGACGTGACGATCACTGACTTGAACACCAAATTCCTTAAATAACTGTTTGCTCAACCATTGCGCCGTCCAGCGTTGAAATGGAAAGCCAAGCTCTTTTGGATGCATCTCAACCAATTCACGCAATCGATCTAGATGGCGCTGATCAATTGCTTTAGGGCGACCCATGGGGCGATCGTCCCACCTATGAGCCATGCCTACTTGTGCCATCTGTATCCAGTAACGTGCCGTTTCACTAGAGCAATTCAATGCTTCACAAATTTGGGCCTGGGATTTACCGGCATCTGCCAGCAGCATAATTTCAATTCGTCGCTGATACTCGGAACGCAGACCAGAATGTAATTGTTTTGTCAACAAATTTCGCTGAAAGTCAGACAAATACAGACCCTGAAACTGCCCTTGTAAAACCTGCTGTAAATCATGGTTCTGATTCTTCATTCCTGGCAATGCCCCCTGACACTGTCAACACTCAAAAAAAATAGTAGCTTGAACACAAAAAATAGTGAAACATAAGCTACAAATTTTAAGTTAATTTAAATATAATTTCGATCACAACATTCAGTAGCCGATCGATCGATTAAAATCAATCTAGGAACTTGCCCTAACTTGTTTTTGCCACACTATATATGACTACAGCTATAAGTCAAGAGAAGAAATAGTACCCTGCTCAAACAACAACTTATCATCAATTAGTGAACCAATCGGCATCAAGTGGCGAACCAAAAAGTAAAGCTGGATAGAGAAATCATAATTTATTACCCAGCACTAAAAAATCTGATATAAGATAGCATTAAAAGTTACTAGTTTTTACTGGCTCTGAGCCTATAAAAAGAGATGCAAAAAATAAAAACAACGAGCCGCACCGGCAAAAAATATATAATGCCGTGGCAACTTACCCGCTTAAAGCTAGACAGAATCAGCCTCCACGAGAGTGAATATAAACAGTGGAGATAGGACGAAACAAAAAAGAAATAGATTCGTTTTTGTCCCGCCTTACGGTAGTAACCATAAATCCCGACGGTAAAAGCAAAAGAACACCATCAAAAACTGCGTAAACTCTTCACTGCTATGTTGTCATTCTTCAAATTATCTAGGCTATGCGCCCTTTTTATCTACTCCTAATTAACAATTCTTATTTCACTGACAATTACTAGGACTTACGCATTGACAGATTGGGAGAAATGTGATGATTCTAGGTTAGTCATCTAGCCCCCAGCAATCCTTATGAGAGAACTATCTAAGCCCTCGACCGCCAAATGCACTAGCACCCTCACATCTTATTTTTATTGGCAGAACCCAAATATGTGAGTTGTGTGCGACTGTCTGAGGTGATGGC
>JBJTUO010000103.1:0-4629 GCA_046080785.1 Leptolyngbyaceae cyanobacterium | reverse complement strand
TTGGCCATAGGCAATGTTGAGACAAATCTGGCTACCTTCCAAGTCTGCTGACTTCAAGGCAAACCGTGGAACTTAGGGCTTACCTTCGCTCTTTATCGTAATTGTAATCGTCTTGCGCTTCTCGCAGGATAATTGGATTGGTCTGCCCCTACTTGCTTGCTGCTAAGTAGTTGGACGCTATTGAATACACCCCCTGTAGTCCCCCTTTGTAAGGGGGACGGCGACAGCCGGGGGTATACCAGGTAATTTTTTATGTCCAGGTACTTATTTATGCCGCCCCTTTGCCAACCGCCGCCGCCCTTAAGGCCTGGTGACCTGCTGCGCGTGATTGCCCCCAGCGGGACGTTACGAGAATTGAGTGCCTTTGAACAAGGGATCGAAGTCTGGCAATCCTACGGCTACCGGGTAGAATTATCCACCGGTTATGGCGATCGCTGGGGTTATCTGGCGGGGACTGATGACAACCGTCGCCAGCAATTAAGGGAAGCCTGGAATGATCCGGATTGTCGTGGCATTCTCTGCGCCAGGGGCGGCTATGGGGGTGCCCGCTTGCTAGAAGACTGGCGCTGGCCCAGCACCGCTGCCAAATGGCTGATTGGCTTTTCAGATATTACCAGCCTGCTGCTGAGCCTAAGCCAGCAGGGAATTGCTGGAGTGCATGGGCCGCTTTTGACCACCCTGGCCGCAGAGCCAGCCTGGTCTGTAGACCGGTTGTTTGATTGGGTGGAAGGGCGATCGCTAGACCCCCTGAAGGGAGAGGGCTGGGGGGGTGGGAGTGCCACTGGCGTCCTATTGCCAGTCAACCTGACCGTTGCCACCCATCTGTTAAGCACTCCCATTCAACCAGACTTGTCAAATGTCATCTTAGCGCTGGAAGATGTGGGTGAGGCACCCTACCGGATTGACCGCATGTTGACCCTGTGGCGGCTGGGGGGCTATTTCAAACAGGTGGCTGGCATCGCCGTTGGTCGCTTTAGCCAGTGTCAGCCCCCCGCCGGGATTCCCAGTTTTACTGTGGAGGAAGTTTTACGCGATCGGTTGTCCGATTTGGGGGTTCCGATCGTCGCTGGGCTCCCCTTTGGCCATGATGGCCCTAATGCCGCCCTGCCCGTTGGGGTGTTGGCCCGGTTGGATGGCGATCAGGGCACCTTAACCATCGGCTGAATCGACTGACTGATACCCCCCAGTTGGGGGCCGCGATCGAAAGCATGGTCATCTGAGATGTTTATGCTCGCCAAAAAGCATCCAATCTGCTAATTGTGCGATCGCAGTGGCATAACAATCGGCTCCCATGTCGCGGCATAGGTTGACCAGAATGCCTTGGGGAATCGGCAAATCTATCTGAATTGAAGACCGAGCTGTGGGGTCTAACGCCTGATGGCAGTCTTTGACCAACCGGGACTGGAAGGTGGCTAAAACTGGACAGTCTGCTGCTGCGGTAAACGACTGCCAGTGTGCAATTTCATCCTGCTCAGAGGAAAGGATGATGCAATGGGTTGATCGCCGCAAAATTTCGGCGTTTTCAGCGGTTCGTTTACCGCCAAGATCTAACAGCGCCAGGGAAAGGTTAGGATTACGGCCCAACTGCTCGATCGTCTGGAGGGTCAGGGTAACAAACTCATTTGAAAAGGCAAACTTTTTGCGGATTTGTTGAACAGTCGTCGGATCGGCCTCGTTTGACCACATGCCCTCTCCATCTGGACAGACCCGTTGAAGAAATACGCCAGAACTCCGCCGTTGCAACAACTGGCGATAGAGCTCTGCCAGAAAAACCGATTTGCCAGAATGGGGAGGCCCCACTACGGCAATGACGGCACCATGATAATGAAAACGGGGGTCAGACATGGGGAATGGCAGCAAGAGCGTCACAAATTTAGAATTTGGCCAACTTTGAAGCGCTGGTCGTGCGTTTGGATAATGACGTACCCTAAACGCGGATCGTAGGTGGCGATCGCCGGGCTGGGATGGGCGACATGAAACAGCATGCCGTAGCCCCAGATTGGCCCGCGACCGTTAATCAAGATGGGCCATGTTCCTATCAATTCGTCTTCAATCTCTTCCACTGCTTCCCAAAATTGTTCTGGGGTGGTGACTCCGCCGGGAATTTCAAATTCGACCAGACGTGCCATAAACCCATTGGCATGGGCGTGATCTGTGATCTTAAAGGTGGGTTTTGCCATCACTACTGACTCACTCAGGGCCTGCAAAAGTGTCTGTAACTCTGTCACCATTGGGCTGTTGTTGCGATCGCGCACCGCATCCAAACAGGCCGTATAAAACCACAATACCTCGGTTCGGCTGGCATTAAATCGCTGCCAGACCTGATCGCCGCATCGTTGCTGATCGGCCCAGATAGAGCGCAGGTTATGTAACTTATCTGCAATCATGACCCGCTGTACCGCTGGGTCAGCCCGTCGCAACTGAGCCAGGGCTTGCATTTTTCGCTGTTTCCAGGGCGGCTTGGGGATCTGGTCAGATTCGGTACAGGCCTCCACAATCTGGAGAACGCGATCGCCAAATTGTTGGCGAATGTCATCCCGAATCGTTGCCCCACCCTGGTCTTCAATCGCATCATGCAGCAAGGCCGCGATCGCCCCATCTTCATCACCGCCATCTTCTAACACCAGCGCCGCAACACTGATCAAATGGCTGATATAGGGAATATTGCCACCCTTGCGCAGTTGATGCCAGTGCAGATGGGTTGCATACTCTAATGCTCTTATGAATCTTTCTGTCAGGCGCGGTTGAGTTACTGAATCTGGATCTACCATAATCACTCCTTTCTCACCTATTTCTTCATGGGGCATTGCTGATTCCAGACATGGAAAGGATGCTAGATGCCTGAAACGTCGTTTCAATTGATCCTGCTTTTTGGCAACGCCCGCTCATGCTCCATACAACTTCCAGGTTTCCTGGGTGTCATCGGCCATCCGTTGCCGCAGGCTGAGGGGCAACAGCACCTCTACATTAGGCCCCCAGGCTCTTAACCGCATGACCACGTTGTTGTCTCCTGAGCGGTGATGGGCCAGACAAAAGACACTGCCTTTGTGGCGGGGGCGATCGCTAAACAGGTGGCCCAGAGACAATCCCTGGGCTTGAATGTCGGGGTCAGCTTGAAACCGCTTTTCGGCCTGTTCAAACCCCATTTCGCTAAATAATCGGGCACGTTCTGTGTTTGCAATGTAATTTCCGTAAAAATAGCGCTCAAACCGGAGGAGCAAGGGCTCGATGGGACGATGAATTTCGATGCCCATGGCAGCGGCAACTTCTTGTTCGACAAAGTCAGGGGTTTTTTCAATGAACAATCGCGGGAGGGTTGTGGATCGCTGCTTCGCTGGTTTAGCGGAATGGGACTTTGGCAACCAGGAGGCTGGCAGGGCGCGATCGTCCCAACTGAGGGGCTGCAACGCCAGAATCCGATCTAGGCGGTAGTCATACCAGTTGGGAGTAGTTGGGTGATGGTCTGCCAGTTGCGGGGGCGTTTGCCCAAAGGCAAAGAGATAGGGTGCCCGTTGAAAGTAATAAATACATACCGGATAGGTGATTAACTCAAATTCCGTTTCGTAATAGCGAATGCTCCGATAGGTGAGCCGCACGGGGGGCACCGGGTCCTGGTGCCACAATTGCTTTAAATCCTGAAGGATGCGCTCAACTTGATGAGAAGCCGATTGCGGGATGATGTATTCAACATCCAGGATGAAGCGTTGAATGCCATTAATTGGTTGTGGGAAGTGATCCACCACGATCGCCAGGTCATTGGGAATAAAGTGAACAGTGGACAGCTCAGCAGGGGGGGCGATCCAGGGTAGTTCTGGAAGGTGACTAACTTTGCAATACCGACGCTGGCTCCCTGTTCCGGTAGCTTGTAACCAGCCCAGTTTTTCTAGAGTGGCAAAGTCGTTGCGTAAGGTGCGATCGTCTATCTGGAAAGGGGGCGAGGCAGTATCCAGTGTCATTTTTCCATAGCGTTTGACAAATCTTTGTTCCCACTGTTGCTGATCAAGCCCGGTTGATTCAGTAAATAACCACTGTTGCAACGGCTGAGTGCGATGGTCAGGGTGTAAGAAAGCATCGCGCCATTGGGCACTGCTAAACCATCCACCACCCTCGCCAGGGAGTTCTAGTTCTCGATCGCCGTAGAGCGATCGCAGAATGACCCACAACCGCACCGCTTTGAGCAAGTTACCTTTTTGCCCCAGCACTCCGGGCACCAGATCATCCAGCAATTCTAGAGTGGGTGGGTAATCAAAGGACGCTTCAAGCATAGACCGGGAACCTACACGATGGAGTTAGCATGAGTGTACCCCAAGCCTGGAAGAAGCTTTTACCAGGATAATTCTGCCTAATGGATGAGTCAAATCTGCCCTCATTCTCCACCCCAGCATTTGAGCGCGATCTGGAGCGCAATCTGGCCACCCTGCGCCGCCAACTGCAAGTCGGCACTTACCAGCCAATGCCCCTGCGATCGCTCTCCATTCCCAAGAAGTCGAATCCCAAACCGGGAGCCCCCCCACGGACAGAATGGCGTGGGTTAGCCGTGCCCACAGTGCGCGATCGCATTGTGCAACAGGCACTCCTGAACCTGCTTCATCCGATCCTGGAACCAGAATTTGAAGACTGTAGCTTTGC
>JBJTUO010000102.1:0-9853 GCA_046080785.1 Leptolyngbyaceae cyanobacterium | reverse complement strand
CCTGATCTGGAATAGCCAACATGACTGGATTTCATTGCGCTATCAGTCAAGTCGGGCTGTACCAGGAGGTGGCTACCGTCTCCTGGAGTTACTGGGTGTTTTTGGGGCTGGGGTGGCCTACCTGTTTCCCAGCTTTGGCTTGCCGCTCTGGTGGGTGAGTTTAAAGACCCTGAAGCAACGACTGACAGCCCTGGGACAGGGCAATGACCTGCAAGCATTCAGCAGTCAAACCAGCCTACTCCTCTGGGTTTCCCTGCCACTGATGGTAGGCTTTACCCTGTTGGGCGGCTACCGTCCTGTTTTACCGACCTGGCCTGCTCCAGGCTTTTGGGGAGCAACGATCCTGTTGGGGGCAGCGGTGGCAAAGCGGCAACCCCAATCTCCCCGCCTGATTCGCCGCTGGCTCTGGGGTTCTGGCATTGTGATTGTGACGCTCTTGTTGATCGCACTTCTCCATCTCAGGGTTGGCCTGTTTCAGCAACCGGGGCGCTATAGCCTGTTTGGCGGTGGTATTCCGGTCAACACCGATGCCTCAACCCAGTTGATTGACATTCACCAGTTGCGCCAGGGCCTAGCCGTTTCAGCGCCGGTGCAGTCTGCTTTGCAGCAGGCAGCGTTTGTCTTTACTAACGAGTTGTTTTTGGCGGGGCAGGTGGGCATGGCGATCGCGCCGCTGACTAATCTACCCATCACCACCCTCGATCAAGATTTGCGGGGGTTTGCGTTTTGGTCAACGGCAGATCAGTGGGTCGGTCAAAATGGGCTCTACATTTTTTCCCAGGCTCGTTTGGGCGATCGCCAATCGCTTCAGCCCTATGGCGATTACTTTCAGACCCTTGAGCCGGTGGCAGTTATTCCCCTTTACCGGGGGGGAGTGGCGATCGATGAAATTCAGGTCTACCTGGCAAAAAACCTGCTCAAACCCTTTCCTCGCCCTTATGGTCAGTAATGGGGCATTTCTGACTGGCTGGGGTGAAAGTAGTCGTAGATTTGTTGAGCCAGACGGGGGCCAATGCCAGGAACTTGAGCGATTTGTTTGGGGCTGGCCTCTCGCAGATAATCGATCGACCGGAAAGTCGCCAGCAATTGCTTTTGCCGGTAATGGCCCAGGCCGGGAATTTCATCTAACTGGGAGCGGCGCATCCGATCGCTGCGTTGCTGCCGGTGAAAGGTGACGGCAAAGCGATGGGCTTCATCCCGCAAACGACGGAGTAACTGGACGCCAGGCTGGTCAGGATCGGTGGGCAACGGCAAAGACTCACCTGGTAAAAACAATTCTTCTCGTTGTTTGGCCAGACTCACCACCCGCACCTCTTCTAATAGGTTCATCTCTCGCAACACATTCACCACCGCCGAGAGTTGACCTTTGCCGCCATCAATCATGATTAAGTCAGGGAAATCTGATGTCGCAGAAACATAGCGATCAATCACGGTTGTCTGATCACCCTTGACCAGATCGCCCCGTTCTTTTAAGGCTGCATATTTGCGAAAGCGACGGCCAATCACCTCTGCCATGCTGGCAAAGTCATCGGAGTGGCCGCTCTGAACGGTGGGGGTTTTAATTTTGTAGTGGCGGTAGTGCTGTTTTGCCGGAACGCCGTCTAGAAATACGACCTGGGACGCTACCGCATCAGACCCCTGAATGTGAGAAATGTCATAACCTTCGATGCGACGGGGCAGATCTGGTAAATCCAGGATTTCTGCCAGGTCTTGCATGGCCTGGGCATTGCGATCGGCGGATTTGCGAATGCGGGCTAACTCGTACTCCGCATTGCGTTCTACCAGCTCAACCAGGTCGGCTTTCCCCTGACGTTGGGGTGTCAGCAGTAAGACTTTGCGGCCCTTAGACTGGCTTAAAAACTCTGTCAACATTTCACTGTCGGGCAACTCATGCTGCAGCAAAATCTCAGTCGGAATTTCCACTGGGTCTACCTGCTGGTAGTGTTCTTCCAAAACGCGCTGTAAAATCGCCCCCGCCTCACCCGATTGGGCGTCAGCAATAAAGCCCAACCGCCCCACTAGTCGCCCCGCCCGGATCTGAAACAGTTGCACACAGGCATACTGATCGTCCGCAGCCAGGGCGATCGCATCTCGGGAAATGGTGTCATCGGGCAAGGCTACCTTCTGGTCAGCACCCAGGGTTTTTAATCCGGCAATCTGATCCCGCAGGCGGGCAGCTTGCTCAAAGTTGAGGGCTTCTGCCGCCTGCTCCATTTGGTGAGTCAGAATGTCTACTAACTCTTTGGTGCGGCCCTGAAACACCATCGCCACCTTTTGGACGGTCTTGTGGTAATCTTCAGAACCAATCAACGCTTGACAGACCCCAGGGCAGCGGCCAATGTCGTAATTTAGGCAGGGGCGATCGCGGAATAGGGGTTGGATGCGTTGCCGCAAGGGAAAGATCCGTTTGACTAGATGCAGGGTGCTACGCAACAGGCCGACATCCACATAGGGGCCGTAGTACCGATCCTTCGTGTTATTTTTTTGTCGTTTGCGGGTCATGAAAATGCGGGGGTAAGCTTCTGACCAGGTAATGCAGAGGTAGGGGTACTTTTTGTCATCTTTGAGCAACACATTAAAGTGGGGTTGGTGTTGCTTGACCAGGTTGGCTTCTAGAGCCAGGGCTTCTGCTTCTGTATCGGTGACGATGAACTCAATTTCTACCACCTGCCTTACCATCAAAGCAATGCGGGGATGCAGATCCTGATTATCCCGGAAGTAAGAACGCACCCGCGATCGCAATTTTTTAGATTTACCAATGTAGAGGATCTGGTCACTTTGATCGCGCATCAAGTAAACCCCCGGCTCTGGGGGGATCTCGCGCAACCGAGCTTCTAAGCGTTCGGGGTCTTTGAGGAGAGAGAGCAGTTCAACTGAAGCCACAGGTCGAGTTTAAGATAGGCAGTTCTTCTATTGTGCCTTTTATGTCAAAATAGGGCATCTGTCAATGATAAAGAGCCGATGTCTGAAGCAAATGCCCAAATTTGCCCGATTTGTCAGGTCAAGATCATTAAGCTTGTGGGAGGCGATCGGGTATTATTTTCAGCAGGGCCACCGGGAACACGCGAGATTTTATGGCAAAAAGTCTGCCAATACACCCAAAGGCCGGGCTGCATCAACAAAATTAAGTCTTGATTTAGAGATTAAGCAGACCAGGTTGGTCGCCAAGACCTGGCAATGCAATTCCACCTACTCAAATCACCTATTCGCCTATCAGAATTAGGCGGATTTTTCTTGCTATTTGCGCTGCCTTCCGATACTATCGAAAAGAATCGAAATCACGATTTTCCGAGTGGTTAACCGTGGATAGTATAGGAGCGTATAGATGAACCGATGGCATAGGATTCTAAGTTACTTAGAGCAGGGCATCGAACTGCTCACTTGCCGACTTAGATTGAGTTCGCGCAGGCATTTTGTTTCACTGTTTCTGCTTGGGGCAGTTTTAAGTGTAACAGTGGCAGCCTGTTCTTCTGGTACGCCCCCCTCCTCCACTGGCTCATCTCCATCACCGGGGGCCACCCCTGCAACTGCGACGAAACCGGATGTGGAACTGACCCTGGTCGGCTATGCAGTCCCCAAAGCAGCCCACGATGCCATCATTCCCAAGTTCCAGGAAAAGTGGAAGCAGGAGCATGGTCAAAATGTCACCTTTAAGCAAAGCTATGGAGGCTCTGGGTCTCAGACTCGGGCGATTATTGATGGCCTGGAAGCGGACGTGGTTCACCTGGCGGTCGGTTCTGACGTGCAAAAGCTAGTGGATAAAGGCTTCGTCAACCCAGATTGGAATAAACGGGTGCCAAACAATGGCATTGTGGGTGAAACGGTGGCTGCTATTATTACTCGAGAAGGGAACCCTAAGACCATCAAAACCTGGACTGATTTAACTCGCAGTGATGTTAAATGGGTAACTCCAAATCCAAAGACTTCTGGTGGGGCAAAATGGAACTTCCTGGCGCTCTGGGGGTATGCCACCAAAAAGGGGGAAGATCCCCAGGCATTTACGACCAAAGCTTATAAAAATGTAGCGGTGTTGGCCAAGGATGCACGGGAGTCAACCGATGCTTTTGCTAAACAGGGCCAGGGAGATGCGCTGGTCAATTATGAAAATGAGGTGATACTGGCTAAAGAAAAGGGCGAAAAACTAGCCTACGTTGTTCCTGAGATCAACATCTCTATTGACACTCCGGCTGCCGTGGTTGACAAAAATGTAGACAAGCATGGTACCCGGGAGGTAGCAACTGCTTTCACCGAATTCCTGTTTACCCCTGAAGCTCAAAAAGAATTTATCAAGGTTGGCTTCCGACCTTTTGGTGAATTAGCAAAAGATAAAGCCCTTGTCGATCAGTTTCCAGCTGTGAAGACATTAATTTCGATCGAAGACTTTGGGGGTTGGTCTGCGGCTCAGAAGAAGTTCTTTAACGATGGCGGTGTTTTTGACCAGATTCAAACTTCACTCAAATAGTAGTCGGTTACCCTAACGGGTCACTTGAAACTGCTTAGATACTCAGGGCACTTGCTTCAGGTGCCCTTTCCTTATCCTTCTCAACTCAGCTTGTCATTATGACGCCTTTTTCTGTTCCATCTTCCCCAACTCCCCCAGGCACTCCTGCCTGGAAGCAATTTTTGCACCAACTTTTCCACTTACCCTGGCCCTGGCGCATCATGTTTGCTTACCTGACGGTAATGCTATTTGTGCCGGTGCTAGCTATGTTACTCAAGGCCAGCACAGTTGGGCCAGCTGAGTTTTGGCGGATTGCCACCAGTCCAGAGGCGTTATCAACCTACGATGTGACCTTCAACACCGCTTTGATTGCAGCCTTGATTGATGGTTTATTTGGCACAATCCTGGCCTGGGTTTTAGTCAGATATGAGTTCCCACTGCGGAAACTGATTGATGCCTCAATTGACTTGCCTTTTGCATTGCCAACCGCAGTTGCAGGTTTAACACTGGCAACGGTTTATAGCGAGAATGGCTGGATTGGTTCTTTATTTGCGCCATTTGGCATTAAATTGGCATTTAATCGCATTGGGGTCGGCATTGCCATGACCTTTATTTCGCTGCCATTTGTAGTGAGAACGGTGCAACCAGTTTTGATGCAACTTGAAAAAGAGATTGAAGAAGCTTCCTGGTGTCTGGGAGCGACTCAATGGCAAACTTTTTGGCGAGTGCTATTACCTCCCTTATTTCCTGCAATTTTGACGGGTATTGCCTTAGGTTTCTCTCGCGCTGTCGGAGAGTTTGGTTCAACGGTGATTATTTCTTCTAACACTCCATTTAAAGATTTAATTGCACCCGTTTTAATCTTCCAGCGATTAGAACAATACGACTATGCTGGCGCAACAGTGATTGGCATTGTATTGCTGGTACTCTCGTTGCTGATGCTCTTGCTGATTAACTTCATTCAAGTCTGGGCCAAAAAGTATGACTAATAGCACTCCCTCTTTACAAGACATTCCTATTCAAACTGGCCGTTCCCTTCCAGAAAAGAAGCTTTCCTGGGTTCCGACCGTCTTGATTGCAATTTCCCTGGCTTTTTTGGCGTTAATTTTATACATTCCAGCTCTCAATGTGTTTGTGCAAGCCTTTAGCAAGGGGGTTGGGCCTTTCTTAAAAAACTTGACTGAGCCCAACTTTTTGCATGCAGTCAAGTTAACCGTCATCATTGCCGCGATCGCCGTTCCGATCAATACGATTTTCGGCCTTTGTACAGCCTGGGCCTTAGCTCGTAAACGCTTTCCTGGGCGTACACTTTTGCTTAGCATCATTGACCTGCCCTTTGCCATTTCTCCAGTAGTTGCAGGTTTGATGATTGTGTTGCTTTACGGGCGTCAAGGTTGGTTCGGGCCTTTGCTGGAAGCTGAGGATATTCGCATTGTTTTTGCCCTCCCTGGCATGGTTTTGGCAACCATGTTTGTCAGTTTACCCTTTGTTGCCCGTGAGGTGATTCCCGTTCTGGAAGAGGAAGGGGTTGAGCAAGAAGAAGCCGCCTATACTCTGGGTGCCAATTTTTGGCAAACCTTTTGGCGAGTCACGATTCCCAATATTCGTTGGGGCTTACTCTATGGCATTATTTTAACCAACGCCCGATCGATGGGTGAGTTTGGTGCAGTCTCAGTGGTGTCGGGCAACATTGCAGGCAAAACTCAAACCCTACCCCTATTTGTAGAAGAAGCCTACAAGCAGTACGAAACTGAAGCAGCCTACTCTGCTGCAGTAATTTTGGCCTTGCTTGCCGTTGTCACCCTAGTCGCAAAAGAGATTTTGGAACGAAAAACAGGAGGTGGGGCTAAACGAGTCCACTAATCACGGCAGCGCCCCCCTCCCTTGCAAATCACTAGTCTCCCAGATAAATTCCCAGGCCACGGGCCGTTTTCACCAGGGTGCCATTGGGATCTACCGCTGCATAGTGAGAGATTGCATCCAAAATCGGCACCCCCACCACCTGCCGCTGCTGCCAGGTCACCATATGGTCAAATCTGCCTTCTGCAATCAAGTCAACTGCCGCTACGCCAAAAGCTCCCCCAATCAACCGATCAAGGGGAGAAGGGGTGCCCCCCCTCTGGGTATGGCCCAGCATCGTGACGCGGGTTTCAGCTCCAATTTGTTCACAAATCCGTTGAGCTAGATAATGACCAACACCCCCAAAGCGACACTGATTGCCCTGGTAAGTAATGGTTACGGGATCGCCCTTTTCAGTGCGAACGGCTTCAGCCACGATAATAATGCAGTAGTCTCGCCCCTGTTCATGGTGCTGCTTGATGGTGCTACAGATGCCATCGACAGAATAGGGAATCTCAGGAATTAGAATAATATCGGCACCCCCCGCTATCCCCGCGCTAATGGCAATGTGCCCCGCATCCCGACCCATCACTTCTAAAACCATCACCCGGTTATGGCTGGCGGCAGTACAGTGCAGGCGATCGAGGGCTTCGGTGGCGATATTGACAGCCGTATCAAACCCAATCGATCGCTCGGTAATGGGCACATCATTATCAATTGTCTTCGGAATCCCGACCAGGTTCCAATTGCCTAAGTTTGCCAGTTTACGCAAGATTCCTAAACTGCCATCACCGCCAATCCCAATCAGGGCGTCTAATCCCAGTTGTTGATAACCATCGGTAATCTCATGGGCCCGATCGATCACTGTCCCATCCGGCATCGGAAAGGCAAAAGGATCCCCCTTATTTGTCGTCCCTAAAAAGGTGCCTCCGACCGTCAGGTAAGGATCAACCTTGTCTGGAGTCAGCAAAATGGCTTCTGGTGGTCGTGACATTAACCCCACGGTTGCCTGACGAATTCCCAAAACTTCCCAGCCAT
Organism: Leptolyngbyaceae cyanobacterium; assembly: GCA_046080785.1. GTDB lineage: Bacteria > Cyanobacteriota > Cyanobacteriia > Leptolyngbyales > Leptolyngbyaceae > JBJTUO01. The sequence goes on along the minus strand of JBJTUO010000102.1, from coordinate 2,535 downwards.
ACCCCCTCACGGCACGATGTACAACAGACCGAATTACGGCATTTAACCCGGCGCAGTCTCCTCCACTGGTCAAGATGCCAATTCGTTTTTTTTCTCCCATAACAAGTTCCTGTCCCTAGCAGTTGACGATAGGATCATTCTTACTTAGATATAGACTTTATCTGCTTCTGGCCAAAAAAGAACTTAAGCAAGGATGAAGGATGCGTACCGTAGAATTCCAATCATGAGTCACTCAGAACGAAGCAATCAGACTGAAATCCCGATTAGTGGGATGATTCCAGTTGCGCCAGCGGGTTTTCGATCGGGCTTTGTCGGCATTATCGGTCGTCCAAATGTTGGCAAATCCACACTTATGAATCGGCTTGTGGGGCAGAAAGTTGCGATTACCTCCCCTGTCGCTCAGACCACCCGCAATCGCCTGCTGGGGATTTTGACCCGCCCAGAAGCCCAATTGATTTTGGTAGACACGCCGGGGATTCACAAACCACACCATCCCTTGGGGGAAGTATTGGTGAAAACAGCTGAGATGGCCATCCAGTCGGTTGACCTGGTGCTATTTCTGGTGGACTGTTCTGTCGAGTTGGGGGGAGGCGATCGTTTTATTGCTGAGTGGTTATCTCAAGTAGAAGCTCCTGTAATTCTGGGATTGAATAAAGCAGATCAGCAGCAGCAGCCAGAATGCGATCGGGCATATCAAACATTAGCCGCAGCCCGTGGATGGGGAACGGCAAAGTTTTCTGCCCTAACAGGGGATGACTTAGAAGCCCTACAACGTCAACTGATTCACCAGTTGGAACTAGGCCCTTACTACTACCCCCCCGATCTAATTACCGATCAGCCAGAGCGATTTATCATGGGTGAGTTGATTCGAGAGCAAATCTTATTACTGACGCGAGAAGAAGTGCCCCACTCCGTTGCTGTGGTCATCGATGCAGTCAGTGAGGAGCCAACCCTGACTCGAATCATGGCCACCATTTTGGTGGAGCGCCCCTCTCAAAAGGGGATTGTGATTGGTAAGGGTGGCAGCCTATTAAAAGCGATCGGTGTGGCTGCGCGAGCACAAATCCAAAAGCTGATTGCTGGGAAAGTGTTTTTAGAACTATTTGTCAAAGTGGAGCCCAAGTGGCGGCAATCCCGTGCTCGCCTCTCAGAACTAGGCTACCGGCTAGAGAGAGGCGAGTGACAGAGAAACTGGATGCAATTGACTATTCGATATCGATCGCAGTTGGTCGTTCTGCCGCCGATGGTGCCGCAACTCCAGAAGCCTGACGGTAGTCGGCATAGAGTTTGTCGCGCCAGTTAAAGAACGGCTCAAAGGTGGCAATATCTGCGATGCCTGGTACACCCTGCCCCTTGATTGATTCTGGAATAGAGAGGTAATTGCCAGAGGGCAATTTGATATACATGCTCAGGCCCGCAACAGCAAAATCTGCCAGCGTGGGATGATCCGTTACTAAATAGGGCTGTTCCGCCAAGATAAAGCAGAGAGAGGCCAGCCCATGTTTCAGCTCATTTTCAGCAGCTTTAATGGCCTCTGGGCCCAACCCAACCCCCTGACCCAATAGATTTAAGAATTCTCCTGGAATCGAGGTAATCAGGCTGCGCACAATGTCAGGGGTAAAGCTAGGTAACAGGGCAGTGCGAAAGGCGATGTTGCGACTTAAGGCACCAATCAAGGCTTTACGAGCATTTAAGCCAAGGCAGTCATCAGCCCATTGCTCTATCAGCAGACATTGGCCCCGCAATTTGGGCTCTGAAGGAATAATTGGCTTTTCAGGATAATGTTTATCCAGATATTCAGCGATCGCGGTAGAGTCGGCAATTACCGTGCTTCCGTCTTTCAACACAGGCACCTGACGCTGACCGGATAAACGCACCAGATCCAATTGACCGATGCCAGGGGTCACTTCAATTTTGCGGTAAGGCAACCCCTTGTAGTCCAAAATCAGACGCACTTTTTCAGTGTAATGTGACAGGTCAAATTGATATAGCTCCAGCATCATACCCTCCTGAGGGAAAGAATTTTTCTGCAGATTCAGCTATTCCCTCTTTGACCCTAGCAGGTTGTCTGAAAACCCGCCACTGTTACAAGTCTGGGAGGCAGAATTCAGAAGCCAGAAGCCAGAAGTCAGAAGTCAGAAGTCAGAAGTCAGAAGTCAGAAGTCAGAAGTCAGAAGCCAGAAGTCAGAAGTCAGAAGTCAGAAGTCAGAAGTCAGAAGGCAGAAGCCAGAAGCCAGAAGCCAGAAGCCAGAAGTCAGAAGTCAGAAGTCAGAATTCAGAAGTCAGAATTCAGAAGCCAGAAGCCAGAAGCCAGAAGTCAGAAGTCAGAAGCCAGAAGGCAGAAGCCAGAAGGCAGAAGCCAGAAGCCAGAAGCCAGAAGGCAGAAGGCAGAAGCCAGAAGGCAGAAGCTAGAAGGCAGAATCCAGAAGCTAGAAGGCAGAATCCAGAAGCTAAACCAAGTTCATGGTGAGAACCGTAGTTCTGCCCCCTCACCCCCGACCGCTCTCCCAGAGGGCGTAGCCTGCTTCCCGCAGG
>JBJTUO010000101.1:0-20778 GCA_046080785.1 Leptolyngbyaceae cyanobacterium | reverse complement strand
AACCCGCTCATCAGCGCCGAGCCATCCGCGATCGCCGTTTGCGCCGCAACACAAACGCTGCAAGGCCTGCAACGATCAGAACCACGACCAGTTTAGAAAGAATTCCGACATAGCCATCTACCAGCTTATAATTGGCTCCCAGCAAATAACCAGCGGCAGTCAGGGCTAGTACCCAGAGGGTAGTCCCCACCGTGGAGTAGAGTAAAAAGGGGAGTAAGGGCATGCGACTCATGCCAGCGGGGAGGGAAATGACAGTCCTCACTCCTGGTACCAGCCGCCCCAGCAAGACCGCTTTGGCCCCCTTTTTGTAAAACCAGTCATTGGCTTTGTCGATATCTTTGCTAGAAATTGTCAGCCATTTACCATAGCGATCGGCGAGTCGGTGCAGATGCCGGTTATCCAGCTTCACACCCGCATAATACCAGGGCAGGGCTCCCACAATGGTACCAATGACACCCGCCAGGACAGCCAGTAAAAAGTTCATTTTTCCTTGAGCCGCAGTAAACCCCGCTAGCGGCATAATCAGCTCTGAAGGAATGGGGGGAAACAAATTTTCTAGCAGCATCAGCAGCCCGATGCCCCAGTAACCGAGGGATTCCATGGTTCCCGTGATCCATTCAGTCATTGCAAATACTCCCGTTGGCGATAAGGTTAGGGTGCGCTACGTAGCCCAGATCAAGAACCGGACAAAATCAGAGGTGTTTGAGCAAATCATTACAATTTATTAATGTAATTGTGGCAAAAAACAACCCCCTGACAGCGGTAATTTTTGCTGACTCCTCGAAATCTTCACACAGAGCGAGTTTTTTGCGACTGTGAATAAGAATTTTGGCATTGTGATTCCAGGGATAAATCAGGAATCTGAGGTCTTGCGCCTCTCGCAACAACTCGCCCTGCAATGGATTGCAGGCTAACAGAACTAAGTTCGTTCAAACGGATTGACGATCTACAGGATATCCGCATTAAAGCGGGACAACTTAGCCTGCATTATTCATGAAGTAACTGAACTGTTCGTCATTCCCGCGTAGGCGGGAATCCACAGAATTTTTGTGCTTACCACTTCAAAGTTGAATTAGGATAGCGAAACGATTACAATGCCTGAAATTTGCTGACTTGAGCAAAGGGTAGGCTGTGAACGCCATAGTTTCTATGCTCTTATAGTTTCTATGCTCTTAGTGAAACAGCCGTTTCCATTGGCTTATGACCAAAGCACAGGGTAACTCAGATTTTCAGACTCCAAGCAATCGTCCAACCCGGCCAACGGTCAGAGGTCAGACTGCTTCCAACTTTACAGCCTCAGCTTCGCCTGTTGTTTCTAGGAATGGGTTAAACAAATTGCAAAAGCCGTTTTTAACCAAATGGCCCTGGCAGAGGTGGCTTTCAAATTGGAAGCTCTGGGTCGTTGTCATGCTGTTGTTGACAACGGGCACTGGTGCCTTTGCCTTGGCGGTGTTGTTGCAATTGCCCGGTTTACCCAATTGCCCTGCGGTATTTTGGCCACTGGCACCAGCCTCTCTGCGGTTTGAGTGTGGCCGTCTGGCAGCCAGTAAACAGACCCTCAAAAGTTTGCTAGAAGCGATCGCCCTGGTCGATTCTCTGCCTGAAAATCACCCTCTGCGAGGGGAAGCCGATCGCATGGTAGAAAACTGGTCGACGGATGTACTGCGACTGGCGGATGATTTATTTAACCAGGGCCAACTGAACGAGGCGATCTCGGCAGCTCGTAAGATTCCTGCCAAGGCATCCTCTTTTAAGCTGGTAGAAAGCCGAATTCGGCAATGGCAACAGATCTGGGCCAGGGGCGAAAAGATCTATAAACAAGCTGAAGCTGCGATGCGAAAGCTGAACTGGAAAGAAGCATTTAACTTGGCCGTCCGTTTGCTGGATTTGGAGAACGAATACTGGCGCACTACTCAATACGAGGAACTAACCCAGCGGATTACGACAGCCCGTGAGGATGGCAACAAATTCTATGAGGCAGAGCGATTAGCCGATGCGGGTGGGGTTGACAACCTGCTTAAAGCAATCAAACTGGCAGATTCAATTCGATCCACCAGTTATGTCTATGATGCGGCCCAAAAACTCATCCCTAAGTATGGCCGCCGCCTGATCGCCCTGGCAGAGACAGCACTGGAGCAGCAAGATTTGCAGGAAGCCCTCAATATCGTCAACCAAATTCCTGAAAAAGCCAACCTGGAAGCAGAAAAGCAGGACTTTATCACCCTGGCCAATGCCCAGGCATCTTCCTGGCATAGTTCTGTTACTGATTTGGAATCGGCGATTGCCCAGGCCCAGGGCATCGCTAAGGGGCGTCCCCTTTACTCTAAAGCCCAGAGACTGATGGGCCGTTGGCAACTGGAAATGCAAGCCCTGACAAAATTAGAAAAAGCTCGCGTATTTGCGCAGGGAGGGTCATTGAATGATCTGTCTCAGGCCATTGCGGAAGCATCTCAAGTTGCTTCTAGCAATCCTCGTTGGCCGGAAGTGCAACAGCAAATTCAAGCATGGACCGCCACGATTGAGACCACTCAAGATCAGCCAGTCCTGACTCAGGCAGAAGATCTGGCCAGTCAAGGAGATGGTTCTTCCCTCCAGGCCGCGATCGCCCAGGCCAACCAGATTGGGCGGGGCCGCGCCCTTTACCCACAAGCCCAGGATAAAATCCAACAATGGACTGATTCGCTACAGCGGGTTCAAGATCAGCCCCTGCTAGATCAAGCCCAACAGTACGCCAGTGCAGGCAATCTGACGAGTGCCATTGCTACAGCAAATCGGATTGCCTCTGGTCGGGCGCTTTACAACTCAGCTCAGGCCAGCATTCGCACCTGGCGCAATCAGTTACAAACTGAGCAACTTCAGGCCCAGGCCCAACAGACCCTACAGGAAGCTTATCAACTGGCTAATACCGGCTCAGTGCTGGATATGGCCAATGCAATTCAAGTAGCGAGTCGGGTGCCCAGTTCCAGTTCTCTGCGGTCAGAGGCAGACACTGCCATTGATCGGTGGAGCCAGCAATTGCTCGACGCCGCCAGAAATCAGGCAGGCTCTGATCTGCCAGGGGCAATTGGGCTGGCTCAACGGATTCCTTCCCGCGCTCGAATCTATGGGGAAGCGCAGAGTCAAATTGAAACCTGGAAGCAATCCCAAACTCCAGTAATGGCACCTCAGTAGGGTTAGACAAGGTGCGGATGATGCCGTGACTGTAACAGGCGATGCAATCCTTCGTTACAATCGATAGAAATTCTCCCTTTTTAACCCTTAGCAACGGATGTGGCCCTATGACCGCAAAGCAACCGGAATCTTCTGGAACGACTGCTCAAGTGCCCGCAGGTAGCCGGGTGAGAAATCTGTTGATTGCACTGGTGGCAGTTTTTCTTAGTACAGCCATCTTTTTAGGGCTAAGAACCGATAGTGGCTCAGGCTTGCTAGCTGCTACGGCAAAAGAGTCGATGCCGCTAGAGACGGCTTTGAGCAATGGCAAACCAAGCCTGATTGAGTTTTATGCCGACTGGTGTACATCCTGTCAGGCAATGGCTCCTGAAATCAAGCAATTAAAGCAGGCCTACGGCGATCGGGTCAACTTCGTTATGCTAAATGTCGATAACAGCAAGTGGCTGCCAGAGGTTTTGCAATATCGGGTAGATGGTATCCCCCACTTTGTCTTTGCCGGCCAGGATGGTCAAGCGCTGGCTGAAGCGATCGGGGAGCAGCCCCGCTCCATCATGGCAGCTAATCTCATTGCCCTGATCGATCGGCAGGCCTTACCCTACGCCACCGCAACGGGACAAGCCTCTGCTTTTGCAGCATCTTCTGGCCCAATAAAAGCCAGTGCAACTGATCCCCGCAGTCACGGCGGCCAGGTGGTTAATTGATTGATTTATCTCATGATTTCAATGCCCTAATGGGTACATGCTGACAAAAGGCCTTAGGGGATAACTTGCGACCCATCAATTTACACTGAAGACTGGGATTGTGCGAACTGGCAAAAGCCCTGTGGCCATCCAGGCAAGATCGCTGGTGTTATCGCGGAGCCCTGACAAATGGAGATGACCAACTAAACGCTGACTAATGGTAATTGAGACCTATGAGATCCTACCTGGCTGCTGCCATTCAAATGACAAGCCTGCCCGACTTACAAAAAAACCTGGTGCAGGCTGAAGAGTTAATTGACCTGGCGGTGCGCCAAGGTGCCGAGTTGATTGGCCTGCCAGAAAATTTTTCGTTTTTAGGCGAAGAATCGGACAAACTGGCCCAGGGGGAAACGATCGCCCAGGAAAGTGAAAAATTCCTTAAAACCATGGCCCAACGATTTCAGGTCACGTTGTTGGGGGGTGGGTTTCCAGTACCCGTCGGGAATGGCAAAGTTTATAACACTGCTCTTTTAGTCGGGCCAGACGGGGGGGAGTTGGCCCGCTACGAAAAGGTTCATTTGTTTGATGTGAATGTACCCGATGGCAATACCTATCGGGAATCGATCACGGTTTTAGCGGGTCTACGGCTCCCTCCAGTTTATCCCTCTAAAGAACTGGGCAATTTAGGCTTATCCGTTTGCTATGATGTCCGCTTTCCTGAGTTGTATCGCCATCTCGCTCAAATGGGGGCTGAGGTTCTCTTTGTTCCCGCCGCCTTTACTGCCTTTACGGGTAAAGATCACTGGCAGGTGCTCTTACAAGCGCGGGCGATCGAAAACACCTGCTATGTTATTGCTCCAGCTCAGACCGGTCGCCATTATTCAATGCGCCAGAGCCATGGCCATGCCATGATTGTGGATCCTTGGGGCGTCGTTTTGGCCGATGCTGGAGATCAGCCAGGGGTCGCGTTGGCAGCGATCAACCCCTCTCGCCTAGATCAGGTGAGACGGCAGATGCCGTCGTTACAGCATCGGGTCTTTGTTTGAATCGGGGTGAGCTTAAATTAACGTAACAAAGCTTGTAAAGTGGAAAGAATATCCTTTTTCCTGGGCTCATTGCACCCATGACCTGGTCTGTGATTTCCTCCCTATTCCCTACCGCTCCATTCCCACCCTTGCTGGCCACTGTAACTGAAGCTGAGGCTGCCCCCTTGATTCTCGCTGGGGTCTTGCTCAGCCTGGTCATCATCTATTTAGCCAGCAAGATCGGAGGTGAGATTTGCGCTCGTCTGGATCTGCCACCAGTATTAGGGGAACTGGTAGCAGGGGTTGTAATTGGGGTGTCAGTTCTACGATTACTGACCTTTCCAGAAGGAGCAGATGCCGACAGTACTTCCCTGGTGATGCAACTGTTAGACCTATCATCGTCTATTAGCCCAGAAACGTTAGCCACTGTATTCAGCGCTCAGAGTGAAGTAATCTCAGTCTTAGCTGAAATGGGCGTGGTGATTTTGTTGTTTGAAATTGGGCTGGAATCAGACCTAAAAGAGCTACTGCGGGTCGGGCCTCAAGCAACCGTTGTAGCGGTCGTAGGTGTCCTAGCTCCCTTTACTCTGGGCACTGCTGGCCTCATGTTGCTGTTTGGTATTGCAACGGTGCCTGCCATTTTTGCAGGAGCAGCCCTTACGGCCACCAGCATTGGAATTACAGCGAAAGTGCTGGCCGAGATGCAGCGACTCACTTCACGGGAAGGGCAAATTATCATTGGAGCCGCAGTTTTAGATGACGTATTGGGCATCATTGTGCTGGCAGTGGTTGCCAGTCTGGCGAGGACGGGTGAAGTGCAAATCAGCAATGTGGTGTACCTCGCCATCAGTTCGGCGGTTTTTTTAATTGGATCTATTTGGTTGGGGCGATTACTCAGCCCCTACTTTGTCAGTCTGGTCAATCAGCTCAAAACCCGTGGGCAATTGCTCCTATCGGCCTTAATTGTAGCCTTTACCCTTTCCTACATTGCCCAAGTTATTCAACTGGAAGCCATTTTAGGGTCTTTTGCTGCAGGGTTGATTTTGGCAGAAACCGACCAACGACGACAACTGGAAGACCAGGTGATTCCTGTGGCAGATATGCTGGTTCCCATTTTTTTTGTAGTGGTCGGTGCCAGAACCGATGTCAGTGTGCTGAATCCCTTGGTGCCGGAGAATCGGGAAGGGTTAATTATGGCTTCCTTTTTGATTGTGGTAGCGATCGTGGGTAAGTTAATGACCGGGCTTACGGTCTTTGGTCAGCCAGGGATTAATCGAACGGCGATCGGAGTGGGCATGATTCCCCGAGGTGAAGTAGGGCTGGTATTTGCAGCGGTGGGGGCGGCCAGTGGTGTGCTAAGCAAATCGTTGACAGCCGCCATTATTGTGATGGTTATTTTGACAACTTTTCTGGCACCCCCTGTATTACGGTGGGCTTTCTCTCTAGGAGATCAAGAATTGGATAAATCAGATAGCTTGCAGGGGGCAACCCCAGCTTTAAATGAAGCGATCGTTCAACCTATAGAACTGGAAACGGCTTCTAATCCTCCCAGTCAGATTGAACAACTTGAGGCGGATTGACCCCCTCCCACCGCTAAAGTAGTGGGAGGCTAGGCTCAAACAAGGATAGCGGGCTGTGCCTGGCTTACATCCCCTCACCTAACGGGCAATGCCCTGCCCATTTTTGACCCAGTACAAATCACATGAAAAGTATGCCCAACCAATTAGGGACACAGTTGTCTAGTAGAGAAATTTCACCACTCTTGCAACTAAATACTATGGGGTGCGTCAAATCCATTGAACTATTGCCCTGCAATGGGCCTTCTACCCTGACGGGTTGGAGTGCGTCCAGACGACGCTCTGCTAAAACTGACCGGATTTTGGCTCGCAACAGGCGGAGTGTGTAGATATAAAATTTGCGTCGGCAATTGCGAGCAAGCGGTATGAGGAGTAACTGTGAACTGTATTGGCAAACTGCCAGACCTGCTAGATTCTCAACAAACCAACGTGAAACACCTTTCTTCCCTATTCCTATTAGCAACATCCCTGCTTTTATTCACCCCTCCAGCCCAGGCGGCTAAGTTAGAATCCTGGCGGTTTGATGCAGGGCAAAATCGGTTAGAGATCACGACAGATGATGATGTCCAACCAACAGCCCAACTGATTTTTGACCCCGTGCGACTAGTTATCGATTTACCGGGGGTCAAGTTAGGCCGGCCCATAATCAATCAGGCCATGAACGGGGCGATTCGATCGATTCGGATTGGGCAGTTTGATCGGGAGACCACTCGTATTGTTGTGGAGATGGCTCCTGGCTACACCCTAGATCCACAGCAGGTAAGATTTCGAGGTATAACCAGTCGTTACTGGACCGTGCAACTGCCCTCGCCCCAACCAGTGCCCATCGATCAGGCCAGGGCTGCTGGCTATGTGGTGCCAGCGGTGGCTGTTGGTGCAGGAGATAACGATCGTCCTAACCTACCGGGGCGTCTGGGGAGCCTGATTCCACCTGCGGCAGCCAGTACTCCTACGATCGCTACCATTCAGTCCATCGAGTTAGTCCAGGATAACCAACTGTTGATTCAGGCAGACCAGCCGATCGCCTACTCGACCGGGTGGGATCGAGCCACCGGCTTTTATCGCATCAGCATTAACTCTGCCCGCTTTGCCAGCAATGTTAGAAGCCCTCAACTCAATGCCAGCAGCCCCATTCGCAATGTGCGACTGCGACAGGACGCGACTGAAACTGCTGTTATTTTACTGCAACCGGCCGCTGGCGTCCAATTAGGGGCCATGAGTCAGCCAACTCAACGCATGCTGACCTTACAAATTCAGAAAAACCGACCGATTGGGGTGCCCCCAGCGAACGCAGGGGTGCCTCCAGGGCTACCACCCGTTGGCAATACCACCATGCCCGATTTGGCTCAAGTCCCCAGAGGTCAGGTTGTGGTCATGATTGATCCGGGGCATGGGGGGCCAGATCCTGGTGCTGTCGGCGTTGGTGGCATTCAAGAAAAGGAGATTGTTCTGGATATTAGTAAACAGGTTGCCCAATACCTGCAACAACAAGGGGTACAAGCGATTTTAACCCGTGAAAATGATATTGATCTAGACTTGCAACCCCGAGTCGATATGGCGGAGCGGGTGAATGCCACCTTGTTTGTCAGTATTCACGCGAATGCGATTGATATGAGCCGCCCGGATGTAAATGGCTTAGAAACTTACTACTTCAGTTCTGGCCAGCAATTAGCCCGCACAATCCACCGCAGCGTTATTGACGCCACTGGTATTCAAGACAGAGGAATCAGAACGGCCCGCTTTTTTGTTCTGCGTAAAACCTCTATGCCCTCTGTCTTAGTAGAAGTCGGCTTTGTTACCGGTCGAGATGATGCAGCCAAATTATCAACGCCATCCTACCGCAGCCAAATGGCCGCAGGTATTGCCCGTGGGATTTTGCAATATCTCAGACAGGGTGTTTAAATTTTGCTCCCTACCACACGCTCACTTTTTGGCTGGTAAGAGTAAACTAGTCGAACCGGGTACCAGCATTTGCATCAACAGTTTATAGTGGGTTGTGATTCGTTGAGGTGTGTGGAGTGTTAAGCAAGCGTTTTTCCGGAAGTTCTCTTGGATCTGCGCCGATCGGCATTTTTGATAGTGGTTTGGGCGGCTTGACTGTTTTGCGGGAGGCCTATCGCCAGCTTCCCCATGAATCTGTGATTTATTTTGGAGACACAGCCCGACTCCCCTATGGCACCCGATCGCAGGCCGAAATTCTGCAGTTTGTGCGTGAAATCCTCTCCTGGATGATCGATCAGGGCGTCAAAATGGTGATTATGGCCTGTAACACCAGTTCGGCCTTGGCTTTAGAGACCGTTCAGTCTGAGTTTGATGTGCCCATTTTGGGGTTAATTTTGCCCGGCGCTAGAGCGGCTGTGCAACATGGGCACCGAATTGGTGTAATTTCGACCCCAGCAACGGCTAAAAGTCAAGCCTATCGGCAGGCGATCATCGAAATTGAGCCCACTGCCAGGGTGTGGCAGGTTGGCTGTCCTGAGTTTGTCCCTTTAATTGAACAAAATCGCATCCACGACCCCTACACCGGCAAAGTTGTTCGACACTATGTCGATCCCCTGTTACAGGAGCAGATCGATGCCCTTGTTTTTGGCTGTACTCACTATCCCTACTTAACACCAGTGCTGCGCAAAATTTTGCCGCCGACTGTTCGCTTGGTAGATCCAGCAGCCCATGTTGTGGCCGCTGCCGCTCAAGAGTTAGATATATTGGGCCTGCGTAATCAGCGGCAGCCCCAACCCACTCGTTTTTATGTCAGTGGTAACCCGGAATCTTTCATTCAACCGGGTAGCCAGTGGTTAGGCTTTACCCCCCTGGTTGAACAAGTTGCCCTACCTCAACGGGTTTTTCAAACCGTGGGACGGGAGATAGGCGAGATGGCCAGCTAGAACCCCGCACCCCTTTGACTGACCGTTGATCTCTGGGGAGTCTTCCAGGTATCAGCGGTCTATTCAAATTAAGGCTTTTACCCCACAGACATAAAAAGTGGTCGACATACGCCCACAGTTAGGGACTTGCGTGAAAATAAAATCCCTACGACGGGTACATTATTTAATTGCAAATCCCTTAAAGCAGTGGGATTCTAGATTCGATGCTATAAAGTTTAACTTTAATGTTCAATACCGGAGAGGGTTGCCTTAGAATTAAGTAAGAATATTTAAAGTTTTGTTACTAATATCGCCTGAGTCGAATACCCATGGCCTCAGCTACTTCTCTCTTTTCTCCCGTCGAAGCGGATTTGAACGTCCTCTCAGAGAACCTCAAAACCTTGATTGGTGCACGTCATCCAATTCTCTGCGCTGCAGCGGAACACCTGTTTGGAGCAAAAGGGAAGGGGGTTCGCCCCGCGATCGTTTTGTTGGCGTCAAGGGCCACGATGCTGGGGCAAGAGATTACCCTGCGGCATCGGCGGCTAGCAGAAATTACAGAAATGATTCATACTGCTAGCCTGGTTCACGACGATGTGGTAGACGAAGCTGAACTACGGCGGGGGGTGCCCACGGTTCACAGTACCTTTGGCAATCGGGTTGCAGTCTTGGCGGGAGACTTTTTGTTTGCTCAGTCTTCCTGGTATCTTGCCAATTTAGACAATCTGGAAGTGGTAAAACTGCTGTCTCAGGTGATTATGGATCTAGCGGAGGGCGAAATTCAACAGGGGTTGAGCCGCTTTTCCACCGCCCTGTCGATCGAGTCTTATTTGCAAAAGAGCTACTATAAAACTGCTAGTTTGATTGCCAACAGCTCTAAGGCGGCGGCGGTTTTAAGTGAGATGCCTGCCAGCGTTGCGGATGATCTCTATGCCTATGGCCGTCACCTGGGGTTAGCCTTTCAGATCGTAGACGATATCCTTGACTTTACAGGGTCTACAGAAGAGCTGGGCAAGCCAGCAGGTTCTGATCTCAAGAGTGGCAACCTCACGGCCCCAGTGCTCTATGCCCTAGAGGAGAAGCCCTATTTAGAAAGCCTGATTGAGCGGGAGTTTGCTCAACCGGGTGACCTGGAACAGGCATTAACCCTGGTAAGGGATAGTCAAGGTCTGGAACGATCGCGGCAACTGGCCAGTCATCACTCTCGCATGGCAGTTCAGCATCTGGAATCCCTACCGCCTTCTGCCTCTCGCCAGGCTCTGGCAAAATTAGCAGATTACCTGTTACGCCGACTTTTTTGACGGTTTTTGACAGAATTGACTGAACGGGGAACGTGATCCGTTCGCTACAATAGGATGCTGGGAGATCTATTCCACTCCCTTTACTTGTCATGCCACTGCCAATTGTTGCTGTCATCGGTCGTCCCAATGTGGGCAAGTCTACCCTCGTCAATCGATTGGCAGGAGTACAGGATGCAATCGTCTATGATCAGCCCGGTGTTACCCGCGATCGCACCTATAAGCAAGCTTTTTGGGGCGATCGTGAGTTTCAAGTGGTGGATACAGGTGGCTTAGTGTTTGATGACGACACTGAGTTTTTTCCCTTAATTCGGGAACAGGCAATATTGGCTCTGGCTGAAGCTAGTGTCGCTATCTTTGTAGTCGATGGTCAGGCTGGCCCGACCGCTTCAGATCAGGAAATTGCCCACTGGTTGCGACAACAATCTGTACCCGTCGTGCTGGCGGTGAATAAGTGCGAATCAATCCAACAGGGGCTAACCCAGGCGGCAGAGTTTTGGTGTTTGGGGCTGGGTGAGCCCTTTGCCGTATCGGGGATTCACGGTAATGGCACTGGCGACCTGCTAGACCAGCTCATTACCTATTTGCCAGCGGCGGATGAATTACCTGAAGACGAGGCTATCAGCGTCGCCATCATTGGCCGCCCCAATGTGGGCAAGTCGAGCTTGCTCAATGCCTTTGTTGGTGAAACCCGCGCCATCGTCAGTCCCCTATCTGGGACGACACGGGATGCGATCGATATGGTAGTGGAGCGCAATGGTCAGACCTATCGCTTGATTGACACTGCCGGCATTCGTAAGAAAAAGAATGTGGAGTACGGCCCCGAGTTTTTTGGTATCAATCGAGCGTTTAAGGCGATCGACCGGGCTGATGTGGTGCTCCTGGTGATTGATGCGATCGATGGCGTAACAGAACAAGACCAGAAACTGGCAGGTCGCATTAGCGACGAAGGACGGGGTTGCGTCATTATTGTGAATAAGTGGGATGCGATCGAAAAAGAATCCCACACGATCTATGACTATGAGCGCGACATTCGCAATCGGCTCAATTTTATGGAATGGGCCGAGATGATTTTTGTCAGTGCCAAGACGGGGCAGCGCGTCGAAAAAATTTTAGAACTGGTCAACACTTCGGCAGCGCAACATCAACGGCGAGTTTCCACTTCTGTAATTAATGAAGTGCTTGAAGACGCCTTAAGTTGGCACAGCCCACCCACAACCCGGCAAGGGAAGCAGGGCAAGCTCTACTACGGTACCCAGGTCAGCAGTCGGCCCCCTTCCTTTGCTTTGTTTGTCAATGATCCCCAACTGTTTAACGACAACTATCGCCGTTACATTGAGCGCCAAATTCGCCAATCTCTTGGCTTTACAGGGACACCCCTGCGGCTGTTTTGGCGGGGTAAACGGATGCGAGAAATGGAACGCAGTTTGAATCGGGCAACCAGGGTGTAAGCGATAGGCTACTATGGATTTCCTGCGCTCTCTGCCCCTGGGCCTTTACCTGGAACAACCCATCACCTGGCTGCATCGCCTCGACCCACGGGTCAAGTTAGCCTGGCTCATGACCTTTCTGGCGGCACCTCTATTGGCCAGTGCCACCTGGCGCATTGCCCTGGTGGGGTTACTGATTTTGATTACCCTGACAGCCCAAATTCCCCTGCGAGTTTGGCGGCAGCAGATGGGCTGGCTACTGGGCTTGAGTCTGCTGGTATTTGCCCTGACAGCGATTTTGCCAGATGGCCTGAAAACTACGCATCAGCCTCGTTTACCCGCAGATGGCCTTACCAGCCCCCCTCCAGCAGTGACTGCCCCGGCTTCCCAGCCCTGGTACGATTTTTGGGGCCGCGGTGCTGCAACGCGCTCGCCTTCTAAGGTCGTTACTCCAACCTTACCCCAGCCCACGGACTATCGTTATGTTCTATTTCAGCAGGGGCCGATTGCAATTACCCGCCGATCGCTGGATCTGGCCATCCGGGTCAGTACGCTGCTATTTACCCTGATCTACAGCACCAACCTTTTTCTGCTGACGACCGCCCCGGAAGAAATTACGGCAGCGATTGAAGACTGGATGGAGCCATTGCGTCGGTTTAACCTACCAGTGACTGAGATTGCCCTGACCCTGACCCTCTCCCTGCGCTTCATTCCCCTGGTGCTGGAAGAGTTTCAAAATCTGGTGCGATCGGTCTACACCCGTGCAATTAACTGGAAAAAGCTGGGCTTGCGGGGCACAATTCAGGTCTGGTTGCTGGTGGCCGAGCGGCTATTAGAAAACCTATTATTACGGGCTGAGCAGATTGCCAGTGCCATGCAGGTTAGGGGGTTCACAACTCCCAATACCCATCGGGTTGATTGGTTTCAATTTCGCATAGGACGGTGGGACCGATTGGCCCTAGTTGTTTTGGGCTTACTCTGGGTTGGCCGGTTGCTCTGGGGGTGGGATACCTGAAAGCCGATTACTGCTATTTGCTCCCAGCAGAAATATCATAGGTTCTGCCTTTCCATCCGCCCCCCTGGCCGCGCCAGTGGCGCATGGCCGAATCCAGGGTCATCAGGGTGTACAACACCGCGATCGCTGGCAGACTGAAAACCCAAAACGGCGACAACTGATAGAGGCGAATGGTGGGTAGGTAGGCCAGCCCCATGAGTAACCAGGTGACAAAGCCAGTTAGGGCAATCAGCCAACTTCCGGTGAGCAGCCCTGCAATCGCGGCAATGGGTGGCACCAGGTAAATCAGGGCCATGCCAATGAGCGTCCCCACCAGCAATAAGGGAGAGTAGTTGAGCTGGGTGTAGGCGGTACGGGTTACCATATCCCAGATCGTGTCAAGGGTATCGTAGGGTCGTAAACTGCGGGTCGATTGGGTCAACCCCAACCAGATTTTGCCACTCCGGTCTTGACCCTTTACTGCCTGGGCCAGGGCGCAATCATCAATCAGGGCCTGCCGCACGGCGGCAATGCCCCCAATCTTTGCTAAAGCGGTTTGCCGAATTAACATGCAACCTCCCGCTGCTGCGGCCCTGGGACTGTCGGGACGATTCACCAGGGGAAAGGGATAGAGCTTTTGGAAGAAAAAGACAAAGGCGGGAATCAGCAACTTCTCCCAACCGCTCTGGCAGCGGAGACGCACCATGAGGGAAACCAAGTCGAGCTGGTCTTGTTGGGCTTTGGCCACCAATTGCCACAAGTTACCCGAGTCGTGCTGAATGTCAGCATCGGTTAATAACAGGTAAGCTGGTGCTGGGCTGAGGGTTTGGGCCAGACGGGTGCCCTGCTCCATGGCCCACAGTTTTCCCGTCCAACCGGGGGGTAATGGCTTGGCGGGTAAGACGGTGAGTCGATCGCTCTGGCCCAATGCTGCTGCGGTCTGTCGGGCCACATCGGCAGTGCCATCCGTACTGTGATCATCCACCAACACCAGCTGAAAGGGGCCGGGATAGGTCTGGGCCAGCAGCGATCGCAGGGTGGTTGGCAACATATCTGCCTCATTGCGGGCTGGAATCACGGCACAAATGGCAGGCAGGGGCGTCTCAGTTTGAGCAGGGGAAGCAATGCGATCGTCTAACCGCTGATTACAGCGCCAAAATTGCCCCCACACGAGGAGCAAGCCAACCCAAATACCGAGAGAAATGAGACTGACCGTCAAACCAATTACCCCTGTCACCAGATTGCCAAGCTCCCCAAATCAAGACACAATACAACAATTACTAATTGTAAAGATTGGTATACCATGGGCTGACATCTGATGCAAAGCAGCTAAAGCCTAAACATGTAGAGGGTGAACGGTAGATGCAAACTCAAGACCGGGGAATAGAGACTCACTTTGGCGCACTTAAGCCTCAAGTTGACCGGCTAGATCAGGTGATTCGCCGCAGTCAAAATTATTTACTTGCTCAACAGGATGAGGAAGGCTACTGGTGGAGCGAGTTAGAATCCAATGTCACAATTACGGCAGAAGTGGTTTTGTTGCATCACATCTGGGGAACGGGGCAAACCCGGCCGCTCCAGAAGGCAGAAGCCTACCTGCGGGCACAACAGCGAGAGCATGGCGGCTGGGAGCTGTTTTATGGCGATGGCGGCGAAATTAGCACCAGTGTGGAAGCTTACATGGCCTTGCGGTTGTTGGGGGTGCCTACCAGCGACCCAGCCCTTCAGAAAGCCCAAAAATTTATTGTGGAGCGGGGCGGCATTACCAGAACCCGTATCTTTACCAAGTTCCACCTGGCATTGATTGGCTGTTATGAGTGGAGCGGCATTCCCTCGATTCCCCCCTGGATCATGTTGCTGCCTGATTGGTTTCCCTTCACGATCTATGAGATGTCTAGTTGGGCCAGAGGTAGCACCGTTCCCCTGTTGATTGTGTTTGATCAAAAACCCCTCTATCCTGTGGCTCCGGGGTTTAACCTGGATGAACTTTACCCTGAGGGGCGGGCCAATGCCCAGTTCTCCTTGCCACAAAACGGCGACTGGTCCGATCTGTTTCTCTACTTGGATCAGGTGTTTAAGTTGGGGGAACGCTTCAATCTGAGGCCTCTGCAGCAGGCTGGCCTGGATGCAGCAGAACGGTGGGTGCTGGAACGGCAGGAAGTAACCGGTGACTGGGGCGGCATTATTCCCGCCATGCTCAACTCGCTGCTGGCGCTGCGTGCCCTGAACTATGATGTCGCCGATCCTATTGTGCAGCGGGGCATGAAAGCCGTGGATGACTTTTGCATGCAGACCGAAGACCAGTATTGGGTACAGCCCTGTGTCTCTCCCGTGTGGGATACGGCCCTGGTGATGCGGAGTCTGGTGGATTCTGGCCTGCAACCCGATCATCCGGCGCTGGTGCAAGGCGGTGAATGGCTGATCGAAAAACAGATTCTTGACTATGGCGACTGGGCTGTCAAAAACCGCACTGGCAAACCGGGTGCCTGGGCCTTTGAGTTTATTAACCGCTTTTACCCGGATGTGGATGACTCTGCTGTCGTGGTGATGGCCTTGCAGGCAGTCACCCTGCCCAATGAGTCCCTGAAGCAAGCGGCGATCGCCCGCGCCGTAGACTGGATCGCCACCATGCAGTGCAAACCAGGAGGCTGGGCCGCTTTTGATGTAGACAATGACCAAGACTGGCTGAACCAGTTGCCCTACGGTGACTTAAAGGCCATGATTGACCCAAATACTGCCGATGTCACCGCCCGTGTGCTGGAGATGATGGGGAGCCTGGGGTTCGACAATCCTAAAGCGGCGGGTCTGAGCCGGGAGCGTATCGATCGGGCTTTGGCCTACCTGCGAGAGGAGCAGGAAACTGAAGGCTGCTGGTTTGGTCGCTGGGGGGTTAACTACATCTACGGTACTAGTGGCGTTCTGGCGGCTCTGGCAAAGGTGGCCCCCCAAGCCCATCAGCAAGAAATTGAACGGGCGGCGGTCTGGCTGGTCAGTTGCCAAAATTCTGATGGGGGTTGGGGCGAAACCTGTTTTAGCTATAACGACTCTCGCTTAAAGGGGCAGGGGCATAGCACCGCTTCTCAAACGGCCTGGGGGCTGATTGGTCTGCTGGCCGCCGGAGAGGCCACTGGCAACTACGCCATGTCTGCAATCGAGCAGGGAGTGCAGTACTTGATTGAAACCCAGCGATCGGATGGCACCTGGGATGAGGCCTACTTCACCGGGACAGGATTTCCCTGTCACTTCTACTTGAAGTACCACTTATATCAGCAGCACTTCCCCTTGACGGCCTTAGGCCGTTATCGGGCATTGCAGCAGCAGGCTTAGGGGTTGGCTTGGCAACTATAGGGTTGTCTGTATTTCGTTGGGCGAGGAGTTGCTTAACGCGAGAGATAGGCAGCCCCGTTATTTGGGCCACCTGATAAGCAAACCGTTCACGCTTGGGAAGGAGTAGCTGCTGGCGGCGACGGGCGACTAAATCTAAAATCTGGCGTTGTCCACTGCTAGGAGGTTTACCCATTGACCGAGTCAATCGATCTAAGAACGGTTTGTCGAACACTAATGGCTGATTGAGATTGGGCAGTAGCGATCGCGCATCAGGCAGGGCCAACCCTGTGATGGCAGCAATCTGTTCCGCGCTTTGCTCTTGGACAGTAAGCAATTGGCGCACTGTTTGGGTCGCGGCTTTCACGACTTGCTGCCGTTGTTGAGGCGTTAGGGGTTTGCCCAAGGTTTTTTCTAACCGTTGCACGATGGGAGGGTCTAAGCTTGGATCGCGACGAGCAACAGCGGCAGATCCCTGGGCGAAGGTCGGCTCAACTTTGATGATACTGGCAACTCCCAGAGTCAGTGTCAGACCACCCACCATCCCAACTTGAGCAAGTTTTCTAAGCTCTGAATGGATCAATGGGTTCTGCTTTCTTTTAGGATGTCTGAAGTGTTGTGTTGTCATCTCCACTACCATGCATCAGTCGGAAATTGGGGTCGCCGTTGTGGGCACCGGGTTTGGCCAAAAGGTTCATATCCCGGCTTTTCAGGTTCATCATCGCACACGGGTTGTTGCGGTCTACCATCGAGATTTACAGAAGGCCCAGGCGATCGCCCAATCCCACAACATTCCCTCCGCCTGTTCCAGCATAGATGATCTTTTAGCGCTACCAGAAGTGGAGGCTGTCAGCCTCTCCACACCGCCTTTTCTCCACTACCCCCAGGCTAAAGCTACCCTGGAGGCCGGCAAGCATCTGTTACTGGAAAAACCGGTTACCCTGCAGGCATCGGAAGCGGAGTCGCTCTACTATCTGGCTCAACAGAAGGGGCTGAGTACCACTGTCAACTTTGAGTTTCGTTGTATTCCCGCCTGGATGCGCCTGGCGGAGTTACTGGCGGAGGGGTATGTGGGTAACCTACGCTTCATCAAGATTGACTGGCTGGTGCCTAGTCGGGCCGATGCTAGCCGCCCCTGGAATTGGTATTCCCAAATTGAGCGGGGGGGCGGTGCGCTGGGGGCGATCGGCTCCCATGCCTTTGATTACATCGCTTGGCTGTTTGGCCCCGTCCAACGGTTGTCTGCGCGACTGAGGGTGACGGTGCCCCAACGCCCCGACCCGGAAACAGGCGTGTTAAAGCAGGTAGATGCGGATGACACCTGTCAGATCATGCTGGATTTAAAGGAGGGCACCCCCTGTCAGATCACCTTGGCAACAGCGGTGTATCAGGGGCGGGGCCATTGGGTTGAGGTCTATGGCGATCAAGGCACCCTGATTTTGGGCAGTGCCAACCAGAAGGACTATGTCCATGGCTTTCGGCTCTGGGGCAGTCACCAAGGCAACCCTCTGGCAGAGCTGGAAATTCCGGAGCGGTTGGCTTTCCCAAAAACCTATGAGGATGGCCGCATCGCGCCGTTTATTCGGATTGTCGATCGCTGGGTGCAGAGTATTGATTCTCACCAACCCGTGGTTCCTTCACTCAGGGAAGGGGTGTATTCTCAAGCACTGATGGATCTCAGCCACAAATCCAACCAGACGGGGCAGTGGATAGAGGTGAAAGATCCCTTTTCACGGCAAGTGTTGTAAAATAAACAGATGATAATCATTCTCACTGCGTCCGATGAGCCTGACTGCCGCCTCAACCTTTGCCCCTCAAATACCATTGACAGAAATCGACCCATCTGATTCTGGTCATCAAGGGGGGATGAGGCCCTCCAGCCCGATTACGACCTGGCTCGGATAGTGAGATTTTAGGAGGCTGGCTTGTTAGAAATTGTGTTAGCGGTCGAATCTCTGACGGTCTATCGGGAGACCTATGCCGCTGTGCAGGATGTCTCATTCTCTCTGGTCGCAGGCACCGATATGGCGATCGTCGGCCCCAATGGAGCGGGTAAAACAACGCTGGTACAGGCAATTCTGGGGCTTTTGCCACGGCAGGCAGGAGAGGTTTTTATTCTAGGACAACCGATGTCTCGTCGAGGCTATCTTTCGCCTGCAATTCGCCAGCAAATTGCCTATCTACCGCAGAATTTCCTGTTCGATCGCCGCATTCCCATGACGGTCGAAGAACTAGTGGGGCTGGGGTGGGATAGGTTAGGGTTTCAGGTGCCCTGGGCAGACCACCGCAAGCGCCATCACGCCATTCGTGCAGCCTTGGCACGGGTCGATGCGGCCTATCTCAGACATCAATTAATTAGTGGGTTATCGGGTGGTGAAACCAAGCGGGTTCTACTGGCTTACTGTCTGGTTCGTCCCCGTCGGCTGTTGATTTTGGATGAAGCGCCAGCGGGCTTAGATGCGCGGGGAGAGTCAGAATTCTATCAACTGTTATACCAACTCAAGCGAGAGCAAGGCTGGGCAATTTTGCAAATTTCTCACGATCTGGATATGGTGCGTCGGCACTGCGATCGCGTCCTCTGCTTAAACCGCACCTTGCTCTGTCAGGGCACCCCAGAAATGGCACTTTCCGCCGGTAATCTCTCTGCTGCCTATGGGTCTGAATTTGTTCGTTATCGCCATCAGCATTAACCCTACGCCCCCTTATGCCTACCGAACTGACCCGCATCATCGAATTGTTTCAACTTCCGTTTATGCAACGGGCACTTTTGAGTGGCATCCTCACGGGGTTGACAGGCGGAATGTTGGGCAGCTTTACCATCCTGCGTCAGTTGTCTTTCTTTAGTGATGCCTTAGGACATTCAGCTCTGTTGGGCGTCAGCATTGGCTTACTAATCGGCATTAACCCAACGGCTGTCTTGTTGCCATTTACTGTCTTATTTGCACTAGGAGTTACCTATCTGTTAGAACGCACTCGCCTATGGACGGATGCGCTACTTAATATCATTTATTCCTCATCCTTAGCGATCGCCATCATCACGCTCAGTTTTGTGGGGCAATACAAAGGCGGACTGAATAACCTGCTGTTTGGCGATATCTTAGCTGTGCAAGAACTGGATTTAGTCTTTAGTGCGATGTTGTTGCTGATTTGTATTGGCTTTATTGGCCTGACTTTGCGCACCCAAATGTTACTGACCTTCCATGAATCCCTGGCGATCGCCCGTGGCGTATCGGTTTTGGCTCATCGCACGGCGTTTATTGTGTTGCTGTCGCTGGTGGTGGGCATTTCGATTAAGGCGATCGGAGTGCTATTAGTCAGTGCCTTTGTGGTGATTCCGGCTTGTGCCGCTCGACTGCTGAGTCGTACATTCACTAACTACGTGGTGATATCGGCAGGGTTAGGGGCTTTCAGTGCGGTAGTTGGCATGCTAGCTTCTGCAGCGTTCAATTTGCCATCTGGCCCCAGTATTGTGGCAACCCAGTTGGCGATTTTTTTAACGGCAATGGGGTTGCCTCGTCTTTTACGAAGCTAGTATCAAATGTCAATTATCCTGGCCGGTTCGCGTCAATTATTTTGGCCGGTTTTTGTCATCAGTTAAGGATCGTTGTTGTCAACTCTCATGTCAATACCCCATTGTCAAATGCGTAATTTGCTGTCGGAAATTGTCTTTCCAATTCAATTTGTCGCACAATATCCATGGCAATCTCTGTGCATTTCCGATACTCTAATCGATTCTTATGACCACGATAAAAGAATATGAAAAAATGCTTGGTTGACCTACTGGCAAAACTGGTGGCGTAGACTACCAGGAGAAAAAACAGCATTCGATATAGCAAAAAGCGCCCCCGCAGGAGACGCTTCTTTGACTGAATCAACTGTTAACTAAAAATTAGCCATTGATTGCAGGGGCTTGTAAGGCAACGGGCATGGGTTCACCCTTGGAGGCCAGATCAAGTGGGAAGTTGTGTGCATTCCGCTCGTGCATCACTTCCATCCCCAGGTTGGCCCGGTTCAACACGTCGGCCCAGGTGCTCACCACGCGACCCTGTGAGTCAACAATCGATTGATTGAAGTTAAACCCATTCAGGTTGAATGCCATGGTGCTCACACCCAGCGAAGTAAACCAGATGCCAACTACTGGCCATGCTCCCAAGAAGAAGTGCAGACTCCGACTGTTGTTGAAGCTGGCATATTGGAAGATCAACCGACCAAAGTAGCCATGCGCTGCCACGATGTTGTAGGTCTCTTCTTCTTGACCAAATTTGTATCCATAATTCTGCGATTCCACTTCGGTGGTCTCACGCACTAAGGAGGAGGTCACCAATGAACCGTGCATCGCGGAAAACAAGCTACCACCAAATACACCGGCTACGCCCAACATGTGGAAGGGGTGCATTAAAATATTATGCTCGGCC
>JBJTUO010000100.1:0-5116 GCA_046080785.1 Leptolyngbyaceae cyanobacterium | reverse complement strand
CCCGTGCATCAACCGACATCAGAGTCGATCGAAGCCCCGCTCCATTCCCCCTTGGTTCGTTCTCCCTCGTCTTTACCTGCCAGTGCCTCTCTCCCAGGTCTTGCCGCCGATCACCCCGGGCGCATAGAACCCAGCCTGGGAGCGATCGCTCCCGCCATGCCAGAGCCCCAATGGCAACCGCAATCCTTTGATGTTGCAGGTAACCTGGCTGACTCCGAAGGAGAGCCGCCCCCCCTCTCCAAACCTTGGGTATATCCTGAAATTTCCCAATCTCCTGAAACAGGGGTTGTGCAACGCCAGACAGCAACCCCTACCAGTGCCTTACCCCCCGCCCCACAGGGACAAACGGAATCCCATGTGCCGGTTGATTCGCAACTCAATTTTCCCTTGGTTGCCAGCACCGGACAGGGGCAGCAAGTCCCTATTACTGGTGTAGATTTCATGGTTCCAGGAGAGGAACCCGTTGTTCAAAATCCGACGCAGATTCCCTTTAGGGGACATCCTCAAGCCCGCCCGGAGATCGTCTCTCTTCCCCTCACGGCAGACCCTGCACCGGTATCCTCTGAAACCATTCCTCCAACTCAACGGATGCCTGCGCCTGGAGAACCAGAGGAAAAGCAGATTGATAGGGTGTTTCCTGATTCACCAGATTCTATCGACGCAGCAACCAGTGAATTCAAAGTGATTCACTCCCAGGTGAATGATTCCCAGGTGAGTGAACCCTCGCCATTACCGGTGCATCAACCCGTGCATCAACCGACATCAGAGTCGATCGAAGCCCCGCCCCATTCCCCCTTGGTTCGTTCTCCCTCGTCTTTACCTGCCAGTGCCTCTCTCCCAGGTCTTGCCGCCGATCACCCCGGGCGCATAGAACCCAACCTGGGGGCGATCGCTCCCGCCTCCCCAGAGCCCCAATGGCAACCCCAATTCTCTGACGTTGCAGGTAACCTGGCTGACTCCGAAGGAGATCTACCCCCCCTCTCCAAACCTTGGGTATATCCTGAAATTCCCCAATCTCCTGAAACAGGTGTTGTACAACGCCAGACAGCAGCCCCTACCGTTAATAATCATCCACAAGACCTTTCAGCAGCACCAACCTTACCGCTGGTGAAATCCTCAGACTTTCAGTCCAGGGTTCCCTGGTATCAGCGTTTGCCTGAAGCGGCAATGGCAGATGAAGTGCCAATACCCTCTGTTTCCAGTTTTTCCCTAGATAGGAGCAGGAGCAATCAGGGCTTAGCTGAACAGAATTGGATGCAATCCCCGACTCTTGGGCATCAGGGTACAACAGATGTACCTCCAACATTACCAGCAGCCATGACCGTCCAGATTGGGGGAACTCCTGCACCTGAGACCTTTGCGACGGCCCGTTCAGTGACTTCACGGCAGTATCTCCCGATCGATGAGCTAACCTCCGCGACATTGAGTGGAATTGCACCCCGGCTGGAGTCAGTCAGTGTAATGCAAGGGGATGGACAGTTGCCCCATAGCCTGTTTGAGCCAGATCACCCTAGAGCGATGCAGGGCATCCGCTCTGAACCTGCTCCTACGATTCAGGTCAGAATCGGGCGGGTGGAGGTACGCAGGGTGAACCCACCCCCTGAACCATCCCCCTCTCGACAGCGCCTTCAGCAAACCCCGGTGCTCTCTCTGAGTGAATATTTACGTCAACGGGAGGGAGGAGAGTTATGAGTAATGCCAGAGCGATCGCCACGGTGACGATGTCGTTAAAGGAAGTTCTGCGCGAAAATGCACTCTGGACGGTTCCTGGGTCTGAGGTGGTCACCCTGCGTCCTCAAGAGGCAGAAAAACTGCCCAACGATAGTCCTAGAATTAATCTCTATCTCTACCAGATTGTCCCCAATGTGGCGTTTCGCACTGCGGATCTACCCACTCGCCGTTCCGATGGTTCGGTGATCCAAAAGCCCCAGTCTGCTTGGGATTTGCATTATTTACTGAGCTTCTACGGTAACGAAACCACGGTTGATGATCAACTATTACTGGGCAGTACGGTGGATGTGCTGCACGCTCAACCCTTTTTAAGTCGAGAGAAGATTCGCAACACAATTAGCAATAGTCCCTATCTGGCGGGGGCAAACCTGGCAGAACAGGTGGAGTCAATTAAATTTGCACCGCTGATCTTGAATCTGGAAGAACTGTCTAAGGTCTGGTCAGTATTTTTTCAAACGCCCTATGCCCTGTCGATCGCCTATCAAGCGTCGGTAGTTCTGATCGAAGCGGATGAAGTCCCCCGTCCAGTCTTACCCGTTTTACAGCGCAATATTTATCCAGTTACCTTCCGGCAACCGACGATTGAGCGCATTCTGTCCCAGGTTGCAGAGGATCAACCGATTCTACCCAATCAGCCGATCCTGACAGGTCATCGCTTAATTCTGGAAGGGCGTCAACTGCAGGGAGACACCACTCGGATTCGAGTGGGACAGGTGGAGTTGGCGCAGAACCTCACCGCCAGCGACACTCGCATCAGCTTTTTGATTCCGCCCACGGTGAAGGCGGGCGTGCGGGGAGTACAGGTAGCCCATGTGATGAAAATTAGTACCCCTGAAAGAGACTATCGCTATGTTGAATCCAACGTGGCGGCCTTTGTCCTGCGTCCCACGATTACGAGTACTATCACCCTGTCAAACGTGCAAGACAACGGACGGGTAATCACGATCGCCACGGTTCCTGTCAGTCCAGCGATCGCGCCCAACCAGCGCGTGGTGTTGCTTCTAAATCAACGACCGGGTGCTGTCACCAGCGCCGATCTGGCGGCCTATCAATTGACGGCACCCGCTGTGACCACAGAGTCCTCATCGATCGCCATTCCCATCGATCTCATCCCAGCCGGAGAATACTTGGTACGGTTGCAGATTGATGGGGCTGAAAGTTTACTCACGGTTGATACTGATCCTGACAGCCCAACCTTCAATCAATACAACGGACCAACAGTGACAATCCCATGACAAAGGTGATTCCTAACCGCTGGCTGGAGGCGAACCAGCGTTACCTGACCGCCGCTCTGACGGAGGTGCGGTATCACCTGGAACAACATTTGCAACGGCAGCAAGCAGGAGCCACCGGAGAACCGGTTCAAAAGGCTGTTCCTCCGGTTTTCCCCGCTTTAGAACTGACAGACGCGGATCCACCTCCAGCCCTGGAAACGCT
The DNA here is from genome assembly GCA_046080785.1 of Leptolyngbyaceae cyanobacterium. Lineage (GTDB taxonomy): Bacteria > Cyanobacteriota > Cyanobacteriia > Leptolyngbyales > Leptolyngbyaceae > JBJTUO01. Next base: position 1,948 of record JBJTUO010000100.1, on the reverse strand, counting down.
GGGACAGGTGTTTGGATTGAGCGACTTTGAACGGTTGCTGCTGTTGCTCTGTGCCGGGGTAGAACTGGATGGGGAGATTGCTTCGCTGTGTGCCAGAATTCACGGAGACGACCGGCAGAGTTACGCCACCTTTAGTTTGGCGATGGGGGTATTGCCGGAAGCGCACTGGAGTGCCCTCTATCCGGGTAGACCCCTACGACGATGGCGATTGGTGGAGGTGGGGCGCAGTGATGGGTTGAGCCGCAGTCCGCTGCGAATTGATGAACGGGTGTTGCATTTCCTCACCGGCGGGCAAGACCTGGACGATCGCCTGCAAAATCTGGTCACTCCGGTGCCAGTGCCAGAGATGCTGGTGCCTTCCCATCAGCGGGTGGTGGAACGATTGGTTCCCCTCTGGACTGAGGCTGATCCAGAGCAGCGGTTGCCGATTTTGCACCTGTGTGGAGCAGACAGTGCCAGTCTGCGAGCGATCGCGGCTCAGACCTGTGCTGTCTTAGGGCTGGACCTCTACCAGATCCCCGCCCCCGTCGTACCGCTCCCCCCTCCAGAGTTAGAGATGTTTCTGCGCCTGTGGGAACGGGAATCCATCTTCAGTGCCAGCGCCCTGTTGCTAGACTGTCGCTCCCTTTCTGCCTCAGACCCGGTGCGGGAGCAAGCCATTAGTCGCCTGATTGAAACGCTCCAGAGTGGGCTAATTGTGTTGGGCGGAGAACGCCGTACCCTGGAACAGCGGCTGCTGATTCCGATCGAAGGGCAACCAGCCACAATGCAGGAACAGCGATCGCTGTGGGAACGGGAACTGGCCCCCACGGGAGTGGAATTGAACGGAGCCATTCCTGCCCTGGTGTCGCAGTTTAACCTGAGCCTGCCCGTGATTCGATCGGTGTGTGCGGAGGTGGGAAAAGTGCAGGAGGCAGAAGCCAGAAGGCAGGAGGCAGAATGGTCAGAGTTGAACACCGCCCCCCTCAGCAACCCTCCACAATCCACAATCCACAATCCAAAACTAGAAGGAATGGTGTGGGAGTTGTGTCGAGTTCAATCTCGCCCCCGCCTGGAAGATCTGGCCCAGCGGATTGAATCAGCCGCTGGGTGGGAGGATCTGGTATTACCGGAGTCCCAAAAACAGTTATTACAAGAGATTGCCGGACAGGTACGACAGCGACTGACGGTGTATGACACCTGGGGGTTTGGCGGGAAGGGTTCCCGGGGTCTGGGGATTAGCGCCTTATTTGCTGGCTTGAGCGGCACGGGCAAGACAATGGCAGCAGAAGTGGTGGCGAATGAACTGCGTCTGGATCTATACCGGATTGATCTGTCGGCGGTGGTGAGCAAGTACATTGGCGAGACGGAGAAGAATTTGCGCCGGGTATTTGACGCCGCCGAGCAGAGCGGTGCGGTGTTGCTGTTTGATGAGGCGGATGCGCTGTTTGGCAAGCGGAGCGATGTGAAGGATAGCCACGATCGCTACGCTAATATTGAGGTCAGCTATTTGCTGCAACGGATGGAAGCCTATCGGGGCTTGGCGATTTTAACCACCAATTTGAAGAACGCCCTGGACACGGCATTTTTGCGACGGATTCGGTTTATCCTGCAATTCCCCTTTCCAGAGGCGACGGAACGGGCAGAAATCTGGCGGCGGATTTTTCCACCACAGGCACCGACCGCAGGATTGGCTGTGGAGAAGCTGGCCCAATTGAATGCGTCAGGGGGCAATATTCGCAATATGGCAGTGTATGCGGCGTTTCTAGCCGCAGAGGCGCAGGAACCGGTGCAGATGAAGCATTTGCTGCGGGCGGCACGGGTGGAGTTTGCCAAAACGGAGAAGGCTCCGACGGAGATGGAGGTGAGGGGATGGGTGTGAAGAACTTTGAGGCTTTAGAGGGAATTTAGAACTCAGGATTCAAAATGGAAGTAGGGGAGTGAATGATGACCAGGGAAGGGCGATCGC
>JBJTUO010000099.1:0-5996 GCA_046080785.1 Leptolyngbyaceae cyanobacterium | reverse complement strand
TCTTTATTACACCGCTTTCACAACTCCAGAAACAGATCCTTGCACTGATGAAACTACCAGAATCTCTCTATCAACTACATCTCAAGCCCCGCAAGACTTAATTCCTTCTCACTCCTCAAAAATGAGCGAACGGACAGAAATGAATTTCGCATTAACACAATCTGTAGTGTTTCAAGAAAATTTTATGGCTACAGCCAGCGTCATAATTTCAACTTATACGCTATATGCAGCCAAAACTTTAAGGCAGATCCTAACTGTAGCGTTTACGCGAATCCTGGGTTTAAAGCTTTGCTTCAATTCATCCTGCTTTTCACAGCGCCTCTAATTTGTCACTAAATATCCCCCGTTACACCTGATCAGGGTCAACTCCCAACTCTCGCAAGCGATCTGCTAACTTAGCTGCCCGTTCTTGGGCTAAGTCCCGTTCTTGTTCAGCTTGAACCCTGGCCTGTTCTGCTTCCTGACGGCTTAACAGGATCAGCCCCGTTTGAGGGTCATAGAATCGTAGCTTTTTGGGTAGAGGAAGTACTGCTAGCTCCTGTAAATTTGGTGATTGCAGTTGCAGGTCTAAGCCCAAGACCTGACTATGAATAAATGAAACTCCATTGGCAGTAATCTCTAAGGGCAACGGTTGGTACTGCCCCTCTATCAGTTGATACCCCTTTAATTGAGGATGCAAATAGTCCCCAGTAGGGTCATATTGGAAGTATTCTTGAACTCCCAGGCTCGCGTACAGCTTAGGCTTTTCTACTTCGTCTTGTTTTTGGGTGGTGAGTGAGGTAATTTCCAGAATGAAGGAGGGTAACTTATCTGCTTCCTCCCAAACTTTGTAACTACGACGCTGCCGAGGGCTGACACCAAAAATAACAAACACATCCGGAGAAACAACCGCTTTAGGGTTACCTTCCTGATAGTAGATAAACAGATTACCCGAAACATAGATATTACGCCGACCCTGAAAAAATAGACGCAACACTTCAATGCAGTAATTTAAATAATCGCGGGCTGCATCGCTTTCAGTCATCGGCTGACCGTCAGTTTCAGGGTAAAGGATGGGAGGAAATACCAGCTTAGTCTCATTCATAGGTATCCCATTTGTTATACATTGTCAGCCCATAAATTTTTGGCTGATAGATTGAGCCTAAATTAGTTCAAACTACTTAGTTTCTAAGGTCGTTCCCGCTAAACAGGTTGAGGTTAGCGTCGTTCCTTCTAAATTGGCGTTTTCTAAATCAGCACAGAGTAGATTCGCTCCAGTCAAGGTAGCGCCAGCTAGATTACTGCCCCGTAGATCTGCCTCTTCCAGATTGGCTTCACTTAAGAGTGCTCCCTGCAGATCCGCCTGACTTAGATTAGCACCCTGTAAATTGGCATGGCTTAAATTTGCGCCCCTGAGGTCGGCCCCCCGCAAATCCACCCCCTGCAAGCTGACTCCCATCAGGTTGGCTCCGCTGAGAAACGCTCCGGCAAAGGTAGCCTGGCTGAGGCAGGCCCGCATTAGGTTGGCGCCCCTGAGGTTGGCCGATCGCAGATCTGCCTCGGTCAAATCAGCCTGCATCAGGGTTGCCCCGACCAGACTAGCCCGCAGATCTGCCCCCATGAGCTGACTCCCCATTAAAGACGCCCCATCCAGGGTAGCCCCAGCTAAGCAGGCTCCCTTCAAATTGGTTCCCGTCAAAAACGCCCCCGCCAGGTTGACCCCCCGCAGGTCGCAGGTAGATAAGTCTTCATCTTCCAGGTTGGCCCCGGCCAGGTGTTTGAGTGTACCAGTGCGAATCGCATCAATATCCATTTTGGTTAGCAGACCCTAGAATTAAAAATTTAGTGGGCTAACAGGTCTTCACCACAGTGAGAATCAATGAGCCAGAGCCCCGCTGAGATTTTAGGCAGACTGACCGGTAGATCTAACCCCTGTTGTAGCCCGCAAACCAGTAGTGCCAGAGCATCCACCAGCTTTGGATCCCACTGACTCCCCTGGGTCTGCTGGCAACCTGCCAGCGCTTGCTGGATACAGGCTTCTGGCGTCAGCATCTGCCCCCCCTGACTAACGGTGGATTGCAGAGCCGCTAATCGTTGTTGAAAGTCAGCGATCAATCCCAGGATCCGGGATTCTAAGGGAATTTCGTTTCCTGCCAAGCCAGCAGGTTGGCCTGTCCCATCCCAATGTTCTGTTTGATGGGTAATGATCGTGGCGATCGCCCTGACCTGGGGCATGACTCGCAAAACCTGTGCCCCTGGAAGGATGGGACAACTAGGGGACTCGTCTGGCTGATCGGCAGCATAGCGAGAGCCGATCGCCTTTAACTCACTTTCCGTTTGCTGTAACGGCGTGATGCGATGCAACAGCCCGGCCAGCCGGAGGCGATGCAGTTGCCACACTGGTAAATCTAAGATTTGCCCCATTGCTTCGGCCAGGGCTGATACGGTTGCTGCCGCTGTGGGATTGATCGGATCCGACTGATCGATTAATTGCGCCAGCCGCAAAAATGCCTGCAGCTCATTAGAGAGGAGATTGGTATCCAGTAATTCAGGGTGCAGATCAGCAGCGTCGCCATTCGCCGTCAGTTGTTTTTGCTCTGCTTGCAAGTAATCCACCACTTGCGCGACGACCTGCCCCATATCATCCCGTTTGGCCACAGGGGCCACCAGAATTTCCTGCATCTGCTGGGTTAACTGATCAGCCAGGTCTGGTCTGTAAAACCGAATATGCTCGATCGTCAACTCAATTGTTTCTTGAACTAGATTGGGCTCAAAAGTCCAAAATCCATAAAACTTGCGCTCCAGATCATGCGTGGGGGAGCCATGTTTGCCATAGTCTGCCGCTGTGAGCTCTTGACATAAAACCATCGCCGAGTAGGTTGGGGCTAAAATCATCAGATGCCATTCCTGCCCTACGGGATCATCAGTCGCTAAACTCACCAGTTCGACATTGGGTTGTTGGCTGGTGGGGTGTTCTGCAAAGCCGCTGTCTGGCGTAGCTATAATCACCACCTGCTGCGACTTTGTCGCCAGATCATGGTAGCGATCGGCCTCCTGCAAATACCATTTGCCCCGTTGAAAAGCAGCTACCACGATTGGTTTGCTACCCGATGATAAAACCCAATCTTCTAGGGCGTGACAGAGGGCCACCAGCGTATTTTTGTAATACACACCAAAGTTAAGGGGCCGCTTGCCAGGGGTTCTCGGTCGGTGGGCATCGTTTAAGCGATAGAGAATCGAACCTTCTAGCATATTCTTAGCATTATCAGAATTCCAGTAGCCCTGAGTAGGAGAGTCACCCCGTACCTACAATCTCACTAGCAGTTTATCAGGTCTATTCTGACCTTGGGTAGCAGTGATTGGTAAAATTAAACGCAGCCAGGGTGAAAGCTCACCTTCCAAACTCTTGTTCAATGGATTGAAGCGCTTTCTGCAAATCAGGGCTATGCAGCCAGCCGACAAACCCAGCATAGAGGCAGCGGCCTTGAGGGGAAATAACAAAGACATGGTCGACGCCCATGGCATTCCTCCAGGTACGAATACTGCCGCTAGTCGCTAAAGTAATCCGCAAATGGGATTGCTTCAACCCCCGCCAGTGCCCATCTGTCATCCCCGGTACGGCCTGCAACCGGCGCACAATCTGATCATAGTACATGGGCTCAAACTGATGCACATCTGACCAAAAAGTCTGAATCGTAGCCGCTACCTGGGGATGATTGCGCAATTCGACGTGGGATAGCCCTTCCAAAATCACAAAACGGGCATTTTGAAACCGGGTCGCTTCGACTGGGACAGTAATATCACTCCCACCATCCAGATTGCCTGCAATATCCAGAGTTGGAATGACGGCAGCGATCTCTTCTGCTATGGGCTTTCGGTTTTTACCCAGGTCACGGGCAATACCGATACCCAGGCCAAAGGGGTCAATCAGTCGGCCTAGGTCTGCCCCACCAACGGGTGAGCCCACCAGGGTGAGCGAGTGAACTCTGGGCCACCAGTCCGGATGTCGATGCAGCACCTCTAGCCAGATTAAACCGCCCATGGAGTGGCCCACAATCCGCAGTGGCACCTCTGGATATTGAACCAGGTGCCCCGCTGCAATAGTTTCTACGGCCTGAATCAGCGGTTTAATCCGAACCCAGGTTTGTAAGTAGCCAAGAGACGGGGCAATTACAGGAATATCCCCCGTAACGAGTTGCGCAGCCAATTGTTGCATGGCGCGATTGTCATCGGCCCAGCCATGCTGCATAAACAAAAGGAATTGTGGTGCGGTAGAGTCCATACTCTGATCATAATCTCTCTTGTTGAAAAATATTGCACCGCAGCAACGCTACTAAGTCGTTGGCCTCTATTGAATATACCCCCTGTAGGCTGGGCAGACGACAATCAAACAAACTGAGCTTGCATCAGGGGTGTATGGTCGGGCAAAGTTCCCTTCAACAACCATTGCTCCATCTCAGCTGGCGGCAGAGCTCGATTCAATTTTTCCCGCAGGGCTTCCCCTTCTAATACCTCCTGATTCAACAGCTTTTGAGCGGTTTCTTCCAGCAGGTCACGGTTTTTGTCCAAAATCGCCAGGGCAATGTGATGGGCATGATCTACCGTCTCCTTCACTTCCCGATCAATGGTTTCCGCCACTTTAGAACTAACGGGGCGACGGGGTGAGCTATAGCCCTCTAGAAACTGCATTTGTTGTTTCTCAAAGGCGATCGGCCCCAGTTCATTACTCATGCCGTAGAGGGTGATGGCCCGTTCTGCTAGGTCAGTCGCCTTTTGGATGTCATCGCTAGCCCCAGTTGACACCTTTTTAAAGATCAACTCTTCCGCCGATCTGCCCCCCAGCAGGGTGGCAATGCGGCCACGAATTTCATCTTCCGTCATCAGGAAGCGGTCTTCTTCAGGCAGTTGCAGGGTATAACCCAGAGCCCCCACCCCACGGGGCACGATGGAAATTTTTTCCACCTTACCCGCACCGGGCATCATCGATCCCACAATGGCATGGCCAACTTCGTGATAAGCTACCACCTTTTTCTCCATGTCATTTAGGACACGGGATTTCTTTTCTAACCCTGCAATCACCCGCTCGATCGCTTCATTAAAGTCTGCCATTGTCACCGCTGGTCGGTTGCTACGGGCCGCCAAAAGAGCAGCCTCATTCACCAAGTTGGCCAGGTCTGCCCCAACAAAGCCAGGGGTACGGGCAGCAATCAAGCCTAACTCTACATCATCTGCCAGCTTGACATTGCGAGCATGGACTTTGAGGATGGCATCCCGACCAATTTTATCGGGACGATCAACCACCACCTGACGGTCAAATCGACCGGGACGGCGCAGTGCTGGGTCTAACACTTCGGGACGGTTGGTCGCCGCCAACAAAATCACCCCGGTATTGGCCTCAAACCCATCCATCTCGGTCAACAACTGGTTGAGGGTTTGTTCCCGTTCGTCGTTGCCACCAAACATGCTGCCATTGCCAGCCCGAGACTTACCCAGGGCGTCTAACTCATCAATAAAGACAATACAGGGTGCCTGCTGCTTGGCCTGGTCAAACAGATCCCGTACGCGGGAAGCACCAACCCCAACAAACAGCTCAATAAATTCGGAACCAGAGATACTGAAGAAGGGAACGCCCGCTTCTCCTGCGATCGCCTTTGCCAGCAGGGTTTTACCTGTACCGGGAGGCCCAACCAGCAGTACTCCTTTAGGAATTTTGGCCCCCAGCCTGGTGTACTTATCCGCATTCTTTAAGAAGTCCACAATTTCTTGAAGTTCAGTTTTGGCCTCATCGACTCCAGCCACATCGCCAAACTTGACCCCTGTGCTGCCTTCTGAATAAATTCGAGCTTTGCTTTTACCGACGGTCAGGGCGGTTGGGGCACCACCCTGTCGATTGAGTAACCAGCCCCAAATACCAAAGAAGATCAGGGGTGGAATCACCCAACTTAACAGTGTGCCAATCCAACCATTATTACTGGGGCGAGGGGCACCAAATTCGACGCCATTGTCCCTTAGAATTT
>JBJTUO010000098.1:0-21161 GCA_046080785.1 Leptolyngbyaceae cyanobacterium | reverse complement strand
GCCGCATGAGGTATAATGGACTTAAGTGGGGTTGGGCATCGCCTCACTATAAAACGCTCCAGTCCGGTTTCATCGTAAAACGACTTTCCGGTGGGAGAAGCCCACACCGTCCGCTCGCGGCGATGTTGGGAGTATGTCACGTCAAAACGTTATCTTGGAAAAAGATTCTAGTCTCTGCTGCTGCAGCCCCCTGTTAGTGCAAATAGTTAGCATTACGGACTCTAGCTATAGCGTTTACGCGAAACGAGGGTTTTATATTTGCAAAGGGGGTATCCGCTTAAAGCGGGACAGACCAGTCCCCACGAAAGTGGGAATTAGAGGATACAAAAAAGAACTGCGTTCCTTTTTGTCCCGCCTTGCGGTGGTAGCCCTCTCCCCAATTTACTATTGTCAGCAAATCTTTAAAAAACCAGAAACTCTGCCGATTAGCAAGGAATTTGATGGGCCGAGAACGGTGGAGATTTGATAAATTTAATGAGAATAATTTTGCAAGGGAGCCTGTCCAGTGAGTCCAGAAACGCTCGTTCAATCGATGCCCCCTGTTGTCGCAACTGGGCCTGCCGCAGACCCGACTGAGTTTGACGAATACGTCATGACCACCTATGCCCGCTACCCCCTCACCCTACAGCAAGGTGCCGGATGCCGGGTATGGGATACGGATGGGCGAGAGTATTTAGACTTTGTTGCCGGTATTGCCACCTGCACCCTAGGCCATGCCCATCCCCGCATGGTGGAGGCGGTCACCCGGCAAATTCAAACCCTGCACCATGTTTCCAATCTCTACTACATCCCAGAGCAGGGCGAGTTGGCTAAATGGTTGGTAACCCACTCCTGCGCCGATCGGGCCTTTTTTTGTAACTCCGGGGCGGAGGCCAACGAGGCGGCGATTAAGCTAGCCCGTCGCTATGGGCATACGGTTTTAAATATTCATGACCCCATCATTATTACAGCCCATGCCAGCTTTCACGGTCGCACCCTGGCAACCATCACAGCTACCGGCCAACCCAAGTATCAAAAAGGGTTTACGCCCTTAATATCGGGCTTCTTTTATGTGCCCTACAACGACTTGGCCGCGCTGGAGCAGGCGATCTCCAACCTGGATGCCGGGGAACGTCGAGTTGCTGCCATCCTGTTAGAACCGCTCCAAGGGGAAGGGGGCGTCCGTCCTGGTGATCAGGCCTACTTTCAACGGGTGCGGCAGATCTGCGATCAAAAGGGCATCCTCCTGATCCTGGATGAAGTGCAGGCAGGCATGGGCCGCTCTGGGCAACTCTGGGGCTATGAAAATTTGGGAATTGAACCGGATGTCTTTACCTCAGCCAAGGGGTTAGGGGGTGGAATTCCCATCGGGGCTATGCTATGCAAAGCTGCCTGTGATGTGTTTGGGCCTGGAGATCATGCCAGCACCTTTGGGGGCAATCCTTTTGCCTGTGCGGTTTCTCTCGCAGTCTGTCGGGCCATTGAGCAAGAAAACCTGCTGCAAAATGTGCGCGATCGGGGTGAACAATTACGGGCTGGCCTTCACACCATCGCAAATAAGTATCCAGGCGTGATTGCAGACATTCGGGGCTGGGGCCTGATCAATGGGATGGAGCTTCAAGCTGAAGCTACGCTAACTTCCGCAGATGTTGTGAAAGCCGCGATCGACCAGGGGGTATTGCTGGTACCGGCTGGCCCAAAAGTGGTGCGGTTTGTGCCGCCGTTGATTGTCTCTGCGGCAGAAGTAGAGCAGGTGTTGGCAGCGGTGGATACGGCGATCGGCTCCTTAACCGCCTGACTAGACAACAGAGGATGACCACTCGTTCTAAATTGCCAGCTCAAACAAAACGGGCACTTGAGATTTTGCTGCGCCTGAAGCAGCTTTATCCCGATGCCAAATGCTCCCTCGACTACAAAACGCCCTTTCAACTGATGGTGGCGACGATTCTCTCGGCCCAATGTACCGATGAGCGGGTAAATAAAGTGACGCCAGAGTTATTTCGTCGCTTTCCCGATGCCCGATCGCTGGCAGCCGCAGACCTGGCGGAGCTTGAAGCACTGGTCAGATCCACGGGGTTTTATCGCAACAAAGCCAAAAATATCCAGGCCAACAGCCGCATGCTGCTGGAGCAGTTTGGCGGCGAAGTGCCCCAGACAATGGAAGACCTGCTCAAACTGCCTGGGGTTGCCCGTAAAACCGCCAATGTCGTAATGGCCAATGCTTTTGGCCTCAATATGGGGGTTACTGTCGATACCCACGTCAAACGGCTGACCAATCGCCTAGGCCTGACCACCCATACTGACCCAATCCGGATTGAGCGGGATCTAATGAAACTGCTACCCCAGCCTGACTGGGAAAACTGGTCGATTCGCTTGATTTATCATGGTCGGGCGGTTTGTAATGCCCGCAGCCCCAAATGCGAGGTCTGCACTCTGGCAGATCTTTGCCCCTCTGCCAGCCTGCCTGAGACGCCCTTAGCTGCAGATAAAACAGCAATGGCAGATGTTCCCTGATTGTCTTAAGTTTCAAAAAAGTACAGCTTTCGATCCGTTGATCAAACAAATTTGGTAAGATAATAAACTGTGCCGTTTAATGCAAGCAATCGTTAAAACCAGACATGGCTAAAAAGAGCATGATTGAGCGGGAGAAGCGCCGCCAAAAATTAGTGGTCAAGTACGCTGAAAAGCGAGAGCAGTTGTTGGAGCAATTTGCCAGCACGACTTCCCAGCAAGAAAGATTACAGATTCATCGCAAAATACAGCAACTTCCCCGTAATAGTGCCCCCACGCGGCTGCGCAATCGTTGTTGGTTGACTGGTCGCCCCAGGGGGTATTACCGCGATTTTGGTCTCTCCCGCAATGTGTTGCGTGAGATGGCTCACCAGGGGTTGTTACCTGGTGTTGTAAAGTCAAGCTGGTAAGTTACTCAAACAATCGAAAGTAGGGATAGCGGACAGGGGCACCCGGTTCTTTTTCCAGGTCAAAGTTAATCACCTCCCAACAAGGTTCCTCTTTCGAATCAGGGCTAAATTCAACCGGTAGACCATACAGGCGGGGCTTGGGCTGCTCCGCCTGGTTTCGCCATGGGGTGCTACGTTCTAGATAGGAGCTGATTAATTCCTTATAACGATTGGCAATAACTACACGGGTGGCGCGATAGCCCTGAGTATACAAGCGATCGAGGGCTTCGTGAATCTCAAATCGAATGCCATCCGGGTGAGTATGTTGGCGATACCACTCATTTTGCCATCGACGCCAATGCCGACCAGATTGTAGATGCACCAATTCCTCTGTTTTAGGGTCTGCTTCAAAGGCTCCATGTCGTTGACAGAGATAGGTATCTGTCAAGGTTAGGGCAGGTATGGTTTGCCGACAGTGGGGGCACTGGATTTCTGGACCGAAAATTGGATATTGCAAAGCGGGATTCATCATTAAAAGTGAGCTGCCAATTCTCTACGCATCAATACCAGTGGCTTTATTATACTGCCAAGACCCTTGTAACCTTATTTTGAGTGATAAATCTGTCCACATTGCAAAAATAGGTAGACTTCCCAGTGGCTCATTCCGCCGATCGCTTTGCTACTCCTCCGTTCTGGCCCCAACCTGACCTGACCCAGGCAGCCTTCATTGCCCCAACGGCGACTGTTATCGGTGACGTAGAAATCGCCAGGGGTGCCAGCATTTGGTATGGTGCGGTGGTCAGGGGGGATATTGAACGCATTGTCATTGGTGAGCGCACTAATATTCAAGACGGTGCCATTCTCCATGGGGATCCTGGAACCCTGACTGTATTGGAAGATCATGTTACTGTCGGCCATCGGGCCGTGATTCACAGTGGGCATATTGAGCGGGGCAGCTTGATCGGGATTGGTGCCATTATTTTGGATGGGGTGTGGGTTGGCAGTGGCAGCATCATTGGGGCCGGAGCAGTGGTAACCAAAGATGTCCCCCCCCGATCGCTGGTGATGGGGGTGCCCGGTAAGGTGATTCGGGTTGTCTCTGAGGCAGAGGCGACCGATTTGATTGATCATGCTGGCCGTTATGAAAAACTGGCTCTGGTGCATGCGGGCAAAGCCACAGATTTGGGCTTTTAGTAGGTAATAGGGAGAATTATTGCAAGACAGCGGCAAGCGAGGGTTACACTAATAAGCAATGATTTTCTCATTTGTCGACTACCTGCGTTATGCCAAGAACTCAACGGAACGATAACTTTATCGATAAGAGTTTTACCGTGATGGCAGACCTGATCCTGAAGGTGCTGCCAACTGACAAAAAATCAAAGGAAGCCTTTGCCTACTATCGGGATGGCATGTCAGCCCAGGCAGATGGGGAATATGCAGAAGCCCTGGAAAACTACTACGTTGCTTTAGAGTTAGAGGAAGACCCCTACGATCGCAGCTACATTCTTTACAATATTGGGCTGATCCAGCAAAGTAATGGGGAGCAAGATAAGGCGCTGGAGTATTATGAGCAGGCGATCGATCTGAACCCCCGCTTGCCCCAAGCCCTGAATAACACAGCGGTAATTTACCATTACTGGGGTGAAAAGGCAAAAGACGCAGGTAAAGATGAAGACGCAGAAAATTACTTTGATCTGGCGGCAGATTTTTGGAAACGAGCCATCCAAATTGCGCCAAACAACTATATCGAGGCCCAAAATTGGCTGAAAACAAGTGGCCGGTCTCAACTTGATGTGTACTTTTAATTAAGTAAAAATTAAATTCCCCATGCTTGATCGTGATCAGGTTAAAAAAGTAGCGCACCTGGCTCGTCTGGAGCTAACACCCACTGAAGAACAAACGTTTACTTCCCAACTGAGCAGCATTCTCGACTACTTTGACCAGTTGAGTGAGTTAGATACAACCGACGTACAACCGACTTTTCGGGCGATTGACGTCAGTAATGTAACTCGAACCGATGTCATCCAACCCTATCTTGACCGGGAGGCAATTTTAGAAGCTGCCCCCGATCGGGATGGCGACTTCTTCAAGGTTCCTAAAATCATTAATGCATAGATTGAAGGGATCCAACCGACTTTCCTGCTGCGGCCCCCTCTAACCACCCCGAAATCCCCTTCCCACATGGGGGACATGTACCAGGTGTTTGGCGTTGCTGGCGGTGGTGGCTTCAGGGCTGGTGGCAAGCCCAATCGGTTGAAGCGGAAAGGCTCCTGGCTGACCCAGATCGGCAATAAACTCGTCAATTAACGCTACGGTCACATGCTCCATGATAAAAATGTGGCTGTACGATCGCCGTTCGCCGTTGACGTAAAGCGCTTCGCTAGAGAGGGAGTACTTAAAAATCAAGGCGGGGCTAGCCTGCTTAAAGCGAATTGTCAGAGCAAGGGGGGTGCGCTCAACCCACAGATCTTCTCCCAACTGTTGTGCTAAGCCCAGTAGCCGTTGCACAGCATAGTCTGCCATGCTTTCCGTATCAAGCGCTTTTTTAATCTGGTCATTGTAAGAGGTCTTCGCCAAATAGTCCCACAAAATAATGGCGGATAGGCCATTGCGGGAGCCGGCAAAGGTTGTATCGGGAGACCCGATATATTCAGGATTATCCGGTGGGCGCAACTGATACTTTGTTTTCGTCATGTAGATGCCACAGGGAAAGGGTGCCCCAATCCACTTATGCCCACTCATGGCGATCGAGTGGACAAAGGGTAGCCGAAAATCAAAATTAGGGCCGCGTTGAGCTATCTTGCCAGCATTGTAGGCCATTTCAATAAAGGGCATGTAAGCGGCTCCCAATGCCCCATCCACATGAAACCAGTAGCCCGTACGCAAATCAAATTTGCTGGGGTCGTGGGGGTCGTAGTAAACCTTGCGCTGATCCAGCCCATAGCGCTTGAAAATAGGTAACAGAGCCTGACCAGCCGCTTCTACATCATCATAGGCCCCCTTAAAGGTTGTACCGTAGTTGAAGCAAAGCAGAATCGGATACCCCTTTGCGGCAAAAAACTCGACCAGCTTGGCCAGAGATGGGATGTCGATCGCGCCGGGGCCTGTGCTGCCCCCCATCGAAGGGACTTCTTTGGGCCAGGGTTGACCAGGGGCGAGGGGATTGTCATCCGGGTAAAAATGGCGGCCAATCTCATAGAAGGTTTGTAGCCCCAGCACAATACCGGCCTTAATGATTGAGTAGTGGGTATCTTCTGAGTAAAACACCACTGGGGTATAGGCATGGGGGTTGTTATTCAGCGGGATGGCCTGTTTATAGATCAGACGGGGGCGCAGCGATCGGGGTGTGCTCCCCAACCCCATGCTTGGATCCTCGACTTCAGTTACCTGCTCTTCTAGAAGCAGCTTACCGGCCAAATAGTCACGGGCATTCCACAAACCATAGAGATTGCCCTCGGTGCAGCCCATGCTAACCACATAGCCCCAGTAGGAGTCGCTATCGCTTGGATTGTGGGGCCATTGGGCATGCCACAGGGCGGCATAGTAGTCGAGTACGGCTCGCTCCATCGCCTTACTGTTGACCGTCAGGTTGCCATTGACAAACGGGTCGCCCACATTATTGATGTGACAGTTCAAGTAAAGTTTAATGTCATTTTCGTAATCGAGTTGTTGATTGACCTGAAACCCGAGAAAGGTCTGCTGTTGGACTGACAGATACTCGTAGAATTGAGTCAAAATCTGGAGGCGTTGCTCATGCGCCAGCCCTGAAGTTGGTAAGTGAAAGTCTTGAACCATGATGATACCCGCCGCACTATTCTGTGTCAGGCTTTTGGCGTTGCTAAACGACAGGGTGAATTAATTTGATACTCATCCATACCATCTCCTAACAGAGTTGAGAATGAAAAATGAACTGATTCAGGAAGATAGCCCCCCAGGGAAGATCTCTATCCTAGATCAAGGCTGGCAATCTGTCTGGCAGGTGTGTACAAATAAAATGGTGTACTGTTTCTGCAACGATTCGCCACTCCCGATCGAGGGCCAAGGTATGGTCAGAGTCGTGCAAGAAAACGATTTGCTTATCCGTAGAACTGCATAAGCCTGAGTGACAGAATCAACCCAATCCGTCCAGCGTTTCTGGTTTAAGTCCTCTTCCCGTGTTCCGTGGCCGGGGAGCAAGGGGGCAGCTACCGTCAGACCCCGTTCATGGAGGTAATGGCCAAGCAGACGCATTTCTGAGGGAGAGCCGGTAAATCCATGAATTAGCAGCACGGCGACTGGCCCACCGGTCAGTAAAAAAGGGGATGGATCAGCGATCGTTCCGATCATCTTGGTTGCTGCTGCGGGAAAGTACATTTGACCGAAATTTCTAAGTTACTCGTTGTGGACTCAAACAAAATAACAGGTCTCCTTTGTGGAGAAGAAATTAAGCGTAGCGCTGGGCATTTTCGTCACCATAAACCGAAATCAGGTGATTGCGATCGTGGCAGCAATCAGTCCCTATCAGGTGGCACGGGAAGAAGTTAGACAATTGAATCCCAATTTCATTGAAGTCTATGTCAAAGCCTCCCTTGAAACCTGTGAAAAACGAGATATAAAGGGCTTGTACGCAAAAGCCAGAGCTGGACAAATGAAAAATTTTACGGGTATTGATGACCCCTATGAGCCTCCATTAAATCCTGAAATTGTTTGCTATACCGAAGAAGAAAATATTTAAGACTGTGTCGATAAAGTTATTATGCATCTTCAGGTGAATGGATATATTCCGCAGAAGAAAGAGTGTGTCCAATATACCCCCAACCCTGGAAAATTTATCTGACTTTATCGTAGTCATCTCCCTTGTCTAAGCAAAAGTTGTGGGGTAGCAGGACTGGAATCTTTGCTGCATCATAAGCTTGAGATATGATTTCACGCACAATTACATGCAGACCCATGCAGAGGCATCTCAAGGCCGATGGTTCTGCTATGTTCAGCAGCAAGCTGCCGAATGGAGAGCAAGACCACCTGAGCGTAGAAACCCATGGAAAATCTCTGGTTGCAACTTCAATTTCATTTTCTTGCCCCCTCAAGTGCGATCGCCAATCCTGCATTCGTTAGCCCTTCAACCTTCAGGCGGTTCTGGCAACCCAAAGTTGCCAGTATCAATCCACTCTTGCTTGAGCAAGGTCCACCAGTCATCTGCCAGTCCCCTTAAGATATATTCATAGGGAAGCCAGCCATAGCCAGCATCGCCCCACCCAGTTCCCCAAGAGTTGCGAATTAACAGAGCGCCAGTGGTTGTGCTGCCCGCTGCATTCGTATTTTCG
Source organism: Leptolyngbyaceae cyanobacterium (assembly GCA_046080785.1). Taxonomy (GTDB): domain Bacteria; phylum Cyanobacteriota; class Cyanobacteriia; order Leptolyngbyales; family Leptolyngbyaceae; genus JBJTUO01. The sequence goes on along the minus strand of JBJTUO010000098.1, from coordinate 12,979 downwards.
ATCGTCAGGCTGTCATCGTAGCCCACCGCATCAACGGCATGCCCCCCGAGGATCTGCTCACCGCGAGTCGGAAATGGAATTTTGCCCGTTGTTTCTGACTGCCGAATTGAGTCATAGACCGTAAAGCCAAACATAAGGGGGATGCCCCTTGCTAGAGAGCGCTTGACTGCCAGCAATACTGTTTTGGGGTCAGTGCCGGGGGGATCAAGCCGATAGTAGTTAATCGCCTGATAACTTTGACCAAAGGCATAGCAAAAAGCACTGGGCTCGGTATCGAAATAGGGGACTGCATCGGTATAAGGCCAGTATTCTTCTGGGGGCACACCAAACAAAGCCAGGGCCGCCATCGTCGATCGCAGATAGGCCCCCGTATCCCCAGTTAAGTGGATCAGATTGCGCGTCACTTTGTAAAGGAACAGTCGCGACGCATCTAAATGCTTACCGAAGGCTCTCCGCTGAAAGTATTCCACTAACCCAACACCAGCATTGGCAGTGCAGGAACCCAGATTTTTTTGATCTTCGATCGGAGAACACCATTTTCGCAAATCGACAGCGGCAGGGATGAAGCTTTGTACTTCTGCCATGCCGACCTCTGCCAGCATGCCTTTGATTGATTTTGTCTGCCCCAATGCCTGTAGTTTAGGCGCAATACTGTCGTACTCAATGGTGTAGTCTCGAAAATCTGGATAGTCTCGTAACCATCCCATGCCCCGATGTTCAAATGGATCTGTCATAATTCTTTTCCCCTTTATCCTTCTACTTGAATGGTTGTTGTAAAACGATCGATCGTCGATTGCTCGCCCTGCCACTGACGCCAGAGCTTAAAGTCAAGTTCAGTTGTGCCAGCCCGCTCCCCCTTAAAGCGAAAGACCCGCTGGCCACCCCCCCCAACGCCTGTCGCAGCCGATGGTGTATATTCTGTCCCTTGAAACGCTAAAACCTGCTGATTACTTTGATTAAACGTCCACTGGTAACCCGTTGTAGGGTTTTCTCGAAGCTGAATCACGACCAGATTGCCAACTCGGATCTGAATAGACTTACCGTTATCTGATTGGCTTAATGAGATTACACTCACGTCATGACTCCCATTTGTTGAGGGGGAAATAGAGGCACCGCATCCTGCCATTACGACAAGTACCAGCCCCACTGTCAGGAGCAACCTACAGGTCAATAGAAAAAACTGCCGTGGAGATCGTCCGCAGTTCTTAAGCTGCGACCATCGATGATCAACCATGCCCCCTCCTGGCTACAGTGGAAAAATTGAGCAAATTGGCCTACCTACAGGGGCATCAACCTTACATTGGTAGCCACTTAAATGCACCCTGAGTGTTAATCTGACGTAGTCGATGCTTCTATCATAGACTTACTCAAGTCTGGGTTTCAGTTTTCTTTGTAAGGTGTTACAAAAGCTGGGCTGGAGTATCTGGCAGAAAGGCAGAATGATCACAATTGATGAATAAAAGCTTAACGACTTCAGCAACAACGGTAGGATGAAACTAGAGCACTGCATGCATCCGAGGAGGGAGTCAAATGGTAACCCCCAAGCGTCAGCCCCGTACTCCAGATCAAACTATCGAGATCGAGTGGGAAGAAGAGCGCGAAGTTCAGACTTTTAGGGAAGCAGATTTCACTGATGGGTCACCGGAAGTAGAAGCGATCCACATTACTCCTGCGGGAGTTCAGACGATTCATCCGGCTGATGTAGATGTCGTTTTAGATCTGCAGCATGAGTTGCTGCTGGCTAATTTGTCGCCCACAGGGGGGGATGTCGATTCTGACGACTATCTGGCCAGAGTCGCAGGAGAGGAAGCCGTGGGAGGCACGACCCCTACCCCCGATCAGAGTGTGGTTGAGGATCTGGCCATCGCTGCGGGGATTGAAATTCCCGATCGGGCGATGTTGCATACCAACGACCTGCTGGCCCAGCGGGATGCCCACCGTTGGGAGTTGTCGGTTGAATCGTCTGAAGACTATTACGATCGCCAGAACTCGTTAGATTAAGACACCTGAAACTCAAAGGAGTGAAGCTATGAACCTGGTGCTATCCTCCGAGTCTATTTTTCCTCAGATGGTGAAGCTGCGGCGCACCCTCCACCAGTATCCCGAACTGGCCTTTGAGGAAGCCCAGACAGCTGCCCTGATTATGGCAGAGTGCGATCGCCTGGGGATTCCCTATACTTACGGCGGCGTCGGTGGAGGGGTGATTGCCCGCCTGCAGGGCGGAGATGAAAATGCCCCAGTGATTGCATTGCGGGCCGATATGGATGCTTTGCCGGGTGATGAAAATACGGGCCTGCCCTTTGCCTCTCAAATTCCTGGCAAGATGCATGCCTGTGGCCACGATGGCCACATGGCGATGGTGCTGGGGGCAGCTGCCCTACTTAAACAAAATCCGCCTAAGGGAACCGTTGTTTTCATTTTCCAACCTGCCGAAGAACGGGGAGGCGGGGCCAGGGTGATGATTACCGCTGGGGCGTTAGAGGGCGTCAACGCCATTTTTGGTGGGCATGTCACCCGACATTATCGCGTCGGGCAGATCATGGTGGCAAGCGGCGTGATTACGGCCCAGTCTGATGCATTTACCATTCATGTAGAAGGACGGGGCGGGCATGGGGCCAGACCCCATGAAGCAGTGGATGCGGTGGTTGTAGCCGGGCTCTTGATCATGGCGATCCAGACCCTGGTCTCGCGGGAAATTAACCCGGTGCATCCATCGGTCGTCACCATTGGTAAAGTTGAAGCGGGCAGTGCCAGCAATGTCATTGCAGAACGGGCTATATTGCAGGGGTCGCTGCGTACAACCACCCCAGAAGTTCGAACTCATCTGATTCATGGGTTAAAGCGAATTGCCAGAGCGGTTGGAGATTTACACAATGCCAAAGTTGAGGTAGAAATTCGGCCTGGTTATCCCCCAGTCATCAATACCGACGTTGAAACTGCCATTGCTCGACGGGCTGTCCTGAAGATTTTGGGCGAGCCGGGGCTGGTAGCGATGGATCAACCCAGTATGGGGTCTGAAGACTTTTCCTATTATTTGTTGCAGCGGCCTGGTTGCTATGTACGATTGGGTGCCAGCCGATGCGGGTGGGAAAATATTCCCCTCCATAGTCCTTCCTTCGACTTTGATGAAGATGCGCTCAAGGTGGGGGCGGCCTTTTTTGATCAGGTGGTTCGAGAAGCCATTCACACATACACGACCACTCAGGACAATGGTTGAATTTCACGGTTCGCCCACTGCGTCGATCGGGATGGAATGGGAACTGCAATTGCTCCATCCTGAAACCTTGATGCTGGTGGATGGCATTCTCCCTCTACTGGAGCAGTATCCGCAGCATCAATTCATCCAACCTGAATTTAACCAGGCCATGGTAGAGATTGCCTCGGATGTCTGTGCCAATGTGGTGGCATTGGAGGCCAATATCACCCAGATGCTGAAGAAATTACAGTCCAGTTGCGATCAACTGGGGATGAAGCTCTGTGCCGCTGGAACTCATCCCTGTTGCGATCGCCCGGGTTTGGTGACGCCTCTACCCCGATACTTAACTCAACAAAAAGATTCGGGCTATTTAGCTGGCCTGATGATGACCTTTGCCCTACATATTCATGTCGGGGTGGCTTCAGGCAATGCAGCGATCGCCCTGATTACCAGGCTCAGGCCCTACTTACCCATCCTCCTGGCCCTGTCGGCCAGTTCCCCCTTTTGGTGGAGCAACGATACGGGGTTTGCCTCCTACCGGCAACGGTTTTTAGCCAGCCTGCGCACCTACGGGTTGCCCCCCAGCTTTGAAAACTGGCAAGAGTTTTCTCAATTTTTTAGCGTTACTCAAGCGACACAGACCTATCATCTGATTCGGGACTTGCATTGGGACTTACGCCCCCAGCCCGATCTGGGCACCGTGGAAATCCGAGTCATGGATGCCCAACCCACGATTCAGGAATCCATGATGCTGGCTGCCTTAGTGCACTCCCTGGCGGTCACCTTGCTCAATCCCGATGCAGACCTGGCCGCGTGGTTGAGGCCCCAACCAACCTGGATCGAGAAAGAAAATTATTATCAAGCTTCTCGCCTGGGGTTAGATGCAGATTATTTTAAGGATAGGCAGGGCCACCACTGCCTGATTCGCGATCTCGTACCAGAACTACTGACCGCAATTGCGCCCGTGGCCAGTGCCTTGGGAGAGTTGACCTACCTGCAACGGCTGAAGCAGCACCTGGCTGAAGTACCCAGCTACCTGCGCCAGCGGCGGGTATGGCAGAAAACCAGATCGCTGAGGGCGGTGGTGCAGTCTCTCATCACCGAGTTAGAAGCCGGCCTGATCCCACCCATGGAGATGGAACGCGATCGCAGGATTGCCTAACTTTTTGATTGAGACAAACTTTGCACCAGTCTCAACCCCATTTCTTTCTCCGCTTCGACCTCTTCCAGTTCGATCGGGACGGGTTTCGCCTGCCAGACATCCTGACAGTATTCTCGAATCGTGCGATCGGAGGAGAACTTACCGATGCGGGCGACGTTGAGAATTGACATGCGCGTCCACTCATCAGGGTCTTGATAGGCCCGACTCACCTGTTCTTGACAATCCAGATAGGATTGGAAGTCAGCCAGCAGCAGGTATTCATCGCGCTGCAACAGTTCATCTACGATCGGCCTGAACAGGTCGGGATTACCGGGAGAAAAATAGCCAGAGGCGATCAGATCAATCACCGCCTGTAACTCTGCGTTGGCCGCATAGTAGTGCCACGGATGGTAGCCATTGCCTCTGAGGGTGGCAGCCTGCTCGGTGGTGAGTCCAAACACAAAGAAGTTGTCGGCTCCCACTTCTTCTCGCAGTTCAATATTGGCTCCATCTAGGGTGCCAATAGTTAACGCTCCATTCAGAGCAAACTTCATGTTGCCGGTACCGGAGGCTTCCTTGCCAGCGGTGGAAATCCGCTCCGACAGATCGGCGGCTGGATAAATGCGCTCACCCAATGACACACAGTAGTTGGCCAGAAACACGACCCTTAACTGATTTTTGACATCGGGGTCATGATTCACAATCTCTGCCACCGAGTTGATTAACTTAATAATCAGTTTGGCCTGGTAATAGCCTGGAGCTGCTTTCCCAGAAAAGATAAAGGTGCGAGGCACCATTTCAGTCTGGGGATTGTGCTTCAGTCGGTTATAAAACGTAATGATGTGCAATACATTCAGCAACTGGCGTTTATATTCATGCATTCGTTTCACCTGAATATCAAACAGGGAATCGATATCAACCTCAATCCCATTGGCCTGCTGAATATAGGCAGCCAGATCTTGTTTATTGGCTTGCTTGATCTGTCGCCATTGCTGGCGAAATTCCCGATCGTCTACATAGGCGTCTAACCATTTCAGGTCATCTAACCGATTGACCCACTGCTTGCCGATTTTCTGGGCCAGCAAATTTGCCAGTCGGGGGTTACTCAGCATCAGCCAGCGTCGGGGCGTGATGCCATTGGTCTTATTGCAAAACTTTTCCGGATACAGTTCGTAAAAGTCGCGGAACAATTCCTGCTTCAGCAGCTCGGTGTGTAAAGCGGCAACCCCGTTAATTGCATGACTGCCGACACAGGCCAGATGGGCCATGCGAATCTGTTTCTCCGCTCCTTCTTCAATGATGGAAAGGCGATTCAGACGCTGCACATCATCGGGATATTTGGCCCGGATATCTTCCAGGAAGCGATGATTGATTTCGTAAATAATTTCTAAATGTCTTGGCAACAGGCTGGCAAACAAACTGACTGGCCAGCGTTCCAGCGCTTCCGGTAAGAGCGTGTGATTGGTATAGGCAAAAACCTGTTGCACCATTTGCCAGGCCCGGTTCCATTCCAGATCGTGTTCATCGACCAGCAACCGCATTAATTCCGCAATTCCGATCGCCGGGTGGGTGTCGTTGAGCTGAATCGCGACCTTTTCGTGAAACCGGGCAAAATTATCGTGCGATCGCAGATAGAGACGAATAATATCTTGCAGTGAACAGGAGACAAAAAAGTATTGCTGTTCCAGGCGCAGTCGTCGTCCCTGATCCGTATGGTCATTGGGATAGAGCACCTTGGAAATATTTTCAGATAAGGTTTTGTTGGCAACGGCCCGCGTAAAGTCACCCGAGTTAAAGGCATGGAAGTCAAATTCTTCACTGGCTTCCGCTTTCCACAGCCGTAACTTGCTGACGGTATTCGTATTGTATCCCGGCACCAGGGTGTCGTAGGGCGTTCCCACCAGAGTGCGATCGGGTACCCAACGGACTTTTGTGCGTCCAGTTTCATCCGGGTAGGTTTGAGTGTAGCCGCCAAAGCCAACCTCGACCCGATAGTCTGGCCGCGGAATTTCCCAGGGATAGCCAAAACTCAACCACTTGTCGGGGCATTCCCATTGCCAGCCATCTCGAATGATCTGATGAAAGATGCCAAATTCATAGCGAATCCCGTAACCCTGAGCCGGAATTTCCAGCGTCGCCAGGGAATCCAGGAAACAGGCGGCCAGTCGTCCCAGCCCGCCATTGCCCAGACCGGGTTCTTCCTCCTGCTCTAACAACTCATTCAGGTTGAGGCCAAATTCTTTGAGGGCGCGACGGGCTCGTTCATACAGTCCGGTATTCAGCAGGTTGTTACCCAACTGCCGCCCCATGAGAAACTCTAGGGAGAGATAGTAAACAATCTTAACGTCCTGCTCCAGATAGGTTTGGGCCGTCTTGAGACGACGATGAATCAACCGGTCTCGCACCGTATAGGCCAGCGCCATATAGTAATCATGGGCGGTGGCAAAGTGACCGTCTTTCCCCTGGGTGTAATACAGATTATGGACAAATGCCCGCTTCAGCGCTTCCAGGCTGACTCCCGTGCGGGCATCTTCCACCTGCACTTCCACCACTTCTCGATGTTGAATGTAATCCTTCAGACGGGCAAGTTGCTGTTCCCGATATGCCGTTCCTTTTTCATAGTTCATCACATACACCTCGCTCGAAGGTAAACAGGGCAGGCTCTCTTCGCAGCGCTCAGGAGCAGCTTAGCCTGTGCAGCTATTTGCCAGGAATATCTTCCTGAAACTTTTTTGTGTTTGACTCTTGTGTTTGACTTTAGTTTCAGCCCAGTTTATTCTGCTTGATTTGCTTACCATATGCTAAGAGCAACCGGCTTTCTGTGATGTGGAATACCATCTCAAACCCAAGAAGGGGCATAGCATCGGCATGGAGTTAACGTCTCACAAACCTTTGAGAGAGGTATGGCCCATGCAAATTCAAGTCGGCTACGAGCTGATCTATGAGTGCCCCCAACCAACGCCCATGATTGTCATGCTAGATCTTCACCACAGCCGATGTTCGGATGTGGTCAAGGCCGACCCACTCCAGCTGACTCCGGCTGTGCCGGTTACGGCCTATTGGGACAGTTACGGTAATCGCTGTAGCCGTATCCTTGCCCCTGGGGGAGAGCTGCGCTTGAGCGGTAATGCCGTTGTGCATGACACCGGTAAATCAGATCCGGTCTTGCCCTGGTTGCAACAGCGACCTGTAGAAACCCTGCCCGACGAGACCTTGCTTTTTTTGCTCGGTAGCCGATATTGCGAGACTGACCTGTTGTTAGAGACCGCATGGCGATTGTTTCAGGCCACACCGCCGGGCTGGCAGCGGGTGCAGGCCATCTGCGATTTTGTGCACCAACACTTGCAGTTTGGTTATGGCCTATCTAGCCCAACCAAATCTGCCCTGCAAGCTTTTCAGGACCAGCAGGGGGTCTGTCGCGATTTTGCCCATCTGGCGATTACCTTCTGTCGGTGTATGAATATTCCGGCCCGCTACTGCACGGGTTATCTCAGCCTGATCGGCACAGCGCCGCCCTATCCGCCGATGGATTTTTCGGCCTGGTTTGAGGCCTATCTTGAGGATGGCTGGTACATCTTTGACCCCCGTAATAATAGCCCCCGTATTGGGCGCATCCTGATTGCCAGGGGGCGAGACGCGGCGGATGTACCACTGACAATGAGCTTCGGGCTCTCGACGCTGGTAAGCTTTAAGGTGTGGACAGATCAAATCAAACCAGATTGAGCCGCTCTTTGTCAAAAATTAGAGTTGGGCTTCGTTAGGAGAAAAAGCCAGGGTATGACCTATTGTGTCGGCATTTTACTTAAAGATGGAATCGTTCTCGCTTCCGACTCGCGCACCAACGCTGGCGTCGATAACTTTGCCCGTTTCTGTAAAATGTCGGTGTTTGAGCGATCTGGAGACCGGGTCATTATTCTGCTAAGCTCTGGCAACCTGGCGGGGACACAGGCTGTAACCAGCTTGTTAAAGCAGCGCTGCGATGTCGTCGATGGCCCGCCCAATTTATGGACTGCCCGCACCATGTTTGATGTGGCCGTTCTCGTTTCGGATGCGGTGCGCGACATTGAGCGCCGTGATTCCACCTATCTAGAACGCAGTTCAATTTCATTTAATGCCTCTTTTATCATCGGTGGGCAGATCAAGGGTGAGCCGCCCCGCTTGTTTCGCACCTACGCAGAAGGTAATTTTATCGAAGCAGGAGAAGATACACCGTTTTTGCAGACGGGCGAGGCCAAGTATGGCAAGCCGATCATCGATCGGGTGCTTTCCCCAACGACAACCTTTGCAGAGGCGACCAAATGCATCCTTGTGTCCTTTGATTCGACCATGCGTAGCAATTTATCGGTGGGCATGCCGATTGACTTGGTGTGCTACGAGCGAGATAGCCTGGAGATTCGGATGCGGCGGCGGTTTAATGAGGGGGATGGCTACTTTACAGCCCTGAGCGCCAGGTGGAGTGAGGGAGTGCGTAAGGTGTTTCGTGAGTTGCCCGATTTGGAGTGGTAGAAGGGTGAACCGAGGCATTACCTTAAAATCAGGTTCGGGCTACAACAGGCCCAAAATTACGACAAAGAAAACTGACCGATGTGCTTCAACCCCTGCAGAACGATCTCCAAATCTCCTTGATTGAGAATATTGAAATGCTGGGATAAACCATAGACAGGCGTGGGTTGGAGCTGAAGCTTTAGGAACAGAAAACTTTCTCCACTGCAAAGTAAACCATAGGTAGGCTGCGTTTTAAGGGGGCAGTCTCTGTATCGGTTAATGGAGTTTGCCCAGGTTGCCATTCTTGGAAAAAATCAGCATCATTAGTTCGCTCTAGGCCAAAGCGTTCGCGCAGGTATTTGAGTGTGGTTTTCTCGGAGATGGCAATGGTTTGAACCATGAGGATTGCCTGTTATCAGGTGCCTCTCGCTGGCAGAAGTAGTAACGAAACTCAAATTCTTCATCACCCACCCCTGCCCCCTCCGAGGAAGGGAGAAGACGGCGGTGAGCGCGGTTAAACCGGTGATTCAGCAGTTGAACGTGGTGTCACTAGCTCCGATGTAGAAGGCTTCTCGCCACTCTCGCACCGCTGCCCGCAGGTTATTGACCACGTCAATGGGGGAAGCTTTGCGTCCCTGTTTCACCACAGCGGGGTCGCCCGATTTTTCTGCCCGGACGCGATGGGTGTTGGGTTCTTGCCAGGGGGCAAACAGGGGTTCGAGAACGGTGGGGTGGAGGGTGGAGGTCATGGGTCAGAATGAGAGCTTTTGAAATAGATCAGCCACGGGTAATGTAAATCCTGGAATTACCTCTTCTCCATCTAGAGAATCGGCGGATTTCAGCAGGCGATCGGGTTCTTGTGCAGAGCGGTAGACCAACACATAGTGTTCGCTAGGGTGAATAATCCAGGCTAAACGGGTGCCATTCTCGAAGTATTCCACCAGTTTGTCGTGAATTTCCTCTACGGTATTACCGGGAGAGAGTACTTCAATCGCCAGATCAGGCGCACCCTCTAAAAATCCTGTGGGCAGTTCGGTCAATCCTTGCAAGCGTTCTTTAGCAAAGAAGGAAATATCAGGCGATCGCCGATTCCCATTTTTCATCTTGAAGGCAGTGCTGGAATCTAAAATAATCCCTAGCTTTTTGGACAGGACATAGCTGGCTAAGGCTGCTAATAGTAAGCTACATACATAGCCATGCAATGCCCCTGAATTTCCCATATCAATGAGTTCTCCGTTCACAATTTCATAGCGATGCCCGTCTTTAGGCAGTGCCATAAATTCTTCGTCTGTCCAAACCTTTTTATCCGTTTTTAATTCAGTTGCCGTAGACACAAATTATCTCCTTAATATCAACCTGTTGGATGGTGTCTTCCCCTCTCAGCTGCACTTCCTTTTCCTGATAACAATTCAGCAATCAATGGTTTTGATTTAGCAAGCTGACTAACTGCCAGAATGGAAAAGCCGAGCAGGTTGCCCTCCAAATCTACCCGTTCCATAACGGCATCATTTTCTGTTTCCCGCATATAGCCAGGAGCATCCGAGAAAATAACCTCTAGAAAGTCAGCTTCCGGGTCAAACCAAACTTTTACTCGCTCTGCCATAGGGTTTCTCCTTTTTTGGGTTTATCGGTGAAATAGGCGGTGACAATAAAGGCATCATCGGGGAGATATTTCACCACAACACAAAGCCATTTATCCCCAATCGTTGTTTGGGTGTAGAACTGATAAAGCAGTGCTACGCTTTCATCACTGCGAGATTGCCGTACCAGTTTTGGCTGCTTTAGGGTGTCAATGATTTGAGCCTCCATGCCGACCATCTCAGGGTGGCCGAGAATATGCGCCAATCGTTCGTTCTTCGGTCAAATGGACTTCTCGGCTCTGATAGTCGAGCAGGATGGGCATAACCTTACACCTCCACTTCTACGGTAATGGAGGTATCACAGCCGAAGGTATCCACAACTTTGACGCAGGCGGTGTATTTGCCGGGAGCGGGGTAGGTATATCCGGCATCGCTGATGGTCCTGAGCGATCGATCTTTCCGTGTTCGGTAATCTTGCCAGTCATGGGTGAAGGGTTTGCCCGGTTGCCAATTGAAGTCGATCGCCCAGAAATCAATGAAATCAAGGAGGCAATAGCACTCCCGCCCGTCCGCCCGCGCCGTCGCCTGCGCTACCTGTTTGGCTTCTGCGCGGGTAAACATGGAGTCGATGCCATCCACATGGCAAAATGCCCCGGCTTTGCGCCCATGCAGCAGGCTGCTGTGGGCAACTGCACCATCTACTTCGACATCTACCTCACGGCGTTGCCCATGCTCGTCATACTTGCCCTCCCATACCAGTTCTGTGCGTAGCGTGGAGAGCGGGTGCGGGTTATGGGGGCCGTAGGTGGGCGGTTGGGTCATGGTTACAGTAACGGCAATAGGATAGAACAGGCTAGAATTTAATGGGCCAGGCTTAATTCGTAGTGCAGGGCGAGAACTTCATCTGGTTTTAGCACAGCCATTGCATATTCGCGCCCCTGTAAGTCGGCAAACTCTACCAAGTATTGGGGTAACTCACCAGAGTAAACTTCAAGAATGGTGCCCACTTGCCCAATGGGTAGCTGTTGAATGGACTGATATTCAGGTTCAACCAACGTCAGGCGATCGCGGGCAATCGATTTTATATTGGCAACGGTATCCAAGGTTGATAGTGTCATAATTTTTACTTGATGAATGCAGAAACCAGGCGAGGATTGGGTTGTCCTGTAGTAATTTCCCAGAGAGTACGAAGAATCATTGACTCTTGGTCAGGAATTGCCCAGTCTACTTTATACAGTTGACCAAACTCAGTACTGTTTTGTTGGATTACCTCCCCTTCAATCGCTGCTGTTGCAATCAATTGTCGCAGAGCCTTTGCATTCTCAACCGTGATTCCTAGTGCTGACGCAAAGACCCTAGCTTTATGCTTGCCTGACGAATGATTGGGGTTTAGACAATAATCTGTTAGCTTTTCTATAGGAATCATCGCCAGTTCTCCATTAGGCAGTTTCATGCGATCGTCACACTCATCGTAAAGTCCGCGCCGACATCAAACGGTGGGTCAATATAAATCAGATCCACCTTGCCCTTAAACTCTTGCAACAGCGAAGCCATCACCAGCTTGTTGTCGCCCCACTGGTTTGTTTCCCGAACCTGCCGATTTCTAAAGTCATCCTGCTGCGTCTTTTGCTGTTCAAACAGCGACCACTGCCCCGTTGCCGCCGCTGCCCGTCGCGGTTCGTCAATGCTCTCAATCCGCTGCATCGGCATGGCACACCCAACAATATCCACCTCCCGCCGCTGCCCATGCTCGTCATACTTGCCCTCCCACACCAGTTCCGTCCGTAGCGTGGAGAGCGGGTGCGGGTTATGGGGGCCGTAGGTGGGCGGTTGGGTCATAAAAAGCATGAAGGCGAAAACATCTGCCCTCAATTATAGTCACTGCCCCAGATGTCCCCAAATTAAGCTCTTTGTAGAGTGAAATGGGTGTGAATGGTTAGGTGGTGGTGGCGATCGCTCGTTTGCTGCTGATAGGGTCGGTTAGCTGGATATCTCTTGCAATCGATCGGACGCGAGTCACAAACGATCGGATCTTTCTTACAAACATCCCGACGCGAGTAACAATTGCCCGATCGTGAGTAACAAACGTCTGAATGGCTCTTGCAAACGATCGGATCTTTCTTACAAACATCCCGACGCGAGTAACAAACATCCGGATAAAAGTTAGAAATATCCGGACAGGAGTAACAAACGATTGGGTAAGTGTAACAAACAGCCGGGTGTTTCCTACAAAGGACAGAACCAAGGTAACAAATAACCGTTTAACTCGACTTTGGCCGTTTGAAGTTGGAGCCATTTCCAGCAGTACCCGGATCGCAGCTATTAACTCGGCAATAATAGAGATTACATTTCCTGGTTACAAATTGGACTTTGGACTAACGAGGTAGAGAAAGGCAGTCAGTAGGACACCAACTGCCGTAAGGTCAATGAAGTCGTTTATAAAAAACATTGACCTGATGATTTTGACTCAACTTCAAGAATTTCGGCAAGCGATCTACCACTGTCTGGGCAAAGCGAGAGATGCGGTGTTTGAACTGATGGACGCAGTGCTGGTGAGTCCAAGTATCCCGTCGTTTG
>JBJTUO010000097.1:0-26236 GCA_046080785.1 Leptolyngbyaceae cyanobacterium | reverse complement strand
GAGAAGGCCACGGCATTGAGGCCCTGACCGGGAAAGGTGCTATCTCCCACACAATAAAGGCCGGGAACGGCGGTGCGATTAAACGGCATGGTTAGCAATCCCGGTAATTTCATGCGTGGGATCGGGCCATAGGTGCCATCTTCTCGCCCTAAAAAGCGACGATGGGTACGGGGCGTGCCCACTTCTTGATAGTCCAGATGGCTAGAGAGGTTGGGAAAAATCTGCTCCAGTTTGGCGATTAACCGTTCTGCGGCTTCTTCTTTTCGTTGCTGATACTGAGAAGATGACAACCCCTGCCAGTCTTCGATCCAACTGGGGGTAAAGGTATGGATGATGTGGTGGCCGGGAGGTGCCAGACTGGGGTCTAGCAGGGTGGGAATGGAGACAAAAATAGTTGATTCTGGCTGTTCCATCTGGCTCCAGTCATCCAGCAAAATGTGGTGACATTCTGTCCCAGGGGGGAGGGCATCTGCTTTGACCCCCTGGTGTAGGCTTAAAAAGCTGGGGGATTTTTGATAGCGGTTTTGCCATTTGCGTTCTCTGGCTGGCATTTGATCGGCTGGCAGCAGTTTCTCAAAGGTGTCCCAGCGGGTGGCGTTAGAAACAATGCGTCTGGCCCGGTAGGTTTCTCCGGAGGCCAATTCTACTCCAACGGCCCGACCATTTTCTGTTATGACTCGGGTCACTCTGGCTTTGTAGCGAATCACCCCTCCTTTTTTTTCCAGCCCTTCTACCAGCTTCTGGGCAATCTGACCGACGCCCCCCTTGGGATAGTTGATGCCACCATAATGCCGATCGCTAAACACCATCCCAGCATTAATCATTGGGGTGCGATCGGCGGGTACCACCGACCAGCAGTAACACTCCATGTCAATAAATTTCAGCAAGTCCGGGTGATGAATATAGCGACGGGCAACATCTCCGGCATTTTGGGGCAGGTATTTCACCAGGCCGAGGCAGGCAAACGGATGCTGAAAGAACACCCGTGTTAAATAGCGGGGCTCTTCCAGAGACAACAAATCCATGGCATTCAGACAATTAAACACCTGCCAACACTCGTCATAAAACCGACGAATGCCCTCTGCTTCCTGGGGAAAGTGATGAATCAGTTCTTGCAAGAATTGCTCATAATCCCGATGTACTTTGAGCTCCAGGCCATTGGGCAGATGGTAGTGGATTTGTACCGGGTCGGGAATGGTCTCCACAGTCATATCCACCGCAGCTAAGGCGCGGGTTAATAGATTAGTGGTGCCCTGCTGACCAAAACCAAAGATCATAGAGGCTCCCACATCAAAGCGGTAGCCGTTGCGCTCAAAGTAACCGGCGCTGCCACCGGGGATCAGGTAGCGCTCCAGAACTAAGACCCGCGCTCCTTTCGCCGCTAGTTGGGTGGCTGTGACCAGGCCCCCAATGCCAGAACCAATGACAATGACATCCCAATCTGTAGACAATTGTGGATGGATGGCTTCAGGAAGGGCCGGATTAGAAGTTGCAGTCATAGATAGAGGCAGGGATAGGATCGTCCTGTTTCAGTGTACCGTTGTCCCAGGGAGTCCATCCGTTTTTCAGAAGGGAGTTATGATAAAAAGTCACTGATTTCAATCCCGATTGGCACTCCCGCTATGGCAATGCAACTCCGAGTCTACGTCCCCCCCCATCCCCTAATCAAACACTGGCTGGGGGTGGTACGTGACGCCAGTACCCCTTCTCCCCTATTTCGCACAGCGATGACGGAGTTGGGGCGCTGGCTCACCTATGAAGCGGTGAGGGAATGGTTGCCCACCGTGGATACTCAAGTTGAAACTCCCTTAGCGCCCTGCCCGGCCTCTTTTGTCAATCTAGAGGTGCCGGTGATGATAATTCCGATTCTGCGGGCGGGGCTGGCCCTGCTGGAGGGGGCACAAGCCGCCTTACCCCTGGCCTCTATTTATCACATCGGGTTTGTGCGCAATGAAGAAACCCTGGAACCGACCTGTTACCTCAACAAGTTGCCAGATGTCCTGCCCCGTGAGACCCATATTTTAATCAGTGAACCGATGCTGGCCACCGGCGGTACGATTATGGCTACCATGGCAGAGCTCACCGATCGAGGTGCTGACCCAGCCCTGATCCGGATTATTTCTGTAGTCACCGCCCCGCCAGCCCTGCAAAAACTAAGTCTGGCCTATCCTAGCCTGACCATCTATGCGGCTGGGATTGATGAAGGGTTAAATGACCGGGGCTTCATTGTGCCAGGTCTGGGGGATGCAGGCGATCGGACTTTTGGCACCTAGGGGGCTGTTGCCTAGTCGTTCGGGTAACAAGCAGGTAAGCTAGAGTAAGGTTTTTACCGATTAGTCAAAGGATGGGTTGGGGATGAGCAGCCGTTTATCCCTCTTGGGTTTCAGAGAAGGATAGGATGATGAACCAGCGAGATCATTTTTCTGGGGGGTTTGTGCTAGGTGCCATTGTCGGTGGCATCGTCGGTGGCATTTTAGGGGCGGTCGTGGCTTCTCGCCAACTCTCGACCGATTCAGAAGAGGCTCTATTACCAGGCAATCGCCCTGATCGCAAGGAGGGTAAGAAAAAGGCCCAACCCCTCAAAGCTCTAAATGAGCAGAATATTGAAGCGGCCCGTCGCAGCTTGGAAGATAAGATTGCCCAACTGAACGAGGCGATCGATGATGTGCGCCAACAATTGGGGCCTGTCAATGGCGCAGGTCATCTGGAGCAAGAAGAACCGCCGATTTTAAGAGACCCCTAACTCCACCCTGTAAATCTCCTACCCCAGACTCGTGGTGGAAATGATACACTCTAATGGCAAAATGTCTATTCTACTGAGATGCAATTCTACCGAAATGCATTAAGACTAAGGTGGCATTATCCGGCAATTCTGTTAGAGAGGATGTAGTACTGTGATTGCACTGTTATTTCAGACATTGTTGACTTTTATCAATATTTATACTGCGCTGCTAGTGGTTCGGATCTTATTGAGTTGGTTTCCCAACATCAACTTCTTCGATCCGCCTTTTTCCATTCTGGCTCAATTGACTGACCCCTACCTCAATCTTTTCCGCAACATCATTCCTCCCCTGGGTGGTCTGGATCTTTCACCCATCCTCGCTTTTCTATTACTGCAAGTACTACAAAGTATTATTCCCTATTTGGCAAATACCTTAGCCAGCATGGGCACCTACGGCCTAGGATAGGTGAAATGGTAAATAACTCCTAACCATAGGCAAAATTTTACTCCCTAATTCGGGAGTAGGTTTTTAAGAATTTACGGCTGATTCCCATCCCTGAATGAGAGGGATATTAATCAAAATAAAACAGCGTAACAATCTTGCGCTCATCTTCTGCATCCTGACAGGTTTTTAACAGCGTGTGGCTGTCATGAAACGCAAAACAGATCAGTTGCTGGCAGCGGGAGATAATCTCCTGATTGCAGATAGCACTGGCCTCCGCTAAAGAGAGGGTATCGTTGCTGGGGTTTTCTACCAGATGCATAACCTGCTCCAATTGTTCACGAGATTCTCGTGGCTGACGCTCTAAACTCTGAGGCAAAATCACCGTCAATAGAGCCGGGTCTGCCCGCATGGCCCCTCTAATTGCCGCTAAATTGGTTCCCGTCGCCCCTGAGGTGATGATTCGATTGCCCTCTAGCACCATCGCATAAATCATGGTTTCAATCAGCTTTTGATGGGTGATAGGAACATGGCGTGACCCGAGAATTGCCAACCGCTTTGAGCCAGTCTGTTGAATGGTGGCTAATTCCTGGAGAAAATCATCGACCTTTGGGATATCTATTGATTGACTCAAGGGGACTTTCCGACTGAACAACCCAGCTATTGTATCAAAGACAGCCCTTCTTCGCTCAGCAATTCCATAGGCAAAATACAGCTTTAGTCAGAATGCTACAGTTTTTAGCAACGCCTAATTATTGCATGCGATCGATGGTGCGATATTGAATGGCTTCGGCCAAGTGTTGCACCTGTAAGTTGTCTTCCCCCGCCAGGTCAGCAATCGTACGGGCCACCTTCAGGATGCGATCGCTGGCCCGCACTGATAAGCCCAACTTGCGAATCGCCATTTCCAATAAATTGCGGCTGGCCTCATCCATCGGACACCACTGTTTCAAATGGCGGCTCTGCATCTCCGCATTGCACCGCAGGGTCGTCTCCTGAAAGCGGGTACGAGCCCGATCACGGGCGGCGATTACCCGTTCTCGCACAGTGGCCGAGGCTTCCCCTGTGGGATGTTGGGTAATCTCTTCAGGCTTGAGCCGATTGACTGCCACCTGCAAATCAATCCGATCCATCAGCGGGCCAGACAAGCGGGCCCAATATTGCTCTCTGGCACGAGGGCTACAGGTGCAGGGCTGAACCGTATCTGCAAAATAACCACAGGGGCAGGGGTTGGTGCTGGCCACTAGGGTAAATTGAGCGGGAAAAACAACGGATTGGCGCGTGCGAGAGATGGTGACCATGCCATCTTCTAGAGGTTGGCGTAAAAACTCCAGCACATCACGCTTAAACTCAGTCAATTCATCCAAAAACAAAACGCCCCGGTGTGCCAGAGAAATCTCCCCCGGTCGCGGAAAACTGCCTCCCCCCACTAAGGATGGGCCTGATGCGGAGTGATGGGGACTGCGAAAAGGGCGGCTAGACACTAGGGTGCCTTTATCTTTGAGCAACCCTGCCACAGAATGGATTTGCGTCACCTCCAACGCTTCTTCCCAGGTGAGGGGAGGTAAAATCCCTGGTAGACGGCGGGCCAGCATCGTTTTACCGCTTCCCGGTGGCCCCACAAACACCAGATTATGCCCCCCAGCGGCAGCGATTTCTAAGGCTCGTCGGGCGTGGGCCTGCCCTTTCACTTCCCGTAAATCGGGGCCGCTGAATTGCGATCGCTGTAATTCTTCCAGGCCATTCAGGGTGACAGGTTGAGCCGTCCCTCGACTGGAGAGAAACTCTGCCACTTCGGTTAAGTGCTGCAACCCATAGACTTCTAACCCCTTGACCACGGCTGCTTCCTTGGCGTTATCGGCGGGAACCACCAGCCCCCTCATTCCTAGGCGTTTGGCAGCAGCGGCGATCGCCAGCACTCCCGCAACAGGGCGCAGGCTGCCATCCAGGGAGACTTCACCCAAAAACAAATGATCATCCAATAAATCGGTATTGACCTGTTCTGATGCGGCCAGAATCCCCACACTGATAGGCAAGTCATAGATGGGGCCTTCTTTGCGTAAGTCTGCCGGGGTCAGATTAACCACAATTTTGCGCATGGGGAAGGCATAGCCGGCATTTTTCACCGCTGTCCTGACCCGTTCTTTCGACTCTTGCACAGCAGTATCAGGGAGACCCACGATCACAATCCCTGGTAACCCCCCGGCCACATCCACTTCGACTCCAATCTTAACGGCCTCAATCCCAATCAGTGACGCACTCCAAACCCTGGCAAGCATGGCATTCTATAAATGACGAACCCGCAACCCGATCATTCCTGACTGGCTTACTTATTTAGAGAGTGCCCCAAAATTCAAGTCTGGCAACGCCGACAATGCCGGCCACCCTCTACAACTGAAACGCATTGACAATATAATCTTGCACAGTGAAATGGTAGCCACCCATCACCGTGCTGCTTCCCGGGCGATCGCTGACAGTCATCGATTGGCCTACCAGCGAGCGACAATAGACCAGCGCCACATCAAAGCGACAGGGCAGGTCAGCCAGATCGGGACGGGCTGCTAAGAAGCATTCAGCGGTTTTCCATAACTTCTTTTTTTTGGTCAGACTAATCGCAAAGACTCCGTCTGCATCCCAGTTACCCTGGCTACGGGTCTTGACTTCCACAAAGGCAAGGCCAGAAATCCCCGCCTGATTGAGCTGGCGCTCCCCCATAATCAGGTCAATTTCTCCCCAGCGACAATGCCAGCGATGCTGGAGCGTTAGCCAGCCACGGGCCTGTAGCCAGCGGCCAACCCATTCTTCTCCCAGTCGGCCAGGATCGGAGTTCAGGTCTAATTGCTTGTGCTGGCGAGGCGGCATCGGTTCAAGAATTCAGGTACTATCAGAATAGTAACAATTCTTGCCCTAAGAGAAGAAGGGCAGGCAATTCTGTTATCGGCGTTGCTGAAAAGCCGTATGAATCGAAACGAAGTTTCGAGCATACAGCACTTTTTACATACCCCAAATCAGTAACGCCCTGTTATCTCTATTGCAGATTGGTTTGAGAACAAACATGAGCCAACGGTTATCCAGATTCTGGTCTGACATCAGGCATAGCATGGCATGGGGCCGCCGACTGCTGCTGGTTGCGATCGCGTTGCTTGGGCTGTGGAGCATCGCCCCGACCGCTGCCCTGGCTACAGACTACAATGCCGAAACCTTAATTGGGGCAGACTTTTTTAAACAAGATCTAAAAGACTCCAGCTTTACCCGCACCAACCTGCGCAGCAGTAACCTGAGTCAGGCTGACCTACGGGGGGTCAGTTTATTTGGAGCCAACCTAGAAGGGGCCAACCTAGAAGGGGCCGATTTGCGGGGGGCCACTCTGGACACCGCTCGCCTGACCCAGACTAATTTAAAGAATGCCCTCCTGGAAGGGGCATTTGCCTTTAATGCTCGCTTTCAGGGAGCGCTTGTGGAGGGCGCAGACTTTACCGATGTAGAAATTCGAGCCGATCAACTCCAGCTACTCTGCCAAACCGCAACGGGGACAAACCCCATCACAGGACGGGAGACCAGGGAAACCTTGAATTGTCCCTAGGGGAAAAACAAGGCAGGAGAGAAAGGCCGGCGATATTCAGGCATCGAGCTGCTCTGGGGAGCCTGATTGGTCGCTCGTGTTTGCCCGGATCGCCAATCCCTTCTGCCGTTCTTTTTCGACCCGGTAGTAGGTTTCTAACTCGTGGCCTAAAAAGTAATTTAAGAAGGTTCGGATCACGGCAATCAGGGCTAACCGCCCCAGAGAGTCAAAGCTGGGGGCAATGGTCGTAGCTAAGATATCGGCACCCAGTTGAAACTCCAGAGCTAGAGCCAGCCACATCCCAAAGCTCAGGCGCACGTCATTGAAAGGAAAAAGCTTGCCCGTCCGACTTTGTCTAAGGCGGAGGGCTACTTGAGCTGTTTTATATAGACCAACAATGATGCAGAAGACTGAAATCGCTTCCAGGGTAAATTTTGTTAGGGTGACGACACTGAATAGCGATCGCTCTAAGACTTGAAACCATTCCATCAATCACGCTCCGGATCTCTAGAGTTAGCCCATTCATAGCAGCAAATCATAGATTCTGAAGAAAGCCAACCAGAATATAAATATGACGTTGGTCAAAACGCTTCTGATACTGGGCGTCATTTCGTCCCTTAGGATAAAGAAGACCGTTAACAGGAAGTTGAAATGTCTTCGATCGCAATTGAAATTGCGCTGGTTCTCTTACTGATTATTGCCAATGGCATTTTTTCTGGCTCAGAGATTGCGATTGTGTCAGCCCGCAAGGTGCGGCTTGAACAGATGGCGAGCCGGGGCAATACTCAGGCACGGGTGGCTTTAAGGCTGGCCAATGACCCCAATGACTTTCTTTCAACGGTACAAATTGGCATCACTTTGATTGGAATTCTCAGTGGCGCGGTGGGGGGTGCCACAATTGCCCAACGCTTAAAGCCTGTTTTTGAAGAGATGCCAGCCCTCAAACCCTACAGCGAAGGACTGAGTTTAGGAATTGTCGTCACCATCATCACCTATCTTTCCCTCGTGATCGGGGAGTTGGTGCCCAAGCGGGTAGGGCTCAACAATCCAGAACGCATCGCCTGCACCGTGGCCAGACCCATGCGCTGGCTGTCTCGTCTAACCGCACCGCTAGTGCATATTTTGGGAAGCTCGACAGACTTTTTGTTGGATTTATTAGGCGTACAAGCCTCTAACGAGCCAGAAGTCACGGAGGAAGAAATTAAGGTGCTGATTCGTCAGGGTGCCGAATCTGGCATGTTTGAAGAGTCTGAACAGGAAATGGTAGAGCGAGTCTTCCGCCTGGGCGATCGTCCGATTAAGGCATTTATGACGCCGCGCACTGAGATTACCTGGCTAGACCTGGAGTCGCCGATCGAGGAAACGTTGCGAGAAGTTATGGATAGCAACCATTCCCGCTTGCCGGTCGGGCGGGGTAGTCTGGATGATTGTATTGGGGTGGTTCGGGGCGGGTTACTGCTCTCTGCCCAACTGGATGGTCAAAGGATTGATCTGGAAGCCATGGCACAGCCGCCGTTATTTGTAGCGGAAAATACCCGTGCCTTAAAGGTGCTGGAGCAGTTAAAGCAGTCGGGGATGCACATGGTGTTGATTACCGATGAGTACGGTGGAATTGAAGGATTGGTGACCTTAACCGATTTGATGGAGGCGATCGTCGGTGATCTGCCATCCCTAGAAGACCTGGAAGAGCCGATGATTATTGAGCGAGAGGATGGTTCCTGGTTATTAGATGGGCTCCTTTCGATCGATGCCTTCAAAGACTTAATTGAGCGGCCTTCTCTGCCAGAGGAAGAAATGAGTGACTACCACACCCTGGGTGGTTTTGTCATGCATGTGGTGGGTCACATCCCCCACACAGGCCAGCGCTTTGATTGGAATGGGCTGCAGTTTGAAATTATGGATATGGACGGAACCCGGGTAGATAAAGTGTTGATGTCCCGGTTGCCCCCATTATTGGATCAGGAGAGCCAGGCCGATTAGTCGCAAGGACGCTTGCTTAAGACAGGCTCGATCGAGCAAATGCAGACCCCCACAGCAGAACGTCCCCCTGTAGCATAGGTTTTGCCACTATAATGGGCAAAACCGGAATGGGGAATCAATCTATGGTGGATTTTTTCAAGCGACTGCCGCTGATCGCAGCCTGCACAATCAGGTCACACCGCCGATCAGGCCACCGATTTTGGCAGCAGTCTGTTTTGACCGCCGGCCTGGTTAGCCTGATCGGCATCAGCTCACCTCCTGCGATCATCCGAGCTGCCACCCCCAGCGATGCTCCCGCTGACTTAAAAGCCCTGCTCGCCCAGGTTGACAAGGCTGCTAGCAACAAAGATCTACCTGCGGTCATGCAGTTTTACAGCTCCAACTTTCGGCAGGCCGATGGCTTAACCCGTCAAACCCTGGAACAGGCTCTCAAACAGTTGTGGAATGACTTTTCAAGCCTGAATTACCAGACTGAGGTGCGATCCTGGAAACGGGAGGGCAACGGTTACCTGGTAGAAACGGTAACAACTATCACAGGAGATCAAAAAAACAGCGATCGCACCTGGAATATGACTTCTACCCTGCGGGCTCGTCAACGCATTGAAAACCAGCAGTTGGTGCAACAAGAAGTACTCTCTGAAAAGAGCCAACTGACTTCTGGTAAGAACCCACCCAAAGTTCTGATTGAGGCCCCAGAGCAAGTCAAACCTGGTCAGGAATTTAGTTTTGATGCGATCGTACAGGAGCCCCTGGGAGACGACATTTTGTTGGGGGCGGCGATCGAAGAGCCTGCTCAGGCTTCAGGTTTGTTAAAACCTACAACCGTTGAGTTGGAACTGTTGCCGGCAGGTGGCCTGTTTAAGGTGGGCAAGGCCCCCCAAAAGGCAGAAAGCCGCTGGCTATCTGCAGTGCTGGTTCGCTTTGATGGCATGACAATGGTAACGCAGCGGCTGCGGGTCAGCCCTTAAGCAGGGTTGCAGCGTATTTCAATTAAAAAGCCGTCCGGGTCGTAAAAATAAATTCCTCGCCCAGTGGGACGGGTAATTGGCCCATGGTCAATCTCCACCGGGCTGGTCTGTAACAACTGCACTACCACATCAAACTGATCGGCGGCAACGTCAAAGGCCAGGTGGTTGGCCCGTGTGAATTGTTGTCGGGGATCCACAGAGGGTGGAGACAGGTCTGGCTCCCAAAACAGGTCAATCACCGTGCCATCAGGGGTGACGAAGTTGGCCACCTTGCCCGCAGCCACTAGATCTTTAAGGGTAGAGGGTACCTCTTCTCCGGTTAGCTCATGTAACCCCAGCAAGGCACCGTAAAAAGCACGGGATGCCTGCATGTCTTTGACATTGAAGGCAATGTGGTGCACTCCCCGCAATATCCCCCTCTTTAAGCCGGACGCTGTTTCTTGAGTGATGGGTAACATGAATGTTGCTCCTACTGACTGCTACTGTTAACATCCTCCCCACCATAAATGGGGAACCTGATCAATGGTTTGAGGTACCCCTCAAATCTATCTTGATGGACTCCTAGATCGCAAAGCAATTCAAGGCCTGACCGGATCCTGGATCGCTATAATGAGGTGCAAACTCTTGTCCTAGCCATCATGATTGCGGTTCCCCACTACATCAGTGCCCAAGACTACCTAGACATTGAACGTCGGAGCGAGATCCGCCATGAATATCGACGTGGCCTGGTTTATGCGATGGCAGGTGGCACCGATAACCACGATCGCATTACATTCAACCTTCTGAAGCTGATTGACAATCACCTGGGTGATGCGACAGATTGTCGGTTTTACTCCGGCAATGTGAAAGTTAACTATCAAGATGAGTTTTATTATTATCCTGATGCTTTCGTGACCTGCGACCCCCGAGATCGCCAAGACCGTTACATCAAACGCTACCCAAAACTCATTGCCGAAGTCCTTTCAACCAGTACCGAAGCTTTTGACGCGGGCGAAAAATTTGATGATTACCGACAGATTGAAACCTTAGAGGAATACGTCTTAATTGCCCAAGCCAGTCAACGGGTCGAATGCCGTCGCCCTATCTCTGGGGGGAATTGGGAAACCTCGATTTACGAAGTTAGCGTTGACGCAGCAGACCAGAGTCGGCATTGGGTTAGGCTACAAAGTATTGGCCTTGAATGTGCAATCTCAGACCTCTATCGTGGCCTTGATCTCTAGCCAGATCCTGATTACATCCCAATGTGCCCCAACTGACGTTATGCTGGAGACGAGCCAGAACGCCTATCCAGGCTCGGCATTTGACCGAGCAACCCTGTTTTAAGCGTTCTGACCAATCTCTGGCTGATTCGGGTTTCAATAGGCGCTTTGGGCCTGCCATTCCGTTTCTTCCAGAACAGTCTGCCGTTTTGCCTGAATATTCTTCAGGTGTTTTTTTACGGTATCTAGCGCAATATACAACTCCGTTGCAATTTGTTTACGGTCATGGCCTGCCCGTCGTAACGACCAGACCTCGGCTTCACGGGGTGTCAGGTTCCACTCTTGGGCTTCCGTCAGGGCTAACCCTTTCATGGTCGTGTTTTCATCTTGTAGACGCACCAGCATACAGGCCCGATCGTTGCGCTCCAGATTTAGCCACTGAACCCGAATTCGCACCATATCAGTGAGTTTTTTAACCTCTGATTCTAATGTGACAGGAGACCGGGGAAACAGGTCTCGACTATCCTGCAAGGCCTGACAGACGCGCCAGACTTCAGGAACGATCAATTCTTGACCAGCTTGATTGAGTTTGGCGCACAGGGCACGAGCTTTTTCGTTTGCATAAATCACCTCTCTCGTTTCTGTAATCACTAAAATTCCATCCAAAAATCCTTCCAAAACAGCCTGAAATAAGGAGTTGAACTGATCGGAATTATTATTCATGGTAAAGAACTCGGGGCTAATGAACAGATAGACAATTGGGGGACTGGTGGAGTTCCTGAAACCTCTGATCCAGAGCGTCATCCTTAGATTAAAGTGAACTCTTCCTTTTGCCACCTCCAAACTCTACTGCGTCAATTCCGGCGATGCAGTAAGGAAATGTAAGGGCTTTAAAGTCAGGTTTGGTCGGGGTGTAAGAACTTTCGCAATTTGGTCGATTCGTTTCAGGAATTAAGTTCCTTCATCGTGTAGCTTTCACTAAAACATCCACCAGATGGATGACCTGACTGGATGATGGGTTGGTCAAATTGAGTAACCGCTAAGGGGCGTTCTAGCAGATGACGATTGAAGAAGCGCTAGCGATTTTAGATAGGGTGCAGGTTACCCTGAACGATACAGAAGAATCTGTGTTTCGACAGTCCTGGATGGAGCAACCATACCAGGCGATCGCAGAAGAGTTGAACTTTGCGACAGAGTATACTCGGGCGGTGGGGGCAAAGTTATGGAATTTATTGTCAGAAGCTCTTGGAGAGCGGGTTACCAAACAAAATTTCAAGGCAGTGATTGAACGCTGGGGGCGACACCAACCTGGTCAGATGCAAGCATCTACAGCCGCAACATCTAGCTATCAAGACTGGGGGGAGGCGATCGATGTCTCCACTTTTTTTGGACGGCAGGAAGAACTCACTACTCTAGGGCAGTGGATTGTGCAGGAACAATGCCAGATTGTTGCCATTCTGGGTTCCGGCGGCATGGGTAAAACTTCCCTCTCAATTAAACTGGCGCAACAGGTTCAGCAAAAATTTGAGTATGTGATCTGGCGTTCCTTGCGTCATGCCATGCCTTTACAGGAATTACTCCAAAGTCTCTTGCAGTTCTTTGCTGGTTCCGACTTATCTCCTGATCGATCCTTTGATCAACTGCAATCTCAGTTGATCAAACATTTACGACAACATCGTTGTTTGATTGTGCTCGATAACATCGAGACTATTTTGGCTGAGGGATTTGCCAGTCGGCACCATGCAGGGCATTATCGTCCGGGTTATGAAGGCTATGGAGAACTGATGCGGTGCCTGGGCGAGGTGGCGCACCAGAGTTGCCTAGTTTTGACTAGCCGGGAAAAGCCTAGCGAGATTGATATGCAGGAAGGTGCCACAAAGCCAGTGCGATCGTTGATTTTAAATGGCATTACCCCCCTCGAAACTGAACAGTTGTTCAAGACTCGCGGCTGTTTTAGCGCCAACCTGAAAGACTGGCAATTGCTGACCCATCACTATGGCGGTAATCCATTAGCACTCAAGATGGTCGCGCCTCTGGTGCAGGAGCTATTTGATAGCGATCTTGCTGAATTCCTAGAGATTGGGCAGCAGGGTAATTTCATCTTTGACGATATCCGGGCTCTTTTAGAGCGGCAGTTTGCCCGCCTTTCAGCCGATGAACGAGCCATTATGTACTGGTTGGCTATCAATCGCGAGTGGGTCTCTTTTTCAGCGTTGCAGCAAGATTTGCTCTCACCCCTGAGCAAACGCAACCTGTGGCAAGGGTTACAATCCCTGAGGCGACGCTTTTTGATTGAGAAGAATGCCGCTGGGCTGTACAGTCAGCAGCCAGTTGTGATGGAGTATGTGATTGAGCGACTGGTTGACCAACTCTGCGTTGAACTATGCCAAGAAGAGATTGGCCTACTCAATAGCCATGCTCTGATGAAGGCTGAAGCCAGACGTTATGTCAGAGATAGTCAGATTCGGTTAATTCTGGTACCGATCACCCAACAGTTAGGAGAACGTCTGCACTCGCAGAAGGCTGTGGTTAGACTGGTGAACCGCTTGATTCTCAAGCTGCAGGCGGAGTTTCCCCGTATGCCCGGCTATGGGGGGGGCAATCTGGTCAACCTGTTACGCCACCTCCAGGTTGATTTG
Organism: Leptolyngbyaceae cyanobacterium; assembly: GCA_046080785.1. Classification (GTDB taxonomy): domain Bacteria; phylum Cyanobacteriota; class Cyanobacteriia; order Leptolyngbyales; family Leptolyngbyaceae; genus JBJTUO01. The sequence continues at coordinate 12,724 of JBJTUO010000097.1, read as the reverse complement.
ACTGGTTATGACCTCTCCTACCTGACCCTCTGGCAGGCTGATCTCCAGGGTTTAAAGTTGCCCTATGTCAACCTATCCTATTGCCAGGTTGATCGTTGCAGTTTTACCGAAGTGATGGGGAATATCTGGGCGATCGCCATCAGTCCCGATGGGGAGTTGTTGGCCGCTAGCGATACCCTCAACCGCATTCATCTGTGGCGACTGGCGGATGGCCGTAAATGTCTGACCCTAAATGGCCATCCCGCCTGGTCAGTGGCTCTGGCGTTTAGTCCCCTTTGTGAAGCCTCCCCCCACAAAAGTACACCTATACTGGCTAGCGCTGGTGAAGACCGGACGGTGCGGTTGTGGGATGGGATCACAGGTCAGTGTCTACAAACCCTGGAAGGGCATGGAGATTGGGTACTTGCCGTTGCCTTTAGCCCTGACGGTCAGCAATTAGCTAGTAGCAGTGCCGATGGCACCATCTACATTTGGGATGTCCAGACAGGTAGACGACTCCACCACCTGCAGGGGCACCAAAACTGGACTCGGGCGATCGCTTTTTTGCCCGCGTCCCATACCCTCGGACAATCGCTGCTGGTCAGCGCCAGTGCCGATGACACCATTTGCCTGTGGGATACACAAACGGGCGCCTGTCTCCAGGCATGGGAAGCCAATAGTCAAGGGGTTTGGGCTTTGGCTATTCATCCTGATGGGCAAATGCTGGTTACAGGAGGGGGGGATGCCACCGTGAAAGCTTGGGATGTGGTATCAGGGCAATGTCTTCAACAGCTAAGGGGCCACCGCAAACAGGTACGGGCGATCGCCATTAGCCCTGATGGTCAAACAATTGCAAGTGGTTGTGAAGACTGGACCGTGCGCCTCTGGGATGGGTTCACAGGAGAATGCACTGCTACCCTCCAGGGCCACCACAGCGCCATCTGGGCCCTTGCCTTCGCTCGGCCTAATTGCCTGGTCAGCGGTAGCCTTGATCAGGCTATTTATCTGTGGGATCGGGAGACAGGTCAGTGTATCTCCGCAAAACAGGGCTATACAGATTTTGTTTTGAGTGTGGCGATCCAGTCTGGAGTCCTGGCCTGTGGACGGGCAGACCATCGCATTCAACTTTGGGACTTAGAGTCTGGCTCCTGCCTTCAGAGCCTGATCGGGCATAGCAATTGGGTGCTGTCAGTCAGCTTTGATCCCAATGGCGATCGGTTAGCCAGTAGTAGTTCTGACCAGATGATTCGGATTTGGGACCTGGCCTCCGGTCAGTGTCTCTCAGTACTGCAGGGGCATCAGAGTTGGGTGCCTTCGGTGCAATTTAGCCCAACGGGGCAAATGCTAGCCAGTGCTGGCTTTGACCAAACCATTCGACTTTGGGATGTGACAACAGGCCTTTGTCTCAAGGTGCTTTCTGGACACAGGGGACGGGTTTGGTCAGTTGCTTTCAGCCCCGATGGTCGCCACCTCGCCAGTACGGGTGAAGATTGCACCGTCCGGATCTGGAATATCCAGACAGGTGCCTGCCGATCAATCCTGGTGGGTCATACCGCTAGGGGGTGGTGTGTCAGGTTTAGCCCCAACGGCTACTGGCTGGCCAGTGGTAGTGAAGATGGCACCCTCCGCCTGTGGGACTGGCAGAACGACATCAGTCAGCAGGTGCTTCAAGGTCATAGGGGACGGGTTCGGACGATCGACTTTAGCCCGGATAGCACGCTTTTGGTCAGCGGTAGTGAAGATACGACCCTGCGAGTCTGGAATAGCGAGACGGGCACTTGTCTGTCTGTCCTTAAAGGGCACAGTAGTCGCATCTGGTCAGTTGCCTTTCCATCTGATTCCCCCGTCTCTCCCACCAAGTCACCCCCCCTGTTGTTAGCCAGCGGCGGTGAGGATGAGATCATTGGTTTATGGGATATTGCTTCTGGGCGACTGCAACAAATTCTGAGAAATCCTAAGCCCTATGATGGCATGCAAATTCATGGAATCACGGGCCTGTCAGAGGCAGAGAAAAGCAGCTTAAAGGCTTTGGGTGCCAGCGATCTCGAATGGGTTCAGGGTGACCATCCCCCCCTTAACGCAGACAGTCGCCAGAAAGCTTAAGAAATTATTAGTGTTGCCGATAGGTATTATTCCTGGGAGGTGATTTTTTGGTTCCAGGATGACATCTTACGGTTCAATCTCTGTTGCTCAAATGAAATCGGAGCTTCTTTTGACCTGGGATCAAGCGTTGTCAAGAATTTATGGCTATAGCCATCTGCAACCTGACAGAAGCGAATTAAACTGACATCCAAAATCCTAACTCTACAATCCAAAATGATTATGCCTCTTTTCTAAGGCTGCTCAGGATTGTAAAAGGTTTCCGCAGGAAATCCTTCTCACACAGCCCTTTCCCTATCCAGGCGTTGACGAATCATTTAGGATTGCTATAGTTTGAATGGTTACTTTAGGTTTAATGACAGCAACAGCTATCATTCTAAAAGTATGGTAACACATTGATACATTTTCCCTTTGACCGACTCTTCATTTGCGAATAGTAAAAGCAGTGGTATGATTTGCGGAGAACCCATCAATAAAGGACTGGTTTGACTATGGCGCAAGCGCCAGTTTCACCTGTTGTGCTCGTTATTTTAGATGGCTGGGGCTATCGTGAAGAAACCGATGGCAATGCTGTAGCGGCTGCACACACTCCCGTTATGGATAGTTTGTGGGCAGTCTACCCCCACGCATTAATCTCCACCTCTGGCAAGGCCGTCGGGTTACCCGACGGGCAGATGGGCAATTCAGAAGTAGGACATCTGAATATTGGTGCTGGGCGGGTTGTGCCTCAAGAACTAGTTCGGATTTCTGATGCTGTGGAAGATGGTACCCTACTCAGCAATTCGGCCCTGGTGACACTGTTCCAGACGGTTAAACGGCGGGGTGGCAAAGTTCACCTGGTGGGTCTTTGCTCTGATGGGGGGGTTCATTCCCATCTTGACCATCTGCTGGGCTTAATTGATATGGCTAAAGACCAAGCCATGTCAGAGCTTTGCATTCATGTGATCACCGATGGGCGAGACACTCTACCAACGTCGGGGCAATTAGCGGTACGCCGGTTACAAGATTATATTGATACAACCCAGACGGGGCAAATTGTAACAATCAGTGGCCGTTACTACAGCATGGATCGGGATCACCGTTGGGATCGGACTGAAAAAGCTTACCGGCTGATGACTGAAGATGGGCCAGGGGATGGCCGATCAGCCCTTGACATTCTGAAAGCGTCCTACACGGCCGATATTACGGATGAGTTTATTCTCCCGACGCGGGTGGCACCGGGGGCTGTAGAGCCAGGGGATGGTGTGATTTTCTTTAATTTTCGACCTGATCGGGCCCGTCAACTCACCCAGGCCTTTGTAGATCCCAACTTCCAGGGATTTGAGCGCCCATTGATTCAGCCGCTAGCTTTTACCACCTTCACCCAGTATGACGCCAACCTACCCGTTGCTGTTGCCTTTGCGCCTCAGAACTTGAATAACATTTTGGGCCAGGTTGTGGCAAGCCACGGGTTACAACAATTTCGCACGGCGGAAACAGAAAAATATGCCCATGTTACCTACTTTTTTAATGGCGGTATTGAGCAGCCCTTTGCAGGAGAAGACCGGCAACTGATTCCCAGTCCGATGGTGCCGACCTACGATCAAGTCCCTGCCATGTCGGCGGATCAAGTCACTGACGCAGCGATCGCCGCCTTACAAAAGCGCATATATTCCTTGATGGTGATTAACTATGCCAACCCTGACATGGTGGGTCACACAGGCAATATGGAAGCCACGATCAAAGCCTTAGAGGTCGTCGATCAAAATCTAGGGCGCTTACTCGATCACATCGGGCAGGTGGGAGGCACTACTATCATTATTGCTGACCATGGCAATGCCGAACAAATGTGGGATGAATCTCATAACCCCTGGACTGCTCACACCACCAGTCCAGTTCCCTTCATTTTGGTGGAAGGGGAAGGCCGCAAGATCCAAGGCCACGGAACTGATGTCCAACTCCGCAGTGACGGTCGCCTTTCAGATATTGCTCCGACAATCCTGGAGGTTTTGAAACTGCCTCAACCCCCTGAAATGACCGGGCACTCCATGATTGTTGCCAGTGGGGTAGAGTTTCGCCCAGGCCGGGCTCCGGTTAAGGTAGGGACTTAGACATCAGAACCGGAAGCGATTAGACTGGAAGAAGCACAGTCTCAGGCAGTTGCTTGTGTGAAAATCCCGTACGCCTCTAGCGTCGAAGTGCTTCAGTTTTGTTTCTTGCCGTAGGTTAAACCCATGACCCTGACATTTGGATTAGAAATTATCTGGACCCTCTCTGCCCTCTGCTTAGTTGTAGTGGTGTTACTCCATAGCCCCAAGGGAGAAGGTCTGGGCGGTCTTGGGGGGCAAGCCCAGTTGTTTACCAGCACCAAAAGTGCAGAGACAACCCTGAATCGAGTCACCTGGGTGCTGACGGCCTTATTTTTGGGATTGACCGTTGTTTTGAGTGCAAACTGGCTACCTAAGTAGCTGATGGCAATAGCGAGTAAGCAGCGGTAGCCAGCATGGGGATCAACCCTTGGAAATTTCCTCCGGTTCAGATTCAGCGCGCTAGCTGGTGGGTTAGAGCCTTAAGTCTGTTGATCGGGGTTGCCATTGCGGTCTTATTTCATGTCAGCCCCAACACTCTTACGAGTCTGGCCTTACCTCCCTTGGCGGCTTCAATCACCCTACCAGATCCCCAACCCCATGGTCTGCCTCCCGTTCTGGCACAGTGGCAAGATCAGCAAGCAGGTGATTACTTTGACCAGATTCAACCAGTTTCTGTGGGGTATCTGGTCTGGTTCCATTTCCCCATTGCTATCTACGTTGATCCTTTAAAGCCGGGTGAATCCATCGCCTCTTTTACGGGTCAGCAGGCCCAAACCTGGCGAGACGCCATGTTGGACGCCATTCAAGAGTGGAGCCCCTATTTGCCCTTAAAGCAGGTAGAGCAGGTAGAGCAAGCAGATATTGTCATTTTGAGAGCGGCCCCCCCTTTACAGTTAGAGCGATCCGCTAAGGCTTCAGCGCCTATAACCAGTAGCCCTTCCCCTCCACTGGCTGGTTTGCGGCTGGCACGGGCCCGCTCGGCTGAAACACGATTTGAACTATATGCCCAACCATCTGCTACCCAGGGGCAGCGCCCGATTTTGGCCCACCGGGTCACCATTCGGTTGCGCCCAGACCAGGCGGTTGTCTACTTAAAAGCCTCTGCCCGTCATGAGTTGGGGCATGCGTTGGGCATCTGGGGGCATAGCCCACTTCCGACGGATGCGCTTTATGCGGCTCAAGTCGCCAATCCTGCAGGGCTTTCCCATCGAGATATCAATACCCTGAAGCGCATCTATCAACAACCCACCCGTCTGGGCTGGCCTTTACCCAAATAATCGGTCTGGCAAGACTGCTGACTTATAGCGAGCAGGAGAAGAAACCAGCGAAATTTAAATACTCTGATGCAGCCGCGATCGCTGTTGAAGCGTTTCTTTTATCCTGGATTTTAACAACCCCAATTTGGCAGGCCAAGTCAGCAAATCTTGGGATTCAATAAAATGCTGGCGATGATCGAAGGGAAACCCTTTACAATGAGTGGGATTTAAGCTTACCCCCCCTTCTCACCATGCCGCGTCGTACAGATCTCCGCAAAATCTTGTTAGTTGGCTCTGGCCCAATCATCATTGGGCAAGCCTGTGAGTTTGACTACTCCGGCACCCAGGCCTGTAAGGCTCTGAGAGACGAAGGTTATGAAGTGGTGCTGGTCAACTCTAACCCGGCTACCATCATGACCGATCCCGAAATGGCTGATCGCACCTACGTGGAGCCACTTACTCCTGAAATTGTGGCCAAAATTATTGAAAAAGAGAGACCCGATGCTCTGCTGCCGACGATGGGAGGCCAGACGGCCCTCAACCTTGCTGTGGCCTTGGCAAAAGATGGCACCCTGGAGCGGTTTGGGGTGGAATTGATTGGGGCAAAATTACCAGCGATCGAAATGGCGGAAGACCGCAAGCTGTTTAAGGAGGCAATGGAGCGGATTGGTGTCGGCGTCTGTCCCTCTGGGTTAGCCAACACCCTAGAAGATGCCCGCGAGATCGCCCAACAAATTAATAGTTATCCCTTGATTATCCGCCCTGCTTTTACTCTGGGGGGGACGGGCGGCGGCATTGCCTACAACCAGGAAGAGTTTGAGGAAATTGCCCAGGGTGGCCTGGATGCCAGCCCCGTCTCCCAGATATTGATTGAAAAATCTCTGTTGGGCTGGAAGGAATACGAGCTGGAAGTGATGCGTGATCTGGCAGATAACGTGGTGATTATCTGTTCGATCGAAAACCTGGATCCGATGGGGGTTCACACTGGCGACTCAATTACGGTGGCTCCGGCCCAAACCCTGACCGATAAAGAATATCAGCGCCTGCGGGATGCTTCCATCAAGATCATTCGAGAGATTGGGGTAGAAACGGGGGGTTCCAACATTCAGTTTTCTGTCAACCCCAACACCGGGGATGTGATTGTGATTGAGATGAATCCCCGGGTCTCTCGCAGCTCTGCCCTGGCCTCTAAGGCTACCGGTTTTCCCATCGCTAAGATGGCTGCCAAGCTAGCAGTGGGCTACACGTTGGATGAAATTCCCAACGACATCACCAAAAAAACCCCGGCCAGCTTTGAACCCACGATTGACTACGTAGTGACCAAGATTCCCCGCTTTGCCTTTGAAAAGTTTCCTGGTGCTGAGCCGACCCTGACCACCCAGATGAAGTCGGTGGGGGAAGCCATGGCGATCGGTCGTACCTTCCAGGAATCTTTTCAAAAGGCGCTGCGCTCCCTGGAAACTGGACGGGCTGGTTGGGGCTGCGATCGGGCTGAAAAGTTACCCAGTCTGGAGCAAATTCGAGCTGGGCTGCGCACCCCAAACCCTGACCGCATCTTCACGTTGCGCCATGCCATGCTGATGGGTATGAGTGTAGAAGAAATTTTTGAGTTGACCAGCATTGATCCCTGGTTTCTCGACAAGATGGAAGAACTGCTGGAAACCGAGAAGTTTCTCAAGCGCACCGCCCTCACCAGCCTCACCAAGGCGCAATTGTTTACTATCAAGCGTCAGGGCTTTAGCGATCGCCAGATCGCCTTTGCCACCAAAACCACCGAAGATGTCGTGCGGGCTTACCGCAAGTCCCTCGGCCTGATCCCGGTCTATAAAACCGTTGATACCTGTGCTGCAGAATTTGAAGCCCTCACCCCCTACTATTACTCAACCTATGAGGAGGGAGAGAGCGAAGTGCTGCCTTCAGGCAGACCCAAAGTCATGATTTTGGGGGGAGGCCCCAACCGGATTGGACAGGGAATCGAGTTTGACTATTGCTGTTGCCATGCCTCCTTTTCTTTACAGGAGGATGGCTATGAAACGATCATGGTCAACTCTAACCCAGAGACCGTCTCGACCGACTATGACACCAGCGATCGCCTGTATTTTGAGCCGCTGACAAAGGAAGATGTGCTCAATAGTATCGAAGCAGAAAATCCTGTTGGCGTGATTATTCAATTTGGTGGGCAAACCCCATTGAAACTGGCTGTTCCCCTGCAGGCTTACCTGCAATCTTTGGAGGCAGGCGGCCACTCCTCCCCCATTACGACCCGCATTTGGGGCACCTCGCCCGATTCGATTGACATCGCTGAAGACCGGGAGCGGTTTGAGAAGGTTTTACGAGAACTGGAAATTCGTCAGCCCTCTAATGGCATCGCCCGCAGCTATGGGGAAGCGCTGGAAGTGGCCCGCAAAATTGACTATCCCGTTGTGGTCAGACCTAGCTATGTCTTAGGCGGGCGGGCCATGGAGATTGTTTACTCAGATGCAGAGTTAGAACGGTATATGACCTATGCGGTTCAAATCGAACCGGATCACCCGATTTTAATCGATAAGTTTCTAGAAAATGCAGTGGAGGTGGACGTGGACGCCATCGCTGACCACACCGGCAAGGTCGTTATTGGTGGGGTCATGGAGCATATTGAACAAGCGGGAATTCACTCTGGAGACTCGGCCTGCTCTATTCCCACCGTGTCTCTCAGCCCCGCTGTCCTGAACCGGATTCGCACCTGGACCGTCCAACTGGCCCAGTCCCTGAATGTAGTGGGTTTAATGAATATCCAATTTGCGATTCAAGGTGAGCAAGTCTACATCCTGGAAGCCAACCCCCGCGCTTCTCGCACAGTGCCCTTTGTTTCTAAGGCAATTGGCATTCCCTTGGCAAAGATGGCTGCTCGCGTGATGTCGGGCCAATCTCTGGAACAATTGGGCTTTATGGAAGAAGTAATCCCCTCCCACATTGCAGTTAAAGAAGCCGTCCTCCCGTTTGAAAAGTTTCCTGGAACCGACACCATTCTGGGCCCAGAGATGCGCTCTACCGGAGAAGTCATGGGGATTGACGCCAACTTTGGCACCTCTTTTGCCAAGGCCGAGCTGGCTGCCAGTCAACGCTTACCCATGAAGGGCATGGTCTTTGTCTCCATGAGCGATCGGGACAAGTCGCCAGTGGTTGCCATTGTCAAAGACTTAATCGATCTGGGCTTTCAGATCGTTGCCACCGAAGGCACCCGTAAAGCCTTGATGCACGATGACCTGGAAGTGGAACTGGTGCTAAAACTGCACGAGGGGCGTCCCCATGTCCTGGATTGGATTAAAAATGGCAAAATTCAACTAATTATCAATACCCCCTCTGGCGAAGAAGCCCGCGCCGATGGTCGCCTGATTCGTCGGACAGCCCTGATGTACAAGATCCCAATTGTTACCACGATCGCGGGGGCCAGGGCCACGGCGGCGGCCATTCGCTCGCTTCAATCGACCCCCCTGAGCGTCAAAGCCCTACAAGATTACCTGGAAGTCTAGGGGTTAGCCTTGATTAAATGCCCCCCCGTAAGATATAGAATGTTCTAATTTCAGGTGATCTGGAGTGCGGCGATGACCTCATTTATTTCCAACCTGCGCCTTAACTATGCCCTGAAGCAGTTAATTGAGACTGAAGTCGATCCAGACCCGCTCAAGCAATTTCAGTCTTGGCTTGCCGATGCGATCGCTGCTGAGTTGCCCGAGCCCAATGCTATGACCCTAGCAACTGCCACCCGATCGGGCATCCCCGCCGCTCGTATGGTCTTACTGAAGGGGGTAGATGGGCAGGGCTTTGTGTTTTACACCAACTTCACCAGTCGCAAAGGGCAAGAACTGGCGGATAATCCCCAGGCGGTACTGGTGTTCTGGTGGGCAGCCCTAGAGCGCCAGGTGCGGATCGAAGGTAGGGTAGAACGGGTCGATGGGGCAGAGGCCGATACTTATTTTGAAAGCAGGCCCTTGGCCAGTCGCTTAGGTGCCTGGGCTTCAGATCAGAGTCAGGTGATCCCCGATCGCGGGGTTTTGGAGCAACGATTTGAGGCACTGCAACATCAGTACCAGGATCAAGTGGTTCCGCGCCCCCAGCATTGGGGTGGGTTTCGCGTGATTCCTCACCAGATTGAATTTTGGCAGGGGCGGCCCAATCGCTTGCATGACCGGTTGCGCTATCGGCGGCAGCCAGACCAGAGCTGGATGATCGATCGACTTGCTCCCTGAGGGCGAAGAGGTAAATATGCAACCCATCACGGTAATTGGTGGCGGATTGGCCGGTACAGAGGCAGCCTGGCAGATTGCCCGGGCGGGGTTGCCAGTGGTGCTATACGAAATGCGCCCGCAGCAGCAAAGCCCGGCCCACCATAGTCAGCATCTGGCAGAGCTGGTCTGTAGTAACTCTTTTGGTGCCCAAGCCAGAGACCGGGCCTCTGGCCTACTCCATGAAGAACTGCGGCGCTCAGGTTCCATCGTTATTGCCAAGGCAGACCAGCATGCCGTTCCTGCCGGTGGTGCCTTAGCCGTCGATCGCGGTCTTTTTAGTCAAGACCTGACTGAAACCCTGGCCCACCATCCCTTAATTAAATTGCAGCGACAACAAGTTGCCCAGGTTCCCCGTGATGGCATTGTGGTGTTGGCCACCGGCCCCCTTACCAGCGCAGACCTGGCGGCAGATTTGCGCCAAATCACGGGGCAGGAGTACATGAGCTTTTTTGATGCGGCCAGCCCCATTGTTGTTGGTGAATCGATTAACAATGACATCGCTTTTCTAGCTTCTCGCTACGATCGGGGGGAAGCCGCCTACCTCAACTGCCCGATGACAAAGCCGCAGTACCTTCAGTTTTGGCAAGAGCTAAAGCAGGCCGAGCAGGCCGATTTAAAGGATTTTGAACAGGAGACGGCTCGGTTTTTTGAAGGCTGTTTACCGATCGAAGAAATGGCCCGTCGGGGGGAAGATACGATGCGTTACGGGCCGCTTAAACCCGTTGGCATCTTTGATCCCCGCTGGGGGGACGGGAGAGACCCTGCCAATCGGGGGCGACGCCCCTATGCGGTCGTGCAACTGCGACAAGAAGATAAAGCGGGCCAGCTTTGGAACCTGGTCGGGTTTCAGACTAACCTGCGTTGGGGAGAACAGAAGCGGGTGTTTCGGTTGATCCCCGGCTTAGAAGCGGCGGAGTTTGTGCGTATGGGGGTGATGCACCGCAATACCTTCATCAATGCACCGGAATTGCTGCATCCTACCCTACAATTTAAGTCACGGCTAACCCTGCTGGCGGCTGGTCAATTAATTGGCACGGAAGGCTATAGTGCGGCCACTGCCGGGGGGTGGTTGGCTGGAACGAATGCGGCCCGCCTGGCTCTGGGCCTTGATCCTGTCATGCTACCAACGACTACGATGATGGGTGCCCTCTTAGACTTTATTAGTTCTGCCTCACCCAAGCACTTTCAACCGATGCCGCCCAACTTTGGCATTCTGCCCGCCCTGCTCCAACCCATTCGCAATAAACAAGAACGCTATGGGCAGTATCGCGATCGGGCTCTGGCTGATCTATCTCGTTGGTTGCCACAATTAGATCAAGCGGCCCTCCTCACCTCTTGATTGCCGCTATCATGCAATACATGGTTTTGGTCAAAATAGAACGAGAGGGTTAACAGGAAAGGTGGGCCTATGGCAGGGAAGAGCGATCGCGGGTTTTGGCAGGCTGTTATCTTGGTTTGCTGCACGGCCCTGCTCTGGTTTGGTCTGCAGGGAGTTGCCCCTGTCATGGCCCAGGAGTTATCTCCTAAAGTTGCCCCTGACAAACAGGTTCCAGAAGTGCAGGTCGCCCCAGCCCGTTTAACCTTAGATCCCAGCAGCATTCCTTCAGAAAAAGTGAGTCAATTTGTCCACGCCTGTACGCAGGTCGTAGCCCTGATTGAGCGACGGGAAGGGGAATTACAGGGATCTGAGACCGAATCGGAGTCTGTTCGGATTGAGCAAGAGATTGAAACGGAGGCGCTGCGGATAATTGAGCAAGCTGGCTTAACCCGACAGGAGTATCTCCAACTGCTAGGGTTGGCGAATACAGACCCTGAATTTGGTGAGCGCATTGCCATCCTGCTACAAGAGGCCAACACCTAGCAGAGTGGGAAGGGGCAATAAACTTTTCTAGGATTGCCTTGCAGAATCGACGGGGAGTGCTTAAATAGGAGCAGTCAAAATTTCCTCATCCGCTTAATCGGTGAAGTCCCCCCTGCATGGCAATGGCTCGTGGTATCCCCCCCGTCTCTCGAACAAGACTGATCCAGCGACGACAGCAATTACGAAAGCAGCGTCGAGTACGGGCTTTGCAGGGGGGCTGGCGTGTTATTGCTGTGAGTGCCCTGGCCGGCGGCTCTTTCTGGTTAGTGACGCTACCAGACTGGTTGATTCGCAAACCAGAACAGATTGTAATTGAGGGCAATCAATTTATTCCGGCTCACACCATTCGATCGCTGCTACCGGTTCACTATCCCCAATCTCTCCTGCGATTACAGCCTGACGCGATCGCGAGAGAGTTAAAGACCAAAACACCAATTTCAGAGGTGCGGGTCAATCGACACTTGTTTCCTCCTGGTTTGAGTGTGCAGGTACAAGAGCGATACCCCGCAGCCCTGACAGAAGCGCTGGTTGCCACTGCTGCCGGGACTCAAATTACCCAGGTGGGCGTTCTGGATGCCAATGGAATGTGGACACCGCTAGAGCAGTATAACGCTGTTAAGCAGACCCTGAAACTGCCCTCCCTGAAAGTTATCGGTCACTGGTCTACCTATCAGAGTTATTGGCCCAAGATGTATGAAACGCTGAGACGCAGCCCCGTTAAAATTTTTGAACTCAACCTGGAAAATCCGGCCAACTTAATTCTTAAGACCGAGCTTGGTACCATTCATTTGGGGCCTTTTAGCCCTCAATTTCAAGCCCAATTGACAGCCCTCGATCGTATGCGTAAACTGCCAGAACGGGTGCAGTTGCACGAGATAGCCTACATTGATCTGAGAAACCCCAACGCCCCAACAATTCAAATGAAGTGACATATCCTACTAGCTTACCTATCCGACGTTGATTGCAAGCAATACAGCACGGGCTTCCAAGCTTTCGGCTACACAGTTCACAGGCTGGGCAACCCCATCGCCTCCCTATGCGTTGTTTAGACTCCGCGTGATGACCCACCGCAGAGTATTAATTTTTGGTTTGATGCGGCATCACCTTGCAGCTATCCGACTAGCGCAACTCCCCCCAATTGAATGAGTCTTGTACTCTTGGGTTTAGACATTCCCGGATTATGCTGGTTCT
>JBJTUO010000096.1:0-9022 GCA_046080785.1 Leptolyngbyaceae cyanobacterium | reverse complement strand
CAACATTCGCAAGTTTATTACCTATATCCTGGCTTCCAATGTGGCGGAGCTGGTGCCCTTTCTGGTCATGGTGGTGCTGAAGATTCCCCCCGCCCTGGTGATCATGCAGGTGCTGGCGATCGACCTGGGAACGGACATGGTACCGGCCCTGGCCCTGGGGGCGGAAGCCGCTGAAGTGGGGATTATGGAACAGCCCCCCCGGGCCAAAACCCAAACCCTGCTGGACCGCAGCCTGCTGCTCAGGGCCTACTGCTGGTTGGGGCTAATCGAAGCCAGTCTGGGTATGGCCGCCTTCTTTTGGGTCTGGCATAGTCATGGCTACGATCTGGCCGCCCTCCAGGCCGTCAGCCCCAGTTTGTTATCCCGTTCTGCCCCGGCGGCGGTGGTGGCGATCTACGCCCAGGCCACTACCCTCACCCTGGCGGCGATCGTCGCCAGCCAGGATGGCAATGTATTGGCCTGCCGTTCAGAAACAACCTCCATCTGGCGATTGGGTCTTTTCTCAAATCCCCTGATCTGGGCAGGTATAGCCTTTGAGTGGATTTTAATCGCGGCTATTGTTAGCCTACCTGCTCTGCAGAGCATTTTTTCTACGGCACCTCTTAATCCTGGGCAATGGGCTATCCTATTGCTCTGTCCTCCGATCTTGTTGGGATTGGAAGAGGGGCGTAAGGCGATCGCCCGATCCCTCACCTCCAGGCACTCCCCTAAATGGCTGAAATCAATTTAGGGATGTCCTTAGCTGCTGTAATACCATCAGATAAGTTTCAGCAGTAGTCCGGCTAACCCACCCAAAATTAATCCCAACCCTAATACAGTGGTCAACAGGGCGCGAGTTTGGTCATCACTGAAACGAATCTGCAAACGATCTGCCAGGAGCACCGTCAGCCGATTACAGACCAGCGCTAGCACTAGCCCCAGACCACTACAGGCCAGGATTTGAAGAATCAAACCTGAAAAAGTCACATCATCAATCTGAGCACTACCGAGATAGTTCAGGCTTGCTGCTAAGGCTACCGTTAGCAGCCCCGTGCCTAGTTGAGTTAGGGAAATTCCTTGGAACTTCAGGGGAGAAGGTCGCGTTAGTCCCCAAACCTGTAACCAGGCAGCCAGCAACCCTAAGGGCCATAGACCAAGCCAGGCGAGGGAAGGGAGGCGGGTCATTAGTGAGCCTGCCAAACCATAGCAAATGCCACAGATTAGGGCGAGTCCCGCAGTGGACTGAAGTTTGAAATGGTCTAGCCGTTGGCGTTGACGATCACGATAGCGTTTAGATGAACGGGTCATAGAAAAAAGCTTATGGCTGCTTAGTCGGGATACCAAAACATCCCCTTAATTCCTTCTGGGTCAGGCATAAACCCTAGCCCTTTATAAAATTCCACCACCTGGGGATCGGCAAACAAGGTAAGGTTACTGATATCTTCATTACGCAGCTTCTTAATCATCTGTTGCATGAGTTCCTTTCCCAGGCCTCGACCTTGGAAGCTGGGATGCACCACCACATCCCAGATGGTGGCATTAAAGGCATGGTCAGAGGTAGCCCGGGAAAAGCCAATCAGGCGGCGTCGGTTACCCCGCTGTTCCCACATGGTGACCACCAGGTAACTATGCTCAATGGCCTTGCGCACCTTACGAATTGGTCGCCGGGCCCAGCCCACCGCATTACAAAGTTCCTCTAGCTCGTAAAGGTCAAGGTCTCGATCCGTACTAAAGATGATCGAGGAGCCCGACTGGGAATCTGGGATAGCCTCAAGCACCACTCCGGCTGGGGCTAGATTGGCTGGTGGAGCACTCTCGGACCCGATAAATAGATTTTTCCAAAATCCCATGCAGGCGCTGCCATCTTACCTAAAGGAATGTTTTTTAATTCTAGACCATAGGGCTATCTGGGGCAAAATCTATAGCTGCAGCTCCAGGACTCCAGCTTGAATCCTAATTGAGGCGCCCCTCTGTCAGAGAAAAACGTCCTACCAGCCTGCATGGCTAAACTCCTTTAGCCAGCCTCATCCATGGCTATGGTTGTAGCAGGTTTTACTTGAGACGGTGTGATTGTCAGCACTGGAAGACAGAAAATAGTCAGATTTGCTAATCTTTAGGTCGGTTAAAGCTAACTACCGCAGACTCCCCTATGATTATTTTTTAATAGGAAGATGAGCTCCTATAGAGACTGATGTGATTACTTTATCCCTCCTCCACCCACTCCACAAAACCCCGGTACAGAGCTGGTCCTTTGATCAGGAGCCGGTGATCCGCATTGGCCGTGCTACTGATAGCCATGTCATTCTCTATAGCGCTGTGGTTTCGCGACATCACGCGGAGCTCCACCGTACTAGGGCGGGCTGGGTGATCAAAAGCCTGGGCACCAATGGAACCTACTTGGATGGTCGTCGCATCCAGGATATGGCAGTTAATAGTGGCGTGGTAGTTCGCCTGGCCCGCTCCGGGCCTAACATCCAGATTCACATTAGTGAAGACCCCGGCGAATCATCCGTGACCCCGCTAGTTAATCCAGAATTATTGGACAACGACAGTGATAGCTTTGACCCTGCTAACCAGGGCTAGTATTTCGTGACATGGGTTTGGCAATCCTTCAAGGAAGCCAGGGGAAGTAGATAGACTTACTTATGCCAGGGTTTACTAGGGCTTACATTCCGCAGGTTGACAGGATATTTCCAATATGTATGCCAAGAGGCAGTAGCCGAGATCTATATTTGACAAAGGTTTCAGGGTTGGAGCGAATTCCTCGTCGCGTCATATGCTTAATATTTCGAAACTCAGGTTGACCCTGGATTTCGAAGCGCGACCAACGAGGTTTCAATGGCTTTAGCAACCGGAAGTTATATGCACACCTAGAAACCAAAAGCAACCTGCGGAATGTAGGCTGAAACTATTGATTTCTCCTTGCCAAAACCGGGGTTTACAGAAAATTCCAATCACTCTTTAGTAGTTAAAACGAGGCGAGATAACGGCTTAGCTGAGCGGCGGTAGATAACCTTTGCATAAACGCCGAGATCTCTCGCCCGTCCGCTCCAGCGCGTTGTTAGCCTGCTGGTGTCCCAGCGTTTGCTATTTTAAGGGTTATCATTCTGATCAGGTAGAAACGACAAAGACTCTAATAGTTCAACACAAAAAACTTGAGCCTTGATAAAGGCAGTTGATTCAATTTCATCTTCTCTAACGTGCCTTAACTTATTACGAATAGGTATTAAATGATCTTTGCGCTCTGCAAGACGTGACTTTGCTTGATTCTTATCAGAGCTTAGATTCGTGAAATATGTACATAACTCATTCCACTCAGTTCCTAACAGTGTTAGCTCGAATAACTCACCTAGATCAGTATTTCTTAACACCTCGTCATTGCTCAGACTTGAATCTTCAGATTTTCCTGCTCGTTTAAGGATATCTTCCCATCTTTTTGGGCTTTTCTTTTCAAAGTAATTCTGCAACCAACTAGATTTTTTAGCATCAAAATGCCTTGTTAAAAGCTGCCTTAGTCTTCGTTCCAAATCTTTTAGGAGTTCATCCACTCTGCTTGCTATATCTGGCGTAACATTTAAGTCTCCAAACTGATCAAACCAATCTTTGAATAAGGAGCCAGCATATTTTAGATAACCAGTTTCCCAATTGTAATTAGCTACTCCAGTATGAGATAAAACCGAAATGCTTCGATCAGATGCATCACCAAACTCTTTCAAAATAGATTTTCTGGAAAGCGAGTTACCTTCTGCTAAACGAGCATAAATCATTCTGGTTGAGCCATCAAATTTATCCCACCAATTTTTAAACTGAAATCTTTGATTTCTCAAAAACTGACGTTTTGCTTCCTCTAAAGACTGGCTGGCTCTATTCAGCCCAAGGTTGCATACAGTTTGCATTAAATATTGAATAATAAAAGGGTGTCCACCTGTTAAAGTGAAAACCTCCTCGATAAAGTCATTAGCCCAAGCATATTGAATGGGTTCACATAATAACCTTGAGGTATCTTCTAAGGAAAATAGTTCTAGTTCTTGCCATTCCAAAATATTGCCTAGTGGGGAGCCAACATCACGAGATATCTTAAACATTTCACTGGCACCACAAAAAACAGCACTAAGATATTCTTGAAGACTAGGAGTATTACTGAGTAAGGAACGCCAATTTGCAAAAAAACTACGCCCCCACGATGCTTGACTAATTAATTCAATCTCGTCAAACATAAAAATCATTTGAAGTCTATGACTTGCAACTAAATTTATAGCTTGACATAAGTAATCCTTGAGAGCTTGAGGATCATATATCTCACAATCCAAAGGAAGATCTATATCTTGATCATGTAAACATTGATTTAGTCGCTGTACTATTTCCTGATAAATGATGGCAGATGAAATTGGAGATTGAATTGCAAGTGTCTCAATATAAACTGGAACTATTAGTAGACCTCCGTTCTTGGCTTCTTGGGAATATCTTAGTATCTCTTTTTCCACTCTTCGCAACAGTGTAGTCTTTCCCATTCTACGACCACCTGTCATGCCAAAAGAACGACCATTAGATAACCCGTTTTTTAAGGTGTTTACTAAATTTAGTCGAGAATTACCATAGAGAAAATCAGGGTTTACCTGTTGCCAATTATATGGATTACTTTGTAAGTACATAGCAGATATTGAAAGGTAAAAATTTAGCTACAGTCGAAATCGTTGAAGCCAGCGATTCAAAAGATTTATTTTTATTTTGTAGTGTCCACTTTCATAGTCAACTATCTGGTATCCAATTAAATGACGCAAGGCAATGTCAATTGGATCAGTAACCAAACTTGCTAGTTCAGACTCTTGCGACAACCCTTCAGCAATAAAACATAACAAGTCTTTCTCTTGAGGAAAGTAGTCTAAACGATCGAGAATTTCTCTGAAAACGTCACTTTTATCTCTAAGAAACGTGTCAAGGTTATTTACCACTAAATTATGAGTCACTGTTAAAGGACGAGACTGATCCTGCCCAATAATATGACTGCAAAGTTGTCGAGTAATATAAGGGTGTCCACCAGTTTCACTATAAATAGCATTTAAGCTATCTTGGTCAAAAGAAATACTCATGCCTTTACCAAGTTTCTCAAGCATCTCATCACACTCTAGTTTTGTTAAAGGCGGCAAAAAAGTATCTTTATAAAATTGAAACACAGGATTATCGCGTCCTTCCCAAGTCGCTTGTTCGCTAATCATGGGGTTTGCGGCAGCAACAACACTCACAAGCTTTCCCTTGGTTTTCTGAGCAATTCCACGCAAGTGTGCGAAGAAATCAGCGTAACCTAAGAAGCCAGGATGACTAGCGGTAATAGGAAGCATATATTCAAGTTCATCTATTGCGATGACTATTTTCTTTGCTGTCATTTCATCTGTTGAAGTAACGTCTGTAGAAGAAAGTAAATTCATAACACGATCGATATCTTCAGCAAAATGCAAGGCATTTCTTTTTTCAGGTTTGTTAAGTTCAGAATATTTCTTTTTAGAGCCAAGTTTTAAGTTGATTATTTTACTTATAACTTCCTCTTCTCGTTTCTGGTCTAAAAGATCCTGAAGTTGTCTGGAAATTGACCAGTAAACATATGCACAATCATGATGCGTACTCGGTATTTGCTGGAGGTCTATATAAACAACCAGATCTTGCGGTCGCTTTTCTTGCAATTGATACATTAATGAAGTTTTGCCAACTTTACGTAAACCATATATGCCCGTATGCTGACCATCATCAATATTACGCATGAGATTTTGCAATTCAGTTTCTCGTCCAAAGAAACGGCGACCTGATACGGGAGCGTTGTTCTTAAAAAGATCCCGACGAGATAACCATTGATCCAATAGTTGACGTAACAGAGCTACTATATCCTCACTCTGTGCCTGATCAAATACACTTTTGTCGAGAGGTACTACAGCTTCTCGACTTTCACCAATAATTCTATAGAGTGCATCTTTCCATGAACTCGAATCATCCAGAATAATGAACGCAATATCACTGTTGATCCCTCTATATCTATTTGGAGGTTCTCGAAGAACTTGTAAAAGGTTGTCAAGGTCAAATTTTTGAACCTTCCTCAAAAAGCATCTAGCTAGAATACGCCCCTTCAAATCATATGTTTCTGTAAATTCAAGATGCTGAGAAGTAATTAGAATATCTGCATAGTCGTTATTTAGGGCTTCTACCCTAGTTTCAATGCCAACTGCACTGAAAAAGTCAAGTGCTTGATGCCCCAGGTTCTGCTCTTTTGATAAACGGAGTTTCTTGTATCGAGGATCATCTTCTAAAGGCATCCCAAGCTTTTTAGCTTCTTCAGCATGTGTGTATGCTTGATTTAAACTCTCTTTGTCCCCAGCATCACCTAATTCGATTAAGATTTGTGCTAGAGACCAATGAAGCTGCTTGGAAAAAGCTGGTGCAAATTTCAGTCCTTCTTGTAATGTCTCAACAGCATCTTGTAGCTTTCTTCTCTTTCTGAGAAGCATAGCCTTGTCATTATACAGAGCACCGAATTCAGGGAATACTCGAATTCCCCGCTCTAAAACCTTCAAAGCACTTTCAACTCTGTTTGCTTCTTTTTCCTCCATAGCGGCATAGGCTTGGAAGACGTTCAGACTTGGACCAGACTGAATAGCTTGTTCAAACAATCTTCTTGCTCTATCCAGATCCTTTTCTTCTTTAGCTACTAAAGCATCTGTATAAAACCTGAGTGTTTTAGGAGAAACCTGCTGAACGGTGCTAGAACTTTGTGATAGTGATGAGCTTGATTTGTTAGATAGGCTTACTACATTTTTTGCAGCCCAACCTTGAGGCACTCTAATTGATTCAAACTCAACTTTCTCATTGCGTCTTAAAGACTGTCCCCAACCAGCAATGTCTATTGAACTGACGTAAAAAGTTCTGCCATCGTCCCCTTTGATAAAACCATACCCATCTTTCGAGTTGAACCTTGTAACAGTTCCTCTCAGTTTTTTTTCCGTTCCTTCAAATGGTTGTATTGGGGGTTCCCACTTTGGTTTTTCCTTTAAGGTCTTAGAAGAATTTGACTGCTTCAACTCAGTAAGTTTAGTTGCCTCAGAAGTCTCTAGTTCTGCTTCGGTTTCAATTCCTGACCCACCGTTATTAATAGTTGCTTGCCCTACACTATCAGCTAAATTTGTGCCATTGCTTTCGGAAGTTAGCTCTGATGTTACAGGTTGTAAATTTTCTGATTCAGCAGAGCTTTTTTCTAGCGAAGTTCCATTAACCGATTGAGAATCTATCCACTCGTCTAACTTTCCCTTGCGGATTCGCCATTTACTTGCTAAACGACTTCCGGGCATTTCCCCTGAAACTAAAAGCTCTACAACCTCATCAACTGACATCTGAAGATAGTCAGCGACTTGCTCAGGAGTCAAAAGTTCAGGAAGGTGTCCGGGCATTACATTAACCTTGTCACAATCTAATACTTCAGTTTAGCCACAAAAACCTGTAACCCTCAACCTTAACATGCCTTGTTTAGCTTTCTATTCTTATTAGAGAAGCTGCACAGCCAGCTAGCCCCCAAAAGTATTATTTGCTACTTAGTGGTATCGACCTCTTGAGAGCTTGGGTGTACCACACTCCCAGGAGTGAAGCAGGCTAACGACCCCAATCACCCGCCGCAGATAACCTTGAATTCAAAATCAAGAACCTCTCAACGGTCGGGTGCATTGGGATTGTTAGCCTGTGCTGTTGGAACGATCGCCTGATTATCCCGCATCACTTTAATCAAGAATCGTAGCGCCTCATTAACCGCGTCAGCACTAGGAAACATCTCTGCAACATCAGGTTCTAACCGTACAGTGGTTCCACCAAAGCTTTTTCTGCCAGAACCCAATTTTCTGACTCGAAGGCTCTTAAAGTCGTACTCTGCCCGTAAATCATCTTCCATTTCTGACTTATCCCTCTTCATAGACTTCTCGCTCGGTTCGTGTCACTTCTCTTGCGCTGATGAGGCGTATTGAATCACCCCTTTCGGTGTACGACACAATCAATAGTCGTCCTCGGCTTGACTGTCCAACGATAAGATAACGCTCCTCATCTTCAGAATGGTCTGGATCGTAAAAGTCAACATAGAGCGGATCATCAAAAACAGTTTTTGCCTCTTCAAACGAGACTTTATGCTTTAATAGATTGCGCTCTGCTTTCCTTCCATCCCACTCAAACTGCATAAAGATATTGTATCGCTACTCCCTTAAACTGATTGTACGCCTTGGTCTGGAAGAGACTTAATAGCACGGCAAAGATCAGCGATCGAAACAATGGCTATCCAAGTGTTAGCCCCATGCTTGCCACAAAGAATAAGCTCATGGACGACCTCATCTGCGAAAAAACCAGCATTATAGGGATCTGCATGGGCGATTTTGTTCAATGCCTCCCTTAATGTCAAAGGCTCGAAACCAGCTTTCTCGCTATACGGTGGTCGATAGTTATTTAAAGTGACAGAGACTTCACTGGTATTGGTAGAGCGATTTAAGGCACCAACAGTTGTACGAATAGAAGGGATGCCACCAAAATCTTGTTCTGAGCGGATTGAAAGCGATAGCACCCTCAATATTTCAATACCTTTTGCGGAAGACTCTTGTAAGATTTTCTCCCTGCTTTGTTGATCTATTCTCGATTTATTTGTGTAAGCGTCTCTGAAATCTCGACTGAGTATCTCTAGCTCTTCAGCACATTCATGGAATGTTCTTCGTTTCCACATTCTGAAGCCTCCGCCCTAAACAGGAAGTCTCAAATAATACTGGGTGTCTAAGCAGGCTAACTACTAAATAGAGAGAATTTTTCCGTCTAATACCCCTATAGTGGATCTTAGGTAGAAATCTGTCCGCCTAAACACCCCTGGAGGGATCTTAGGTAGAAAAATTTCAGCCTAAATGCCGAATAGGGGATCTTAGGTGGAAAGCTTCAGTATAAATACTCCCGCGCTCTGGCTGCTCTGTAACTCAAGATTTCTTTAGCAATGGTACGGATTTGCTCATGGCTGCGTCATTGTTGGCTAAAAGGCGGGCAT
>JBJTUO010000095.1:0-5174 GCA_046080785.1 Leptolyngbyaceae cyanobacterium | reverse complement strand
TGTGGTTGAATACCTTTTCCACTAAATCTAGTATGCCAAAAGTACCCTTAGAAAGGGGATGCTTTAGGCCCATCTTTTTGATACTTGCTTCCTCCCTTCGGTCGGTCGCCCAGCTTATATCCCCATGTCTGAAGCCAGGGGCTTTAGGCTGGTTTTTCGGTAAGCTGTTTTACTTCTAAACTGCATATTCTGACCTCTAGACCCCTCGCAGCAACGGGATCAGCCTGGAAATTTGAATGTAAGACAGCTTATTCCACAAACACATTAAAGTAGCGATCGTCATTAAAAATGCCTGTATCCAGCAGCTCGTATTCCAACTCCTCTTTACTGCGACGCCGGTTGGTATGAATCAAATCTTCATAGGGGTAGGCTACCTGGGGGTATTTGTAGAGATACTTCATGTAAGAGTGGGTCGGTGTGCTGTCGAGGTAAAAGTAATATTCCTTGACATCTTCACCGTGGTTGCCCTCGCTATTGGTGAGACCAAACAACCGCTCCTTTAAAATCGGGTCGTCGCCGTTCCACAGGGCCAGGGCAAAACACAATAGATTATGGTCGTCGGTCAGGCCAGCTAACCCATCTTCACCCCAATGGTAAGCCCGCGATCGGGCCTGGTCGTGGGGAAAGTAGTTCCAAGCATCCCCATTTTCGCTATAGTCTTCCCGAACTGTGCCCCAATGCCGCTCACTCAGATAGGGGCCCCAATGCTTCCATGCCGCAGTTCCTTCACGGGCGATCGCCAGACGTTGTTGTTCTGTCGTCATAAGTCGGTTTTTTGTAAGTGGGGGCCAGCCTGGGACACTGAAACTGCCGCCGTCATTTGATCCAGGACAGGTACATCGATAAAAGTAACTGAGTAAAAGTAGCTGAGTGCCACCTAGCCCCTGAGTTGCGTAGTTTTACTACGAAAATACAGCTTTAGTCAGCCCGTCCCTTTTTCGGGTGTGCCGCTACTAATCACTCACTGGGTGAAGCAGCAAAGAACCCGCTATCATAACGTTGCTGTTCCCTATCGGGCTATGCGTTATTGCCTCAACCCCGATTGCCTAAAACCCCAAAACTCTGACCGCCGAGAGGTCTGCCGCAGTTGTGGGGCCAAACTACGGCTAAAAGAGCGCTACCTACCAATACAACTGATTGGACAGGGCGGGTTTGGCCGCACCTTTCTGGCGATCGATGAAGATAGGCCCTCCAAACCCCGTTGTGTGATCAAACAGTTTTTGCCGCTGGTACAAAACCCGCGATCGCTGAAGAAAGCTGCTGATTTATTTGAGCAAGAAGCGATTCAACTCGAACAGTTGGGGCACCATTCCCAAATCCCTACCCTGTTGGCCCACTTTACCTTGGAAGGCAGACAGTATTTAGTGCAGGAGTATATTGATGGCAAAAACTTGGCTGAGATCCTGCAAGTACACGGTTCGTTTAACCCGGCTCAGATCCGGAAAGTACTGGCCAGCCTGCTGCCTGTCCTGGCCTTCATCCATTCCCATCAGGTGATTCACCGGGATATCAAACCCGCCAATATTATCAGCGTGACAGGGCAGATTACCGAAGGGCGCAGCGATGCCCTCGATTGGGCAGACCTGCTGCAACTGCTGACAACAGAGAGCCAGCAGGGGTATCGAGACCATCAGAGCACTCAAGGCGGCTTCAGTGACTTACTCAGTCAACGGTTTGGCCATCCTTCACCTGAATGGGCAGTCGCCGATGCCCAACGATGCCAGCAACTGGCCAGTCAGTTTAGCCGCTACACCACCCTGGGTTTGCTACAACGACAGTATCTCCTGGCCGATGCCAGCCGCCTGGTCTATGAATTGCGCCTCAAGTATGAGCAACCCCTGGCCTACCTGCCCTCTGACAATCTGGTGCTGGTCGACTTTGGGGCAGCCAAACAGTTAACCGAGACGGCCTTACTGCGTACCGGCACCACGATCGGCAGCCCAGAGTTTCTTGCCCCAGAGCAGGCCCATGGCAAGGCGGTGTTTGCCAGTGACCTCTATAGTCTGGGAGTAACCTGCATTCATTTACTGACCAACACCCCGCCCCCCGATTTATTTGATCTGCAACGGGGGCTCTGGGTCTGGCGCCAGCATCTCAAACAACCCATTAGGGAGGGCTTTGGCAAACTGCTCGATCGCCTGCTTGAGTCCTCCCTCAATCGACGGTATGCTTCGGCAGCAGAAGTACTGGCCGATTTGGAAATGCTACCTGTGGAGCCATTAACCGCTGCCATTCCTGCCGGTCCCGTTGAGGCGACTTCTTTTACCATCCAGCCCGGCCCAAAGTCAGGCCAGTCTGTCGTTGGCTCATCGGCATCGCCAGCCAGCAGCACTCCCCTCGCTAAACCAGCATCCAAGCGAGAAAAATCAGCCATTCCCTGGCATTGTATTCAGACCCTGGCCGGAACCGGAAAAATTACTGCGATCGCCCTCAGCGAAAGCACTGCCACCATCGCCAGTGCCAGCGGCACCACGATTCGATTATGGAATTTACTCACCGGTCAACCCCTACGAACCCTGACAGGCCACCTGGATATCGTCCAATCTCTGACACTCACCCCCAATGGTCAAACCCTGATGAGTGGTAGTGCGGATAAGAGCATCTTGCTATGGGACATCAGTTCTGGCCAAAAACGGAGTACTCTCCTGGTGCACTCCGACACTGTTCTCAGTGTGGCGGTCAGCCCCGATGGCCTCACCCTGGTGAGTGGTAGCCTCTATGACCCCATTAAACAATGGAGTTTGGCTACCAATCAAGAACTGAGCCCACTAGTCGGCCATAGCGGTTGGGTGGATGTGCTTACCTTCAACCAGGCTGGCAGTTTGCTTGCCAGTGGCGGCACTGACCATACAATTTTGCTGTGGGCAGTGAAAGCCCAGGAGGCCGAGCGCATGCTCAAAGGCCATAGCCAGGCCGTCACGACCCTCGCCTTCAGCCCCGATGGCAAAACCCTGGCCAGTGGTAGCTGGGATGGCACGATCAAGCTCTGGAGTCTGGCAACCTATCGAGAAAAACGGACGATCGCCCCCCAAATTGGCCGGATCAATGCCCTGGCCTATACCGCTGATGGCAAAAGTCTGGCGATCGGGGGCGACTCCCTCCAGATCTGGAATCCTCGCACGGGTCAGTATGTCACCAGCCTGACTGGGCATACGGCCCCCATCTCAGCCCTTTTATTTGGCAGGCTGACCGTCACTGGCGAAAAACGCCCCCAATCCCTTCTGCTGAGCGGCAGTTGGGATGGCACAGTCAGAGTGTGGACGGCCTAAAAGCCAGGGTCAACTCACCCATGTTATGGTTTAGACGAGGGCATCCGGCGTTGCTGAAAAGCAGGATGAAGTGAAACGCCGTTTCAAGCATCCAGCCCCCTTTTCACCCCTAAAATCAGCAATGCCAAGAATCTTGTATCTTCT
The DNA here is from genome assembly GCA_046080785.1 of Leptolyngbyaceae cyanobacterium. Lineage (GTDB taxonomy): Bacteria > Cyanobacteriota > Cyanobacteriia > Leptolyngbyales > Leptolyngbyaceae > JBJTUO01. The sequence goes on along the minus strand of JBJTUO010000095.1, from coordinate 1,761 downwards.
CAGCAACTCCTCCCCCTTAACGCTTGAAGCCCATGTCCCGTCTTGCCAGTACCCTTGAAGCCATCCTTTATCTAAAAGCCCAGCCCCTGACCATTCATGAACTGGCTGAGTTTGCTGGGTGCGATCGGCAGGGGGTTGAGGAAGGGTTGATTGAATTGATGGCTGATTATGCCCATCGAGATACGGCCCTGGAGGTGCTCGAAACGCCTAACGGTTATACGCTCCAGTTACGGGAGTCGTTTCATCATCTGGTGCAACGTCTCGTGCCAGCAGATCTAGGTGTGGGGGCATTACGCACTCTGGCCGCCATTGCCTTAAAAGGCCCGATTTCCCAAACAGAACTGGTTGATCTACGGGGCTCTAATGCCTATCAACACGTACAGGAGTTGGTGCAACAGGGCTTTGTCAAGAAACGCCGCCAATCGGATGGCCGTTCCTATTGGTTACAGGTGACAGACAAATTCCACCAATACTTCCAACTCAATCAATTGCCCCAAGACTTAGACCAGCATCTCAAGCCTCAATCTTAGGTCTGACCAAGGTTGTGGCCAGGTTCGGAAAACCCCCTCTGAATACACTAGTCAAATCAGGGGGGAATAATGTCACAATAGTTTAAATAGATATGGGGCTCTCTATGGTCTTTAACCCTAATTTTTTCAGTGTTGATGAAGAACTGTCTGATTCTAATCAGCTTCTTACCTACCTCCAACATCAGTCACCTGATGTTTTGGCCCAGGTCGCTCGATCGGTAACCCCCCAGGTTAAAGAAGTTATTTCACAAAACGTGCAGGGGTTGGTTGGGATGCTGCCCAGTGAGGGCTTTAACGTTAAAATCACCACTGACCGGGATGATCTGGCTGGTCTATTGGCTTCTGCTATGATGACGGGCTACTTTTTGCGCCAGATGGAGCAACGCATGGAAATGGAACTGTTAGTCACAGGGTCTTCTCTGTTTGATGACCTGGGTGATGACGAGATCTAACTTCATAATCCTACGGCATCCTCAAGGCTAGGGAACCTGGGGCCATAAACAGGGGGTACAACGTGGTGACCCTCAAGAATTACACGGCGGCTCTGAGCGAAGAAGAGCAGCGGCTGGCGATCGCAAAGAACTATTCCATGTTTTCACGACCGATAGATCACTATGATTTTTTGGAGTTGAGTGGTGAGGATCTGGTGGGAACTGCCTTGTTTTGAGAACAACGTTAGCGTTACCAAGCTAGAGCTTGGTAACGAGGGAGAGGGCTGGAGCTTGGTAAACTTCTTGAGTTGCAGAGGCAAAGCCTACCCAGTTTTGGGTGAAGTGGAACCAAAAAACTGGACAGGGGGTTAAGCTCTGAACCACTCGAAACATGATAGGAGTAGTTCCCGAGTAACAAACGCAAACAGTATAGTCCGCAATTCAAAGCCAAAGTTGCACTGGAAACCGTTCGGGGCGAGAAAACCGTCTCGGAGTTGTCGAGTCAGTACAAAGTGCATCCGACCATGATCAACAATTGGAAGCGGCAATTATTGGAGGAAGCCAGCAGCGTCTTTGACGTTGAGCATTAGTCAACAATGTCAATTAGTGACATATCCTACTAGCTTGCCTACCCGACGCTGATTGCAAGCAATACAGCATGGGCTTCCAAGCTTTCGGCTACACAGTTCACAGGCTGGGCAACCCCATCGCCTCCCTATGCGTTGTTTAGACTCCGCGTGATGACCCACCGCAGAGTATTAATTTTTGGTTTGATGCGGCATCACCTTGCAGCTATCCGA
>JBJTUO010000094.1:0-6217 GCA_046080785.1 Leptolyngbyaceae cyanobacterium | reverse complement strand
CAACCTGAGTTTCGAAATATTAAGTATGTGACGCGACGAGGAATCTACTCTAATCCTGAAATCCTTGTCGAATATACATCTCAGCCATTGCCTCTTAGCATACATATTAGAAATATCTTGTCAACCTGCGGAATGTAGGCTCTGTATACTTGCAGGGCCGTTTCATTCTGAATTCCGATGTTTTATGTATCCACGAAAATATCTCATTCCAGTCATCGGGAGTTTGAGCTTTCGGTGGCTGAAACTATCTAAAACTGTTGCCAAAATCTAGAACGAAATGACCCTGGTATACTTGAGTTTCTCGAAGTAATTACCAGTTATTTTCACCAAGATTCTACTTTAGGAACATCTTTCTTCAAGCCTACTATTAATAATATAATCAGGTAGTCTAGTTCTACAAAGCTTTGCTTGGCTTAGTTGTTCAAAAACTAACCCTTGTGAGCCTTTAAGGTTGACATCAGTCAAATCAGCGTTACGAAAAACTGCTTCAGCAAGATATGTATTACTCATGTTTGCTCCTCTCAGAAAAGCATTAGTGAAATCAGACTTTCCAAGATAGGCACCTTCGAAGTTAGAATTTTCTAGAGAAGCGTTTGTGAAGTCAGATTTTTCAAGGAAAGTTCCACCTGTAAATTTAGCTTCCATGAGATTAGCATCTTTAAAGCTAATTTCTGATAGATCAGATTCATTGATTATCGCCCTTGTTAGATTGCTCTTCGATAAGTCAGAACTTGACATATCGACATTTGACAAGTAAATTCCCTTTAGTGAAATTCCACATAAATTACTGCCTCTGAGTTGGTTTTTAAGATTTGAAACAACTAGAAATTGAATGATAAATCTTGCATCTGGCCTAGGCTTGCAGTTGTCAGCAGAAAGTACTGCTTGAGCACGGGATAAGAGCCAAAAGTAAGAGATAGGTGGTATTAAAATTAGTGTTAAAATTCCTGTTAATCTTCGCACTAAAAAGTTCTTTCTGCTCTGACTTTGACTTATCCTAACAAACTCAGCTGCCAGGCTTGAAAGCTCTGTACTCTGACTGGTTTGAGTAGTCTTCATGAACTCCCTGGCATCTCGCAGGGGGCGGCCCTGTAATAAGTAGCCCTTCTCCTTTCCTTTCTTCTCCCACTCCAGGGCTTCCTGCTCAATCTTTCGTTTCTGTTGTAGTGCCACTCGACATTCGGCAATCCAATCTTGCAGTTGTTTCCAGTTCTGGATCAAAGCTTCATGGGCAACTTCAATCACCTGACCATTTTCCTGGGAAAAAGATGTCACCAAAAAGCGAATGCCGGGGTCGGCGAATCGATTAATCACCCCCTCAATCTGGGGAATTTCCTTGTCGTTACTAATCAATTCTGATTTTCTAGCACTGCGTCGGGTGACGCTATTACCCTCCTCAATTTGCACCAGGGCCAGAAAGATTCTTGGGGCGATTTTCTTTTCCTCTGGGCTCAGGGCTTCATACATCTGTTTTGCCTGCTCCGCCAGGGCACCTCCTACTCCACCAATTTGCTCCAGGGTAACCAGGGGGGTGTAACCCTGTTCCAGGCCATCCCAAATGCGTTGTAGGGCAAACTGCAATAGGGGCAGAGCGCCTTGGTGGCCGCGGGTTTGTTCAACCAATAGTTGAACTGTTGCCGGGTTAAACTCATAGCCTGCCTGTTTGGCGGGTTCGGCAATGGCCTCCGCTAGCCCCTCGGGCTGCATGATTGGCACCAAAAAACCCTGGCTGGAAAACAGTTTATTGAGGGCGGGGTGCTGTTGGGTGTGGCCTAGGAAGTCACTACGGCAGGTGATAATCACGGATACATAGCGCGAGGTATCTTGGCAGGCGTAGAGCAGGTTGGCGATCAGTTGATCACACTCCTCGTTGCTTTTACAGAGGGAATAGACCTCCTCAAATTGATCCACCAGCAGGATCAAAGGGTTGGTGGCGATGGCGGGCAACGTACTGGCAATCCGCTGTAGGCCATCGTAGTCTCCAGTTTTAGTGGCCCGAGCTAGTTCTTCGGCAAATTCGCGACTCTTTTTGGCGGGGGTTGCGTCCCCATCCACCAGTCGAGCCAGGGCTATGGCAAGGGCATTCAGGGGGTGATTGCCAGGTACCATGGTAGTTATCTGGGCCTGTTCCAATCCCAGCAAAGGCCGTTGCCTCAGTTCCGCTAACAGACCGGCCCGGGCCAGGGAGGATTTACCTGACCCGGAAGGGCCATAAATTGGTAATAGTCGAGTAGCCGTGGTGGACTGATGAATCTCTCGGAAACGAGTCCACAGAGTTTGAATCTCAGTAGATCGGCCAAAATAATGGCGGCGATCGCCCTCTCCAAAGGCCAATAAGCCCTTATAGGGGTTGGGGCCCAGATTAATCACAAGGGGGTCACCTTGATCAAGCTTAATCAAAAACTCTTCAACTTCCCCCAAGCCCGGGCCGGTTGAGCTTTCCGCCCAACTCAGCAGGGCTACCACCCGATCGCCCTGAGCGGCCTTATCTGAGGGCAAGATGCCAGATGGAGGCTGCAGGGCAAATATTAATTTATCTAAGTTCTGGGCCGTTAATTGGTTAAGGCGGTTCAATAGCCTCAGACGTTCCTCTGGTGACATAGTTAACCCTGAATAGTTGCCCCTGAATCAATGCTAGAAACGGATCGGATCGCATCAGTTCCCTCGAACTTCTATGGTATGGTCTGGGGTTTTCTACTGCTGAGACGTTAAGGTTTAATAAACATTGATACCCCTAAATGTCCCCAAGGGTGGAGTTAAGGCTATCGTCTGATCTATCCTTTCCCCTTGGTTAGACCCGATGACTGGCGATCCCCTTCTGTCGGTAGAGTTACGACTAACCCTCAGCAAGACCCTGCTCAGCCTGCCCGACCCCCAGTTTAAACAACTCGTGTTTGCCCTAAACCCACCCCCCGGAATTCTACCTGCGGACCAGGCGGCCCTGGGCGATCGCGCCGCTAGCCTATTGCAATGGGCAGAGCAGAGTGGGCCTGGGTTAGAAGTACTGCAGCAGGTTTTAAGTCAAATCCAAGACCAGGGACGGGGCCGAACTCAAAAAACGTCGCTGACCGAGACAAGGGCCACGCATAACATGGCCGTCATGGGTGGTAATGCATCTCAGGTCAATGACCCCAGCGGCCCAGTGTTTACCGGTCCGATGACTGGTAACACCATTAACATTAACTACTCTGGCATCACGGCCCCTGCACCAACCCAGCCCCAGGACTCTCCTAAACCAGACCCTACCTATCCCCGCTTTAGCTTTGAGGTGGTGACCGTTGATCCCCAGGGGCAGATCCTAGACCGCAAACAGGCCAGTGCTCCCTATCAGACTATAGACTTGGACCAGAGCGTGACCCTGGAAATGGTGTTGGTACCAGGAGGTACTTTCCAGATGGGTCAGACTAAGGCAGAGCAGGCAGAGCTGATTCGTCAGATTGGGGAGAAGGACTATTACCGACTTTTTGCAAAGGAACTTCCCCTTCACCCGGTGACCCTGCCAGCCTTTTGGATGGGCCGTTACCCCGTGACTCAAGCCCAGTGGCGAGCAGTGACAACTTTGCCTAGAGTAAAACAAGACCTTGATCCAGAGCCGGCATACTTCAATTTCAAGGGTGAACAGCGTCCGGTGGAACAGGTTTCTTGGGAAGACGCGATGGAATTTTGCGCTCGCCTGTCGGCCCACAGCGGTCAAACCTATACCCTACCCAGCGAGACTCAATGGGAGTATGCCTGTCGGGCCGGTACCACCACCCCCTTTTACTTTGGGGAAACGATTACCACAGACCTGGCCAATTATCGAGGAACGGATTGGGACGAGCAAGGGAAAACCTATCCAGGATTCTACGGTCAGGGGCCAAGAGGAGAATTCCGGGGTATGACCATTAGCGTGGGTAACTTCCCTCCCAACGGCTTTGGCCTCTACGACATGCACGGCAATGTGCTGGAGTGGTGCCTGGATCACTACCATGAGAATTACAAGGGTGCTCCTAATGGGAGTAGTGCCTGGGTGACCGGAGGAAATAATTCCTATCGTATGTTGCGTGGCGGGTCCTGCAGCAGCAATCCTGGACCTTGTCGCTGCGCTGTTCGGTACGAACTCAACCTTGATTTTCGTGGCAACGCTATCGGTTTCCGCGTTGTAAGTATCCCATCAGAAAATAGTTAAACGTCTAAAGTTAGAAGACTTGCCAAATCTCAGCTGATCAAAACATCTGTCACCATAGGATGCCCCCATCGGGGCCTGGCAGCCTGACCCGAGTGGATAGCCCAGTGACGCCACACAAGACTGCCATACTGGGAAACAGAAATTCTCTTTTCGGCTTCCCCACCATTCTTAACCCTATCCTAATCGGACTACAATCTCCTTTTCCACTGCCTGCTGGGCGCGGTGCCAGTGTAACAAGCGAATAGAGGGAATGGGATCACCTGTGGCCTTATCCACATAGAGAGCGGTACCATCCCCATTGCCTCCTTCGTTGTAGAGCCCGCCAGACTGCCAGCAGGTGGAAAGCCGCTTGGTGATCTTGTAATACAGGGCGAAGCGAGCATGATTGGCATAGGCAAGGCGTATCGCACCCTCAAAGTCATAAGTTGGATCTCCCTCAATCACCGCCACTGGAAAGGGGGTGCGTGGATGAATGGGATCAGTCTCTTTGCAATTACCCTGGGCCATGCAGCTGAAATAGGATCCTTTTTGATTGCTGAACAAATCGGGGTCATCATCGTTTTGAACGATGGTGTAAAGAATCGGCAAATCAGCAGCTGAAGCCTGAAGTTCAGGTATGTTGACCTTCCCGGTCGTGATCATTGGGATCAACCGGGGGGCATAGGTTTGCACGTAGTGAACTCTATCTATTGCTTTTCTAGCATCCATGCCATTGCCCCTTCCACTGACACAAGGCTCATCAGCGCACCACGCAATGGATCCAGGTGGGGCTAGATCATTGATCTGCTGCAAAAAGAAGGGATGAGGGTCGTAGCAGCGATCGAGTTGATTGATGCTGCCACACCAGATGATTGGCGGTGCAATGGCACCCGTAAGCACCATATTTTTGTACCCATAGGGCCCATTCATGCGATCAATAATGTCTTGAATATCCGCTTGTGGGTTATCGAATAAAACCAGCGACTGTTTAACGGGTTCAATGCCAAACTGCCGGGCCAGGGTAATAGCCTTGAGAGCCTGAGGCCCCTGGGGTTGCCAGCAGCGTTGATCGTTGTGATTAGCCTCGTCAGCACAGTAAGCAGCTAAACCTTTGATTTCAAGATAAGCCCTGCGGCAATCCTCCGAACCCACTTCGCTGTAAAAAGGAAAGAGACGCTGGGCAGGAAGAGCCTGATCCAAAACGGTCAGCTCAACTGGTTCGCCGCTGGCTGTGGTAAAACTGTAGGTGCCAGCGGGAGTCTCTGCAGCAATATCAATTGCTGTGACCTGCGCAGGAACCGAGTCGTCTGGTTGTAAGGGCACCAATGCATCTGAGAACTCGCCGATGGTGGCACCCTGCCAGGAGGGACGTTGGGTGGTGACGTTCTGCCTGCTATAACGGCGTAGGGCGATGTGCTCAGGCCAGGGATTCACAGGGATATCTTTGAAGGTATAGGCAGTCTCTCTACGCCAAGCCTCGAGACTGGTAAGGGCCGTATAGATCATTGCGTTGCCTCTAAGAAGTAGTAAACATACTAAAAAACAAAGTACGTAAACCCTCAATACCTGCTTACGTCGGCTTACGTGATAAAGGAGGTACGTAACTCTAGAGCTTTAGGAAATTTGTGGTGCTAGGTTCTCAGACGTCTATTTTAGCCCGATTACGGAGAGGTTAGCTAGAACTAACATGAGGTGTTTTGTTTGTTATAAAAAGGCATCCGCAGGCCAGGCTACTTTGGCTACACAACCGACGCAACCCGGGCCAGAGTGCTGAGGTGATGCTGTCCTCTTGAATTGCCAGGGGTAGCCTACAGGCAATCGCTCCCCCTCCAGTACCCCCGCCATAGAAAACTTAGGCTTTAATGGGGATAGCAACCAAGGACGACGGCGGGTAAACCCGTTAGAGTCCCCTTTTCGGCATGGCTTTGCGTTGATCTCCCTCACCCTAGCGGATGGCTGACCCAGAATCCCTATCCCATTCAGATCGCCTAGCCTTGAGTGAGGCCCTGGTGAAGCTGCCGGAGGGGCAGTTTAAGCAACTGGTGGTGGCCCTGGCCCCACCGGCAGGAA
>JBJTUO010000093.1:0-4058 GCA_046080785.1 Leptolyngbyaceae cyanobacterium | reverse complement strand
CTTGCCTACTATGCCCTGGGCAACTACCCCAAAGCGATCGACTATCAGGAGCAGAGTTTAGCGATCGCCAGGGAAATCCAAGACCGTCTGGGCGAAGGCCAATCCCTGGGCAATCTGGGACTTGCCTACGATGCCCTGGGCAACTACCCCAAAGCGATCGACTATCAGGAGCAGCGTTTAGCGATCGCCAGGGAACTCAAAGACCGTCTGGGCGAAGGCCAAGCCCTGGGCAATCTGGGACTTGCCTACTATGCCCTGGGCAACTACGCCAAAGCGATCGACTATCAGGAGCAGCGTTTAGCGATCTCCAGGTCAATCAAAGACCGTCTGGGCGAAGGCAACGCCCTGGGCAATCTGGGAAGTGCCTACTTTTCCCTGGGCAACTACCCCAAAGCGATCGACGATCACGAGCAGCGTTTAGCGATCGCCAGGGAACTCAAAGACCGTCTGGGCGAAGGCAAAGCCCTGGGCAATCTGGGAATTGCCTACGATGCCCTGGGCAACTACCCCAAAGCGATCGACTATCACGAGCAGCGTTTAGCGATCGCCAGGGAAATCAAAGACCGTCTGGGCGAAGGCAAAGCCCTGGGCAATCTGGGAAATGCCTACTATGCCCTGGGCAACTACCCCAAAGCGATCGACTATCACGAGCAGAGTTTAGCGATCGCCAGGGAAATCAAAGACCTCGATGGGGAACGTATTGCCCTCAACAATATTGCGGTTGTATTGGCAAAACAGCAGCAACCCGAACTGGCCATCCTCTTTTATAAAGAATCGGTTAGTGTGGTGGAAACCATCCGCATCGCACTAAAGCCCCTCGCCCGTGACCTACAAGAATCCTACACCCAAACGGTGGCGGGCACCTACCGGGCATTGGCCGATCTGCTACTGGCCCAGGGGCGGGTGCTAGAAGCGCAACAGGTATTAGAGCTACTCAAAATCCAGGAATTGCGCGATTTTACCCGCGACACCCGGGCTGGTGGAGAAACCAAAGGCGCTCCCCTCAACGCGGTGGAGGCTCCAGTAAAGCCGCCCTTCGATACGCTGATTGCCCTGGGCTTAAAGTTGACTGACTGCGAAAACCAGCAACCCCGTTGCCCAGAGCGAGACCAACTGCTGGCCCAACGGCGGGCCGCCACCGAGCAGTTTAACCAGCAAGCCGAGCGGTTGCGGCGGCTGATCCGGCAGCAGGGCAGTCAAGACCCGGCCCAACTGCAACAGCAAGAACTGACCGTCGCCGCCGCCAAGATTGTCACAGCCCAACCCAAGACGGTGCTGATCTACCCCCTGGTGCTAGAAGACAAATTGTGGCTGGTCTACGGCTTGCAGGCCGGCAAAGAAGGGGTGGTGTTTGCCAGCAAAGAGATTGCCGTCAGCCGCAAAGACCTATCAGAGACGGTAACCCAATTCCGCAGCCTGCTGGAAACCCCCCGCAGCGATGTCAAGCAACTGCAACAGGTGAGCCAGAAGCTCTATGGCTGGCTGGTGGCCCCCCTGCGGCCCCAACTCGATGCCAATGGCATTCAAAACCTGGTGTTTTCTTTAGACCGCTCCACCCGCTACATGCCCCTGGCTGCTCTGTTTGATGGCAAACAATACCTGGCCCAGCGGTTTACCCTCTCCACCATCCTCACCGCTGGCCTCACCAACACCACCGACAAACTCTCGCCCAATCCCGCCCAGGATGCCGTGCTGGCTCTGGGCCTTTCCAATGCTGCTCCCGGCTTTAATGCCCTGCCCAATGTGCCGGCAGAACTGGATGGCATTGTCCGCAGCAAGGCCACTGACCCCAAGGGCGTTTTTCCTGGCAGCGAGTTGCTCAATCAAGCCTTTACCCTGGCCGCCTTCAAAAACCTGATCGACTATCGGATTTTGCACATCGCCACCCATGGCAAATTTGTTTCCGAAGACCCGGAGCAGTCTTTTTTGGTGTTGGGCAATGGCCAGCCGCTCAAGGTGCCAGATATTCGCAACCTGACTGACCTGGGGGCGATTCATTTGGCGGTGCTTTCTGCCTGCGAAACCGCTAAGGGCGGCCAAGATAAGGAAGGGATTGAGGTGGCTGGGCTGAGCTATTACTTTCTCGCTCAAAATGTCAAATCGGTGCTGGCCTCCCTCTGGTTGGTGAATGACGCCAGCACCAGTCTGCTGATGCAGCAGTTTTATCAAAACCTGGCCACGGGTAAAATGACCAAGGCAGAAGCCTTGCGACAGGCCCAACTCAGCCTGCTCACCCAACAGCTCACGGCAAAGGATGCCCCTCAACGGGCCACATTAGTTGCCAAAAATGAACCAGGGCGATCGACTTCCCCTAATTTCTCCCATCCCTACTACTGGGCACCCTTTATCCTAATTGGCAATAGCCTGTGAGGGGCGATCGCAAAAACTCGCTACAATCAAGCTAGTCCGGGTTGCTTTCCTCCCATGCCCTCGCCCTTTCCAGGAATGGATCCCTATCTGGAGCAACCGATCTTTTGGTCGGAGTTTCACAGTCGTCTGATTGTGGCGATCGCCGATGCCCTCGCCCCTAGCTTACTACCCCGATATTACGTGGGGGTTGAGACACGCACCTATTGGGACAGCACAGATGAAACATTGCTGGTGGGGGTTGCAGATGCGATCGTCCTTTCAACCCCTAACCAGCCCCCGCTTCAGCCTTTGGCTGACCGCCCAACGGTCGCTACCCAAACTCGCCCCCAGCAAGTATTGTTGCCGATGCCAGCAGAAGTGCGGCAGCGCTACCTAGAAATTCGGGAAGCCGGGAGTGATGCCGTGATTACCGTGATTGAGGTGGTTTCGCCGACGAATAAGCGGAAAGGCTGGGGGCGAACGGTCTATGAACGGAAGCGACAGCAAATCTTGGCCAGCGCCTCCCATTTGGTAGAAATTGATTTGCTGCGGGCCGATCAGCCGATGGCCATGCAAGGGGTCACCACACCGACCGACTATCGAATTCTGGTGAGTCGATCAACCTATCGCCCCAGGGCAGACCTCTACGGCTTTACACTGCGAGAGGCAATTCCAGAATTTCTGCTGCCGCTCAAGGAATTGTCGGAGGATGTGGGGGTAAATTTGCAAGCGATCGTCCAGGGCATTTACGATCGCGGCGGCTACCACATTCGGATTGATTACCAGCAGCCCGTGCCACCGCCCGCGCTGTCGGCAGACAATCAACTGTGGGTGAATGAGTTGCTCCGCAACGCCTCAATCATTGCATAAGTTCCCTGCCTTGAGAGAGATGTTGTTATGTAAGCGTTAAGGAACAACGACCATGCATCTGAAACAACTCAAACAACTGGGCCTGACTGCTGTTTCTGCCACCCTGGCGATCTGCGCCTATCCGGTTCAACTCCCTGCCGTCGCCGCCGCCACCGCCCCTTCCCAGGCATCCATCAACCGACTGGCCCAGGCCAATGACCAGATTGAACGCCTGTTTCAGCAGGGCCGCGACTTGTTAGAATCTGGCAAACCTGCCGCCGCCCTGGTTATCTTTGATCAAATTGTGAAAGCCGCCCCTAACTATGTCAACGGCTGGCTCGGTCGGGGGCTTGCCCTCTACGATTTGGAGCGGTTTAAAGAATCTGTGACGGCCTTTCAGCGGGCTACCCAATTGCGCCCCGATCTGGCCTTTGCCTGGATGGGTCTGGGCAATGCCCTGGATGATGCCGGTCAACCAGAGGCCGCCCTTAAGGCCTATGAACGCGGCCTGCAACTAGAGCCCAAGAATGCGGTGATCTGGTTTAACCAGGGCATCACCCTGCAAAGACTGAAACGCTATTCAGAAGCGCTGTCTGCCTATGACCAGGCGATCGCCCATTCGCCCAACTTTGAGCGGGCCTGGTTTAGCCGGGGGGTTGTTTTGGTGCAACTGCAACGCTACCCAGAAGCGATCGCCGCGATGGAACAAACCCTCAAAATCAACCCCAATAATCAAAAAGCCCAGGAAGCCTTGGAACTGTTGCGGCGGCAGGTGGGGTAATGGGTGATACATTGCTCAAAAGATGCGTTGCCGAATACAGGTTGCCTGGTAGGTGTTTTCCAAATTGATTGGCAAACAC
>JBJTUO010000092.1:0-7333 GCA_046080785.1 Leptolyngbyaceae cyanobacterium | reverse complement strand
CAGAATTCAGAAGCCAGAATTCAGAAGCCAGAAGCCAGAATTCAGGAGTCAGAATTTAAAATCTAGCAATTTGCTTAACTCCTTTTCTCCTAACTCCTTTTCTCCTAATACCAATTCAATGTGATGTTGCATAAAATTCACCCCACCGCCTGCGGCACCTCCCCTTACCAAGGGGAGGTTGGGAGGGGTCAGATAATATGCTCCTTCAAAGAGATTTGATATAACTCCTTTTCTCCTGATTCCCTTTCTCCCAACCTACATAACTCTGGTTAAAATTTTTATGGCTCAATGCCCTTGCTGTTCCAACATCATGCTGCGCCACATTCGGCGTCATCAGGTTTACTGGTTTTGTCGTTACTGCTGGCAAGCCATGCCTAATTTAGTCCTGTATCCGCTCGGCCAGTTCCAGCCAGCGGTCTGTGGAAGTGTCGATCGCCTGGGTCAACTCTGCTAGCTGTTGAGAGAGTTGTTGCACCTCGGTAAAGCCAGCGGGAGGGTTGAGGTACAGAATCTTTTCAATCTCCTCTTTTTCAGCTTCCATCGCCGGAATTTGAGTTTCTAGCTGCTCATATTCTTTCCGTTCTTTAAAGGTGAGTTTCTTGGGTTTGGATGGGTCTTGTAATTTACGGTTTTCTGGCTTTTGCCTCTTGCCTGCTGGCAATCCTGTAGTGTCCTGTTGTGCTTGCGGCTGCAAAGGCACGGTCTCTGGCTTCTCTTCTGCCTCTTCCTCTGCTTTCTTAAAATCTAAATACACCGAATAATTACCTGGATACTGACGAATTACCCCGCCCCCCTCAAAGGCAAAAATGGTATCTACGGTGCGATCGAGGAAGTAGCGATCGTGGGAAACGACAATCACCGCCCCATTAAAGTCTTCTAGGTATTCTTCTAAGACAGACAGGGTTTGCACATCCAAATCGTTGGTCGGCTCATCCAAAATCAAGAGGTTAGGAGCACCCATTAACACTCGCAGCAGAAACAGGCGGCGCTTTTCACCACCAGACAGGCGGCTGATCGGGGCGTATTGCTGATTTGGTGGAAACAAAAAGCGCTCCAGCATTTGAGATGCGGTAATCACGCTGCCATCTACCGTTTTGACCAGCTCGGCGACCCCCTTGAGGTAATCGATCACCCGCTGGTTTTGATTGATGCAGGTATCTTCAGAATGCTGGTCAAAGTAGCCAATCTCAATGGTGTCGCCAATCTCAACCGCTCCCCGGTCAGGGGTAACCCGCCCCGTCAGAATATTCATCAGGGTCGATTTGCCTGACCCGTTGGGGCCGATGATGCCAATCCGGTCTTCTGGGTTGAGGCTATAGGTGAAATCTTGAATCAGGGGGCGAACTGGCGAGTCAGGGCTGGCCCTATCGGGGTAAGCCTTGCAGATATGGTGGAGTTCAACTACTTTTTTGCCAATGCGACGACCTGTGGTGGAGATTTCTACCTTGCCCTGGGCTTGCTTAAACTCTTCAGCCTGCATGGCTCGGATGCGATCGATGCGGGCTTTTTGTTTGGTGCTGCGAGCCTTAGGCCCCCGTTTGAGCCATTCCAGCTCACGGCGCAAGACACCTGCCTGTTTGCGTTGACTGCTGACGGCGGCGGCTTCTGCCTGGGCTTTTTTATCTAGATAGTAGGCGTAGTTGCCAGCGTAGGCATAGAGGTCACCCCGATCGATTTCTAGAATGCGATTGGTGACCCGGTCTAAAAAGTAGCGATCGTGGGTCGTCAGCAACAGGGCACCGCGATAGCGATTGAGATAGGTCTGCAACCACTCAATAGAGAGGGCGTCTAGGTGGTTGGTTGGTTCATCCATCAGTAAGACATCTGGCTCTGATAGGAGGGCAGCGGCGATGGCAATGCGTTTGCGGTAGCCCCCAGAGAGTTCTGCAATAGGGGCGTCCAGGTCTTGGATCCCTAAGCGGGTCAAGATAATTTTGGCGTTGGTTTCCAGTTCCCAGGCGGCGGCAGCCTCCAGGCGCTGCGACACACTGGAGAGGCGAGCCATCAGGGTTTCGGTATCCCCTTCACCGTGGGCCAGTTGGTGAGAGAGTTGTTCATACTCCCGCACTAGTGCCATCTGTTCTCCACTGTCGGCAAACACCTGTTCTAAAACGGTGCGACTTTCATCTAGCTCTGGTTGTTGGGGCAGATAAACAATTTTGGCTCCGGAGTTAACCCACAACTCCCCCTCGTCGATCGGCTCAAGGCCTGCAATCATTTTGAGCAGGGTAGATTTGCCAGAGCCATTAATCCCAATTAAGCCAACCTTATCCCCTTCTTCCAGGCTAAAGCTAGCATCTCGAAGAATTTCTTTGATGCCAAAGTCTTTTTTGACCGATCGCAGGGTGAAAAGAGCCATTTGTTACCCACCAGAAGGCTATGTCTCAGGAATCAGGATTAAGGATCAGCCACCATATTGCCACCCCGTCGTCTCCAGTAACAGCGGCTCTCCATCCCGATGGACGCCCGCCGCAATCACCTCACCCACAAACACCGTATGGTCACCCTGCTCTACAGAACCAACGACCCGACATTCCACATAACCAAGGGAATCTTTGATAATTGGAGATCCCGTTTCCCCCAGATAAAATTCAACCTCTGCAAACTTATTGCCCACTCGTCGCTGCGGCTTAAAGAAAGTCTGCGCCAGATCTTTCTGGCCCGCCTCCAATACACTCAGAGCAAAGACTCCGCTGGCCTTAATCATGGCGTGGGAGCGAGAATCTTGCTTGACACAGTTCACCACCAGGGGCGGGGTAAAGGATGCCTGCATCACCCAACTGGCGGTAAAGCCGTTTACTTCTTCTCCTTCTTTCACACCACAGATATAGAGACCGTGGGGAATCTTCCGTAAGATTGTTTTTTTAGCTTGCTCGTCTAACAAGGGGCTGTTTGTCCTATTTTTCTGACATGTACACAACTTAGTTTATCGAATTACGGAATTCTGGGAAGAATCAGGATAGCCGCACCCTAACTCCTACACGTATGATCAGGGTATGATCTACTGCCTCAACCCCCAGTGCCCGCAGCCCCAAAATTCAGATGATGTAGAGTTTTGCCTGAGTTGCGGCTCTCCCCTGACGCCCTTGCTGAGAAATCGCTACCGAGTTTTGCGGTTAATTGGACAGGGGGGCTTTGGTCGTACTTATCTGGCAATGGATGAAGACCGGCTGCAAGCCCGCTGCGTGGTGAAGCAATTTTCTCCCCAACTGCAGGGGATTAAGTCTTTAGAGAAGGCCATTCAGTTATTTGAACAAGAAGCCATTCGCTTAAATGAATTGGGTGAACATCCCCAAATTCCAGCCCTGCTCGCCTATTTTGAGCAAGATAGCCGACTCTATCTGGTGCAGCAGTTTGTAGAAGGAAAAACCCTGTTGCAAGAACTGGCCCAGCAAGGGGTCTTTACTGAGCAAAAAATTCGCGAGGTGTTGATTGGGACGCTACCGCTCCTAAAATTTATCCACGATCGCCAAGTGATCCACCGAGATATTACCCCCGCTAATATCATTCGCCGCAAATCAGATAACAAACTGGTTTTAATTGACTTTGGGGTCTCTAAATTGATCTCGGCAGAGACCGCCTCCCAACCAGGCACTAAAATTGGCACTGAAGGTTACGCTCCTATAGAACAAATCCGCAGTGGTAAAGCCTACCCCGCCAGTGATCTCTATAGTCTGGCGGTGACCTGCGTTTATCTGATGACCCAGGTGCGGCCCGACGAGCTATACGACCCACTGGAGGGCTGCTGGCTCTGGCGCGATCGCCTGAAACAGCAGGGACGCTCCCTGAGTGAAGGGATGGGCCACATCCTGGACAAAATGCTGAAAGACTTGGTCAGTGAACGGTACCCCTCTGCTGATGCAGTCATGCGAGATCTGATTATCCTGTCTCGATCGGGGGCTTCTGGAGGATCCAGCTCCTCTGGTAAGCCTATTGCAGCACCGAGTAGTTCTGGAGCGAATCTTTCTGGCGCGATCAAGTCTTCCAATCCCCCTTCCAGACCACCATTGGTCAGTGGCTCTGGGCGTCGCTGTTTGCAGACGCTGAGTGGCCATACCCAGTGGGTTCTGGCGGTCGCCATTAGCCCTGACGGCAAAACCGTTGTCAGTAGTGGGTTAGATGCCACCATCCGGGTCTGGAATTTAGCCGCCGGCGACCTGCTACAGGTCTTAAAAGAACATACCAAACCCGTTAACTGTCTGGCCATCAGCCCCGACAGTCAAATCTTGGCCAGTGGCAGTGATGACGGCGCGATTAAAACCTGGCACTTGCCATCAGGTCTTTGGCTGCGTCATCTCTCAGGCCATCGGCGGGATGTAAACTCTGTGGTGATATACGCCAATGGCCAACTGCTGGCAAGCGGTAGTGAAGACCGTAGTGTCCGGATCTGGAATCTGGACACGGGAGAATTATTGCGCACCTTTTCTGGTCTGGCAGGTATGATTCGTTCGATCGCGGTCAGCCCCGATCACCAATGGCTGGTCAGTGGTGGGCTCGATAATCAGATTAAACTCTGGCATCTGTCCACCGGCAAGTTAGCCCGCACCTTTACTAAAAGCCATTTCAGTGCCATTAATGCGCTGGTGATTCACCCCAATGGTAAGACCTTACTCAGTGGCAGTAAGGATAAAACCATCAAAATATGGGATTTGCAAAAGGGAGAAGTGATTCGCACTCTGACCGGGCACGGCGATGCAGTCAATGCCATTGCCCTCAGCCCCAACGGCAAGACAGTCATCAGCGGCAGCAGCGATACCACCATTCGGCTATGGAATGTTGAGACCGGTGACCCGATCGCCACCTTGAGTGAACATCATGCAGCGGTTAACGCCCTGGCCATCAGTCAGAATGGGCGACTTCTGGCCAGTGGTAGTTCCGATAAGACAGTCAAAGTCTGGCAGTTGGGCTGATATTGGGAGCCCTGGATACCGGCTCCTAAACGGCCCAGCATTTCCCAACTTAAATTACACATTCCTAAAAGAACTTCAACAAAGGTTAAAACCTGAATAAAGATCTAGTTTTGACAGCAAGATTATCAGGAATTGATCTGACAAGGTACGTAGAGTTACTTACCACACCTACCAGTCAAGATCGGCTAGCCCCCCTAGGCGCTCCAATATATCAAAAAACTATCAGGAAGTTTAAGGGAGCGTTAAAGCTGAATTTTCAGCCCTGAGCCAGGGGAAGACTGACTATGTAGGCATTTAACAGACGCCCATTACTACCTGGAGCCATCGAGACCATTACTATGTCAGTATCATCTTATTATGCCGCAACTCATTATAGCGAAAAGCTATACAAACAGGCACTAAAACTTGAATTGAATGCGCTGGAACCGACAGGTGATGATCTCATTGGCCTGGAATTTAATTTTCCTGACGCACCAGATCTACAGGGAGATGGCAACAGGCTCACCACCGATCTGATGCGCCTGTATTTGCAAGACATTGGACGGGTGGGGCTGCTTGGCCGCGATGAAGAAGTTTCAGAAGCACAAAACGTACAACGTTATATGCGGTTGCTGGAGTTGCGCGATCAAGCGGCCCATCAGCAAGATGGGGCAATTTGTCGCTATGTTCATCTGATTAATGCCCACGATCGCCTCACCGCCCAGTTGGGCCACCGCCCCTCTTTAGAACGATGGGCGACTGAAGCAGAGGTTGCTTTAGCAGATTTGAAGCCGATTTTGGCAGAGGGCAAACGCCAGTGGGCGATTTTGGCCGGGATGACCAGTGAAGCCCTGGAGGCGATCCAGAACGAGGGGGTGCGGGCCAAGGATCACATGATTAAGGCCAACCTGCGACTGGTGGTTTCCGTTGCCAAGAAGTATCAAAATCGGGGGATGGAACTGCTAGATCTAATTCAGGAAGGCACCCTGGGTCTGGAGCGGGCCGTTGAAAAATTTGACCCCACTAAGGGGTATCGCTTTAGTACCTATGCTTACTGGTGGATTCGTCAGGGGATTACTCGGGCGATCGCCACTCAAAGCCGTACCATCCGGTTGCCGGTTCATGTCACCGAAAAACTCAACAGAATTAAAAGGGCACAGCGCAAAATTTCTCAAGAAAAAGGTCGCACTGCCTCGCTTGAAGATATTGCCACCGAGATGGAAATGACACCAGAGCAGGTGCGAGAGTTACTGATTCGGGTGCCCCGTTCCATTTCCATGGAAACCAAGGTGGGGAAAGACCGGGATACGGAATTGGGCGAACTGCTGGAAGCCGAGGATGTTGCGCCAGAAGATAGCCTGATGCGGGAATCTCTACGTCGCGATCTGGAGAAACTGATGGTTGACCTGACCAGCCGCGAGCGGGATGTGATCTTCCTGCGGTTTGGCCTCAGCGATGGTGAACCCTACTCCCTAGCTGACATTGGCCGCGCCCTGGATCTTTCCCGTGAGCGAGTCCGCCAAATTGAATCGAAGGCATTGCAAAAACTGCGCCAACCCAAACGCCGTAATCAGGTACGCGATTACTTGGAAGCCCTCAGTTAACCTGTCAGCGAGCTCCTCCGTATTTACTTTTTACTGATTGATTGATTTCCTCCTGTCTGACCCTACTGGTTTCAGTAGGGTTTTATTTTATGGTTGTATTGCGGTAAGGAACTTGCATTGCTCAGCCTAAGGAACCACGGGTGAGACCCAGTTGGCTTTGCAGCTTCAGTGCTTGCCAAACCTGGGTGCCAGAAATTTCCCCTTTCAATAACCGATCGTAGTGCTGAATTGTATGAATGACCTGGTTTGGCGATTCATTGACAAACTCCAGCCGCACATGGCGTAAATGCTGTTCGGCTTCCCTCAGTTCTTCCGTAAACACCAGGGTATTAAAGGTGACGTAACCTTTGACCCCTCGATGATGGAGAAAGGCCATCAATTTTGGCAGGTCAGCTATGGTAAAGTTATTGGCCCGCATGCGAGCATTAAACCGCTCCAACCCAAAGTAAATAGCGTCTGCGCCGTTTTCCACAGCGGCTTTGGCGCACTCCCAGTTGCCGGCGGGGGCCAGCAGTTCTGGTCGCTGCTGGGTGGGTTGGAAGATAGGCGCGATCGCTTGGGTCATGACCGGGCTACAGATGCAAAATGTTAACCTGCCTATCATATCGCTTGCCGCACCGGGATAATATTGAGTGACATATCCTACTAGCTTGCCTACCCGACGCTGATTGCAAGCAATACAGCACGGACTTCCCAACCTTCGGCTACACAGTTCACAGGCTGGGCAACCCCATCGCCTCCCTATGCGTTGTTTAGACTCCGCGTGATGACCCACCGCAGAGTATTAGTTTTTGGTTTGATGCGGCATCACCTTGCAGCTATCCGACTAGCGCAACTCCG
>JBJTUO010000091.1:0-22695 GCA_046080785.1 Leptolyngbyaceae cyanobacterium | reverse complement strand
GATCGATACGGTTGCAACTGATCTAGGGCGATTGGCTGAAACTGAGGAAACCGAGCTAGAAACCACTCCACCACCTGCTCGTTTTCTTCTGGAGAATAGGTGCAGGTCATGTAGAGTAAGTAGCCCTGGGGGCCGACTATGCGAGCGGAGTTTGCCACAATGCGTTTTTGCCGGTTGGCGTTGGCGTTAATGCTAACGGGGTGAAAACAACCCGGTGCTTTGCCGCCCTTGGCCAGCAGAGACTGCCCGCTACAGGGAGCATCGACCAAAACCAGATCAGCCGTTTGGGGAATTTTTCTGGCCAGTAGTTCAGAATCCATTTGGGTAACCGTTACTGGCTGCACCTGACATCGTCGCAGGTTGGAGATCAAAGCCGCTGTGCGCTTACCAATCACCTCATTACTGAGGAGCCATTGAGGCCGAAGCGCCACCCAAGTAAAAATACTCTTGCCACCGGGGGAAGCACAGACATCCACCACCGTAGAAACCGAAGACAGCGTCTTAACAGGAGCAACAGCAAACACCGAAGAAAAATCTAGGCAGTAAAAGGCACCCTGATCATGCAGGGGATGGTGGCCGGGTTTTGCGCCAGGGAGCAAGCGATCGACAAAGGGGGGTTGCCAGTCTAGGGGAGGTGCTACCTGGAAGATGGGGCTGGCTGGCTGTTCCTGGCACCACAAAATGCAGGAAGAGCTAGGTCTGGGGTGAATCAGCCAGTCAACAAATTGCCCTTGTTCCCTTTCAGATTGAAACAAGCGCTGGCTTAATTTAACCAGTAATTTGGATGGTTCTGCCATAGATAGCTATATTCTAAGTTTCAGACCGAGACCCTTGCAATCTCTGGGGTGCTAAAGCGCTCTCACCGAAGCAGCCTTTGCCCTGTTATGCTGAAATGCGGAGCCATCAATGAGACCTATGCCCGCAGTTGCCGCCCGTACACCTACTGCCTTTCCTCTGACGGCTGTGATCGGCCAGGAGGCCGTCAAACTAGCGTTGTTACTCTCCGCTGTTGACCCTGGTTTGGGCGGGGTCGTGATTGCTGGCAGGCGGGGCACAGCAAAATCAGTCATGGCCCGTGCCTTACATGCCCTGCTACCGCCGATCGAAGTGGTACAGCATTCGCTCTGCAACTGCGACCCCCAGGCCCCCCAAGAGTGGGATGACGATACTCGATCGCGCTGGCAAGCAACCTGGCAGCGGGATGCGGCAGCAGTCCCGACGGCAATTATTCCGGCTCCGTTTATCCAGATTCCCCTGGGAGTGACGGAGGATCGACTATTGGGTTCTGTGGATGTGAGCCAGTCTATCAAGCAAGGGGAGACTGTGTTTCAGCCGGGGTTACTGGCTGAAGCCCATCGAGGGGTGCTCTATATCGATGAAATTAATCTACTGGATGACCAGATTAGCAACCTGTTGTTGACGGTGTTGACTGACGGGCGCAATTTGATTGAGCGGGAGGGCATCAGTTTTCAGCACCCCTGCCAACCCTTACTCATTGCCACCTACAACCCGGAAGAGGGGGCCTTGCGCAATCACCTACTGGATCGGATTGCGATCGCCCTTTCCGCCGATCAGGTGTTGGGGTTAGATCAACGGGTGCAGGCCGTGGAGCAGGCGACCCAGTATGCCGATTCACCCCAGCGCTTTTTAGAGCAGTATGCAGAAGAGTTAGACGACCTTAAAACCCAGATCATTCTGGCGCGGGAATGGCTCAAGGATGTGCGAATTGCACCAGAACAGGTGCAATACCTAGTGATGGAGGCGATCCGGGGCGGTGTGCAGGGCCACCGAGCGGAGCTATTTGCCGTGCGGGTAGCAAAGGCCCATGCGGCACTGGATGGTCGGACAGAGGTGAGCGCCGATGACCTGCGGCGAGCGGTAGAGCTGGTGATTGTGCCCCGATCTACGATCGACCAACCCCCGCCTGAAGAGCAAGCCCCGCCGCCGCCTCCCCCCCCTCAGGATCAGGCCGACGAAGAGTCAGAGCAGGAGCAGGAGGAACAGGAAGAACGGGAGGAACCAGAAGATCAGGATCCGCCCAGCATTCCCCAGGAGTTTGTCTTTGACCCGGAAGGGGTGATTCTCGACCCCTCGGTGCTTTACTTTGCTCAAATGGCTAGCCGTCAGGGTAAGTCTGGGAGTCGCGCCCAGATCTTTTCTGACGATCGGGGCCGCTATATTAAACCGGTGTTGCCTAAAGGTAAGCCGCGCCGGATTGCGGTAGACGCCACGCTCAGGGCTGCGGCCCCTTACCAGAAAGCCAGGCGACAACGGGCGGCCAGCCAGCAACCAGCGGGTACGACGCCTCGCAAGCGGGTCTTTGTGGAGGAGGGGGACGTGCGGGCCAAGCGCCTGGCTCGTAAAGCGGGGGCGCTGGTGGTGTTTGTGGTAGATGCCTCCGGGTCGATGGCCCTCAATCGGATGCAGGCCGCCAAGGGGGCCGTTCTGCGCCTGTTGACGGAAGCTTACCAAAATCGCGACCAGGTGGCTCTGATTCCCTTTCGGGGCGAGCAGGCAGAGGTGCTCTTGCCCCCAACCCGGTCGATCGAAGCGGCAAAACGACGGCTAGATCGCCTGCCCTGTGGCGGTGGCTCCCCCCTGGCCCACGGTCTAACTCAAGCCGTGCGGGTGGGGATGAATGCCAAACAGTCAGGGGATATTGGCCAGGTGGTGATTGTGGCGATTACGGACGGGCGGGGTAATATTCCCCTAGCCCGATCGCTAGGTGAGCCGATCCCTGAAGGGGAAAAGCCTGACATCAAAGGGGAACTGTTGGACATTGCGGCCAAGATCCGGGCTTTGGGTATTAAGTTGCTGATGATTGATACAGAGAATAAGTTTATTTCCACGGGCTTTGCCAAAGAACTGGCCAAAACCTCTGGCGGCAAATATTACCACCTGCCAAAGGCTACGGATCAGGCGATCGCTGCCATGACCCAGGGAGCGATTCGAGATGCGATCGGTTCCTTCTGAGTTAGGGCCCATTCTTGCCTGGTTTCAGACCCAAGGCTGGGAACCCCTCCCCTTCCAGATGGAAACCTGGAAGGCTGATCTGGCGGGTGAAAGCGGTCTGATTCAGGTACCCACAGGGTCTGGTAAGACCTATGCCGCCATCATGGGGCCGATCGCCCGCATGCTGGCCCAACCAGGGCAGGGGTTACAGTTGCTCTACATCACCCCCCTGCGGGCGCTGTCGCGGGATATTGAGCAATCGATTCGCCACCCGATTCAGGAGATGGGCTGGCCGTTGCGAGTCCAGTCCCGCACTGGAGACACCAGCCCTTCTAAAAAAAGTCGGCAACTCCAGGATCTGCCAGAAATTCTGATTACGACACCAGAATCCCTGACTCTAATGCTGTCTTATCAGGGGGCTGGGCAGAGGTTGCAGACCTTACGGAGCGTGATTTTAGATGAATGGCATGAGTTACTCAGTTCTAAACGGGGAACCCAGACGGAGCTCTGTCTCGCCTCTCTGCGTAGCCTCTGTCCCAATCTGCAAACCTGGGCCCTCTCTGCCACTCTGGGCAATCTGGAGGAAGCGGCTCAAGTGGCCGTTGGCCTGGGGAGCAGACCCACGCTGATTCAATCCAATATCCAGCGAGAAACGGTGATTCAAAGCATCCTGCCGGCATCGGTAGACAGCTTTCCCTGGGCCGGACATCTGGGCCTGCGGATGTTTGAACAGTTGGTTGCGGCCCTGGATATCGAAAAATCGACTTTGATTTTTACCAACACTCGCTTTCAAGCAGAGCGCTGGTATCAAGCCATCACCTTTGCCCTGCCGGACTTTGTTGATCAGATTGCCCTGCACCACAGCTCCATTGATGTCAAGCAGCGGGAAGCGATCGAAACCGGGGTCAAGACGGGCCAGATTAAATGGGTCGTCTGTACCTCCTCCCTCGATTTGGGGGTAGACTTTCAGCCGGTGGAGCGGGTGGTGCAAATTGGCAGCGCCAAGAACCTAGCCCGTCTCTTACAACGGGCGGGGCGATCGCAGCACGTCCCCCAGGGCACCTCAGAAATATTCTTCTTGCCCACCCATGCGCTGGAATTGCTGGAAATTTCTGCATTCCGTCGGGGCCTGCAAGCAGGGGCAGTGGAAGCTCGACGGCCATTGCCCAAGCCCTCTGATGTGTTGATTCAACATCTGGTGACCCTGGCCTGTGGGGATGGGTTTGACGCCGAAAAAACGCTGCACCAGATTCGTCAAACTGTTTCCTATTCAGACTTAAGTGACCAGGAATTTGATTGGATTCTCACCTTCATTACCCAGGGGGGTAAAGCGCTGGCAGCCTATCCCCGTTATCGCAAGGTTGTCGAGCAAGAGGGGCGCTATCGAGTCACGGATGCTGCCATCACCCGCTTTCACCGCATGGGCATTGGCACCATCACCTCTAACCAGGCGGTGCAGTTGCGGTATCTCAACCAGGGCAAAATCGGTACGGTGGAAGAGAACTTTATTTCCAAATTGCAAAAAGGAGATGTTTTCTTTTTTGCCGGAAAACAACTGGAGTTTTGCCTGATCAAAGATATGGTGGCCTACGTCAAAGCCACCCAGCAGAAATCTACGGTCACTCCCACCTGGGCTGGGGGGAACTTGGCGATTTCTGATACCCTCAGTCGCTACCTAAGGCAAGAAATTGAAATCACCCATAACACCGATGCTTTTAATTCAGAATTGACCTGTCTAGGGCCAATTTTGCAGGCCCAGCGGCGCATTTCTCACCTCCCTACCAGCCGTGAATTACTGATCGAAACCTGTAAGACTCGCGAGGGCCAGCATCTCTATGTCTACCCCTTTGAAGGGCGATTTGTCCATGAGGGGTTGGGGTTTCTCTGGGCTTACCGCTTTGCCCAGCAAAAACAGGCAACTTTTACGGTTTCCGCCAACGACTACGGGTTTGAACTGCTGGCCCCCAAAGACTATCCCTTTCAGCTGTTGTTTTCAGCAGCATTCTTTAGCCGGGACAACCTGTATCAAGACATCCGCGCTAGCCTGAATTTGTCGGAACTCACCAGTCGTAAATTTCGTGGCATTGCCCAAATTGCTGGCCTGGTGTTTAAGGGCTACCCCTCCGCCAAGAAAACCAGTAGTCAGTTGCAGGTGAGCGCTTCTTTAATTTACGAGGTCTTCACTAAGTATGAGCCAGACAATTTGTTGCTAAAGCAGGCCGAAACAGAAGTTTTGCATCACCAGTTAGAGGTGCATCGCCTCTCTCAAGCTCTGGATCGCCTGAGCCAGCTCTCCCTTGTCTGGAAAATAACCCGCCGCCCTTCGCCGATTGCCTTTCCTCTCCTGGTAGAGCGGCTCAGCTCTCGCCTCTCCAATGAAAGTTTGCTCGATCGCATCGAGCGCCTGAAACAACAATGGCAAAATAAATAATCAGCGACGTTCTGACAGGAGTCAACATGAGCTTACAAGTCTATGGCATCCCCAACTGCGGTACCTGCAAAAAAGCCTTCACCTGGCTCGACAACAATGGGATTGACTACGAATTTATCAATACTAAAGACCATCCCCCCTCTGAGCAATTGATTCAAGAATGGGTCAAGGCTCTCGGGGCAAAACCCATGCGCAACACCTCCGGCCAGTCTTACCGGGCCTTGGGTACAGAAAAAGATACCTGGACGGATGACCAATGGGCCGATGCCTTTGCCAAAGATGCCATGCTGCTGAAGCGTCCTCTGTTTGTCAAAGATGGCAAAGCTGTACTGGTGGGGTTTAGAGCGACGGATGAGGTGTTGCGATCGACTTTACTTTAACTATTACCGACCGCTTCAAGTACAGATGCAGTTTCAGGGGTTATGGACAGCTTCTTTAATTAATTTAGGAGCGATTTAATTAGGAGCGATCGTCTCTATAGTTGCCAAAGTTTAACTGTTTTGTCAGCGCTGCCACTGGTTAGGATTTGACCGTTAGCACTGAGGGCTACTGAATTAATGGCCCCTTTGTGTTCGCTTAACGTGTGCAGTAACTCCCAACTATCCAGATTCCAGAATTTGAGCGTGGTATCGGAGCTACCACTAATCAGCAGGCGTCGATCGGGCGCAACCGCGATCGCATTCACCGTCGCTGCATGACCACTCAAAGTATGGATCAGATCCCCAGTGGCGAGATGCCAGATCCGAATCAGTTGGTCTGAGCTGGCACTGATCAGGGTCTCACCGTCGGGGCCGAAGTTGAGAGCGTTAACGGCCCCAGTATGTCCCCGGAGTTTCCGAATGGGGTCTCCGGTTTGAGCGTTCCACAGCCGGATTTTGCCATCACTACTGCCCGTTGCCAGTATCCCACTATCTGGACTGATCGCCATCGTCGTCACCGAACCCAGATGGGAGAGGGTCAATAGCCGATCGCCAGTCTTGATATCCCAGATCTTGACCTTGTCACCACTGCAAGACACAATCCGACCCAGCCCATCCATTGCCACAAATCGCACGGATTTCTGATGCCCCAGGCGATCGTGGAGAAGCTTCCCGGTCTGCAAATTCCAGATTCTGACATTACTTTTAGGGTTATTCAGGCTGCTGCTGGCCAGAAATTGGCCATCCGGACTGATCGCCACCGATGAAATATCATGCCCATGACCTTTCAAAGTCCGCAAAGGTTTGCTGTCAGTCAGCGTCCAAACCTGGAGGGTCTTGTCCAGGCAGCAACTGGCCAATGTGTCACCTTGAGGACTAAGCGCCAGTGAGGCCATTTCCCCCGAATGTCCAGCTAGAGTCCGGATGGGGAACCCTACTCCCTGCATCACCCCTGGAGATAAAGGTGGTTTTTCCCTGGTGCCAACAACTTGCTGTAGGCTTTCCACCAGGGTTTCCAGTTGGGTCACCGTCGGCCCATCCCCCAGGGCGATAACACAGTCTTTCAGCATTTCAAGGTAGTTTCGATCGCTCCAGGTCACCAGAGATTGCATCCTTTCCAACGGAATCTCCCCTGGAGAGAGAGAAACCTGTCGCAGTTGTAACCAAGTCGTGAGAGAAAACTCCACCTGCTCCTGAGCCCAGGTTTTGTCGGGTAACTGGCTCAGGCTCTGGGCTAGTTGTAGGGCCAATTCTGGCACCCAATACCGTCGCTCAGCTTCCAGGGCCTGATAGATCTGCTGATAACCCGCAACGATCGCCTGCAATAGGGAGAACTCTATGCCCTCCTGGATTAACGCTGACAGCAAGCTTGGTAAGAGAGGTGGTACATCGCGATCGACCAGATGATAGGTATCTGCAATCCAGGCTGCCACCAGGCAGTGATAGCGAATCAATAACTGACAGACCTGATCCAGGTCTGCCGGGTCAATTGTGTAGGCCAGATCAAGCTGGTTGACATCAATGCCTTGAGCACACCACTGCTCTTCTTTTTCCAGGAGTTTCAGGTTGGCTACTCGCTGACCGCCCAGACGATCAACAGTTTCTGCATCTTCCCCTAGGGCAATCAGCTGGTCTCGAACTTGCCTCCAGGCCAGTGCTCGCTTTTTGGCTGCTTGATTCAGCAAAGCCCGGTAGGGCAATTGGGCCATGGTTTTATAGGAGTAAGTCTCCTGCCCTGGCCCCCAATAGGCTACCCGGAAGTTGAGGGTAGGGCCATCCAGGTCTGACTCCAATATTAAAGTGGGTTCTGACTTTAAGAAGCCAAATACCGCTTTAATACTGGCTTCACTGTGAAATCGCTGGTTTTCCCAGGCACCAGCTAAAAACTCAGTGGGTCGAGTTGGGTTTTGCAGGGGGTAATGCTGGCTCAAAAAGTCTCGCAGTCCTTGAGCCAGCCGCGATTCGATATCAATAGGAAGTGGCAGGTCTTGGTTAAACCGATCGCTGGGAAAGGCCAGAAAGATCCTTAACGGTAAGGGAGTGGTTGCAGCGTCGGAGGCCAATAGCTGAGAGGGATATAGCCGCAAAGGCCAGTTATCCAAAATTTTTTGGGTCTCTGGCAATTGCAACATCGTTTCTCGGTGGTAAGCTGCCAGTTTGAGTTGGGTTTCCCGGCTATAAGCTGCTAATTGCTGCTGTTTCTTTTTCTCTTGCTCAAAGCTCAACTCCGACTGGCTGCTCTCTACAATGGCGTTAACGCTCTGAAACAGGTCAGGCAATTCTCCAAGTTGATGCAAATACCATTGCGATTGGCCCATATCATGCCGCTTTTGCACCAATGCCACTATCAATGGCGCAAACTCTAACACGCCCTTTACCAGTAAGCTTAGCCCCGCTGTCATTTTCAAGCTCCTGGATACGCCTCCGCCATGAAGGATATGCTTAAATTCCAGGGAAAACTCCCTCCTTAGCCTGATCCTATCTTAGCCTGGATTATTCACGAACCCTTCAATTATTGGCTGTCATTCCCGTGCAAACGGGAATCCAGGTTGGGCAACTTCTATTAGAGTGGATTCCCGCGTAGGCGGGAATGACGAATAGTTGAGTTAAGCTGTCTTACATTCAATTTTCCAGGCTGATCCCGTTGCCGCAAGGGGTCTAGAGGTCAAAATATGTAGTTTAGAAGTAAAACAGCTTACTTCATGAATTATGCAGGTTAGACGCTGTCAAGTTGCAGGGAAAACATTGATCGATAGCTCATTCCACAAGAAACCGGATATTCCTGATTCCAGGGATGAAAAGAGGGCTGGATGCTTGAAACTTTGTTTCAATTCATCCTGCTTTTTAGAACTACCAAAAGCTGCATCTCTGTCTTAGGCGGCTGGTTGATTGACAAAACCCTTGAAACCCTGATTCTGCCGTAGGCTGGGTTACGCGAAGGCTAACCCAGCGAAACTATTACTGGTGTTGGGGTTCGCGTTGTTCAACACCAACCTACATCAAATCTTTTGTCAGTCAATCAGGGTTCTACCACTGTTAGATCCCACCCCTAAAGAGTAGACTTTACGCTCAACAGTGTAAATTCTTGATGGGCTCAGAAAGCCAGCCCAGTCATTTTTGCTGGATAGCAAGGGTATTACGCTCCCAGAATACGCCATCGAATAAACCTTGAATCCCTGGTTCAAATTCTGCAATTTCTAATCTTTTTTCAGCAATTAAGCTATATTCCTCATCCAATTCAATACCTAAATACTTTCTTCCTAGCTTCTTAGAAACTACTGAAGTTGTGCCACTTCCAAGAAAAGGATCTAGAATAAAATCACCAGAATTAGTACTTGCCAACACCAGTTTTGCAATAAGTTTTTCACTCTTTTGAGTAGGGTGATCTGTATTTTCTGGCATTGACCAAAATGGAATAGTAATATCAGTCCAAATGTTTGAAGGATAAGTATCTCGAAAATTACCTTCTCTTTTGATTTCCCAATCTTTTGGTGTTCCGTCTCCATTTCTATAAGGAGCAAAAACCTTTCTTCGAAGCTTCACATCATCAACATTAAATGTGTAATCCTTTGACATAGTACAGAACCAAATATCCTCACTAGAGTTCTTCCAGTTAAATCTAGCTCCGCGACCTTTTTCACGTTCCCAAGTAATTCGATTTTGCACAACAAAATGTGATGAAGCAACGGTGAATATTGAAGCCGAGGAAAGCCAATCGCCACAGATATAAATAGAAGCAGTCTTTTTCAATAAGGGTTTCAACGTGCAAACAACTTCATCTAGCCAAGCTGCATACTGATCAACTGTGCATTTTGAGAATTTTCGTCCATTGAAACTCTTATTAAGGTTGTACGGCGGATCAAGAACAAGGAGATCTACAAAACTTTGTGGTAACAGTTTGGCTACTTTAAGGCAGTCGCCTCGAATTGTGCCCGTAGGTGGAACCGAGAAGGGCTCTGAAGGTAAATCTTGGAGGATTTGAGCAGCTAGCCTGACTCTATCTTGATCATCCAGTATGAGAGTACGATTCATTGGAGCGCGTTGCTTCTCTTGGCTAGGTTGAATCGGGCCAGGCATTTGTACCATTCTCCTTACAAAGCTTTGCTGAGTCCTAACTTTGGTTCAACGAAAAACATCTATGCCCATAGTACGCCCGACCTGTTGATATTGTTAATGCGCTTTAGCAGTCCTTTGTCTAATGGGCTCTCCCTGGGCATACATCCCATGGATTTTTTCTCGGCTAAGCTTTGGCTGCACTTGTTGGGGGCTCAATCGACCCTTCTTTCCTAACCATTGGATTTAGCTGTACTTTAGAATTCAATTACGGTGGGCATTGCCTACCCTACAGTTTGGGTATTCGGATAGACTCTCAGAGCGTTTTTGTCCAGTAAGCCTGACTTTTCCACAAAAACCTTGCATACTGGTTAAAACAGATCCCCAGAGCTATTTCGCAAAATCTATGATGCATTTATTAGAGTTTTCCCACCAACATTGCCTTGCAATTTGCGCTGCTCTGGTGCCTCTCAATCTGTTAGCAACCTCCCTGACCTTAGGCTTGGTGGGCTCTAATCGTTCCCACAGGTTGATTCATTTATCCACTACGATCGCCAGCTTGTTTGCCGCTGTGATGGTGCTGCATGTCATGACCTGGTTTGTGATTGGGGTGGTGATGCTGCCAACCTATGTGCTGTTGACGTTAGCCAGCCTTTGTTTGTTAATTAATTTGTGGGCCCGTCTATCCCCCATTAATCTCAGGCATTTTCTAATTGCAGTCGGTCAACGGGGCAGGCTGGCCTTAAATCGATGGGGTAGGGGGCGATCGCTCTCGCCCAAAACCGCTATACAGTAGAAGACTGATCACTGTCCCTGCTGCCAACATGAGTCAACCTGCACCTGCGCCAGATGAGTCCATTTATCCTTCTTCGTCTACCCAGCAATCAGGCGTTCATCCATCTAGCGATGCTGATTGGCAAGAGATGGAGCAAGCCCTCTCCCGCCCTTTGAAGCAGGAGAGCACGACGGTCACGACCATTGAGGGAGTGAATCGCCTATCTCAGTTGAAACGTCAGACAAGCGGTCCTCTGATGATGGTGGAAACCGCCTTTCTAGCCAGCGCAGCAGGTTTAATTTGGCTAGTTAATTATTACGTTCCTCTGGGGCCAGTGCTGCGTGTCTTCTTTCCGATTCCGATCGCCCTGATTTATTTGCGTTGGAACGGGCGGGCTGCCGGGATGGGCGCTTTAATCGCCGGGTTGTTGCTGGCCGTTCTGATGGGGCCTGTGCGCAGTATTCTCTATGTCATGCCCTTTGGGTTGTTGGGCATCTTACTCGGTTTCCTTTGGCACCGCAGAGCGTCCTGGCCTGTCTCTGTTGGCATTGGCTCTCTCTTGGGGGCATTGGGGCTGTTTTTCCGCATCTGGTTAGTCTCACTGCTGTTGGGTGATGACCTGTGGCAATATGCCACCAATCAAATCACGGAGCTACTAAGTTGGATCTTTTTAAAGTTGGGCTTACTGATGCAACCCAGTGTGACGATGATTCAGATTGCGTTGGTGCTAATGGTGTTGTTTAACAATCTGATGTATGTATTTGTCGTTCATCTGGTCGCATTATTCTTATTAGATCGGTTGGGTAACCCGATCCCCCGTCCACCTAAATGGGTGCAGACCTTATTGGATTATGAGTAGCCCATGATCCGGTGCTATACCGATTTAAAGCAGGGGCAGCAGTGGATGCAACAGCATCAGGGGAAAAAGCCTTTGTTTGCCTGTGTTTTAGGGTTTACGGAGACAGGTTTGATCCCTGGTATTTCAGCCGCAGGGGCAACCCCCGCCCATCGCCAATTTACGGCGATCGCCGATGCCGAATTCCTAGTAAATGGCCCCCAACCCAACCCTACTTTTCCCTTACCACCGTTGCAGGCCGGGGCCTCTCCCGTTCTAATTACTCGCAGCGTCGTAGAAGCCCTGGAGATTCCCGTCTGGATATTGAATGCGGGTTTACCTCGCCCCCCTGTCGGCCCTGCAATTGACCTGGGCGGCATACCTGCCCGCTGCCTCAGTTCGGGAGAGGCCCTACCGCCGTCGATCGTACTTGCACTATTGCAGCAGGGGTTAAACTGGGGCAAACACCTCGCAGAACAGGTCGGTGCTGGATACGTAATTTTGGGGGAATGCGTTGTTGGGGGAACGACAACCGCTCTGGCGGTGCTGACTGGACTGGGCATCGCCGCCAGGGGGAAAGTCAACAGCAGTCACCCCACTTGCAACCACCAACAAAAGTGGAACCTGGTGCGAGCAGGATTACAACGGCTCAACCTGGAGCCTCAAAGGGGAGCATTGAGACAGTCCTACTCCCCTTTAAAATTGGTGGCTGCGATCGGGGATCCGATGCAGGTGGCCGTCGCGGGCATGGCGATCGCGGCCAGTCGCAAAACAGGGGTATTGCTGGCTGGCGGCACTCAAATGTTGGCGGTTTATGCCCTGACTCGGGCAATCGCCGAATACTACCAGTTTTCCTGGCAACCGGATCAGATTGTGGTGGGCACGACCCGCTGGGTGGCAGAAGACCCGACGGGCGACACAGTCGGTTTGGCCCAGGAGATAGGCTCTATCCCCTTAATAGCTACCCAACTTTGCTTAGATGCCTCCCGCTGGCCCTCCCTCCGCCTGTATGAGCAGGGGTTTGTCAAAGAAGGGGTTGGGGCAGGGGGATGCGCGATCGCGGCGACCCTCTCCTACGGATGGCAACAGGCAGACTTATTGCAGACGATTGACAGACTGGCCGATCGCCTCTGGAGCAACCGGATGCCTGAGCTCTAACCCACTAGTGGTCTGTCAAAACACTCAATAAATAGCTCTTGTAGATTTGAAGTACCCCTCAAACCTATCCTGACGGACTACTAGTAGTGAGTGCGTTGGGATAGGAGTTGTTCTTCAAGGGCTGCGATTCGGTTATAAGCTGCGGTCAATTGAGCTGTCAGCCGCTGGATTTGAATTTCAGGCGTCAAGGTTTTTTCCCCACTTTGCCCCACAGTATCCAGGCCGTTGTTATCGACCAACACATCTTTATGCTCAAATGCCGCATCCAGCCCACCATGATTAGAATAGGTGGAATATCCGGATGAGATGCCACTTTCCATGCGATGAGCCTGGTCGGCACCAAATCGACACTCTGTCACCACATCTGACACCCTGGTTGTCAACTGCTCAATTAATTGGCAAAGGGCATCGACTTTGCCAGCCAACGTACCGACCTGTTTTTGTAAGGTATCCATAACAATGTCGTCTTTGCCTGTATTTACTGCCTCAATTCTAGATAGCTGAGAATACAGAGTTCTCATTTTTCCTGAATCATTTAACGTTTTCTGGGTCTGTTCTTCAAGGCAAAAAGTTCTCCTCGCAAGGAAAGTCAGAAGTCAGGAGTCAGAAGTTAGGAGTTAGGAGTCAGAAGTTAGGAGTCAGAAGTCAGGAGTCAGTTTGTGCCTTCAAAAGCATTGCCTCCTGAATTCTTTACTTATCAGTGCGCCCCGGCTTAAGTTGATAGCCAATAAGTACCTAGAGATAAAATTACCTGGTATAACCCCCTAAATCTGGGTTATGGTTTTCCTATTCATTTTGAGACTCGGTTGGAAACGAGAAAGGGTGTGGATCGGGAGATAATTGTAATTGATGGATCGGCGATCGTTTTTAATCAGTCTTAGTGGAGTTGCCCTCAGCCAGGGGCTATTGGGCTGCCGTGCAACATCAGATGGCAAGGCGGGGTTGTATGTTTTACAGGGCTCCATTCCTCCCCAAATTCATGCTGCTTTTCAACGATTTCTGCGTCAGCAACAGCAACAGGGATCCTTAGAATTTTCCGTTGAGCCGCAGCTAGAAACCTTATTTACCCGCCTGCAGCAATTACAGCAGCAAGAAAAAAAAGCAGCGGTCTCATCGGGAGGGGCATTGGGTGGGTTATTTCCCATGCTTCGTTCTTCTCGCCCTGGCCCACTCCCCGATCTGGTGACATTAGGTGATAGCTGGTTACAAGCGGCTATTCAACAGGGGCTCATTCAACCCTTTGATGTGCAACCACTCAAAGGCTGGAGCCAATTACCTCAAAGTCCCTGGCATCATTTGGTGCGTCGTGATCCTGAGGGTTTCTTAGACCCTCAGGGGGCAACCTGGGCACTACCTTTTCGCTGGGGCAGCACCATCCTTGTTTATCGTCGTGACATCTTTGAGCAGCGGGGGCTGGCTCCTCCTTCTGACTGGCATGACCTGTGGCGTCCTGAGTTACAGCATCAATTTTCTCTATTGGATAGCCCACGGGAGGTGATTGGTGCTGCCTTGAAGGATCTGGGCCAGTCGTATAATTCGCCCGACCCCCAGCGTGTCCCCGATCTGAGAGCGCAGCTAGCAGCCCTACACCGTCAGGTTAAATTTTATAGCTCGACTGCCTATCTACAACCCCTTGTTTTAGGAGATACCTGGTTAGCCATGGGCTGGTCATCAGATGTGCTGCCCTTGATGCAGCGTAACCCTAAACTGGCGGCGGTGTTTCCGAAGTCAGGCACGGCACTCTGGGCGGATATCTGGGTGCGGCCAGCGGCTCAAACCAACCCTTTAAATGCTTTAACACAACGTTGGATTGATTTTTGTTGGGATCCTACGATCGCGATTCAGTTGACTCTCTTTAGTAGAGCCAGTTCCCCTGCTATTCTGACGGTTGCGCCGGGTACTTTGCCGGAGGCTTTACGGCAAAACCCAATTCTCCTGCCCCCAGAGGCATCCTTCCGGGCCAGTGAGTTTTTACACCCTCTGCAATCTTCATCCCGTCAGGTGTATCAACAGTTATGGCAGGAGATGCGTCGGGTCGTAACCTAGGGGCTGCCTCGCACCATGCTTCTAACCGATAAATTGAGGTTAATCCGACAGGTTAATTGGCCCAAATCTAGAGGAAACAACCTTTGCTCTGATCTAGCTGCGTCTGGGCGCATCGCACTCGATGCAGATGACAGGGCAACCCTATCTAACTTACTCTCAACCATTCCAGAAGAGACTAGCCTGAAATCACAGGTTGAAGCTCCGAGGCTGCGACCCCGTTCGTCAAATACTCTCAGGTTATAGCCATAACGGTGAGTGTCGGTACCAAATCCTGTAATGAACTCGTACCGATCGAGGTAATCTAGCCCGCTCCATAGATCTTGATCAACGACGAGATCAACCCGACCGGGTTTTTGGGCTTGCATTGGTTGCACGAGCCAATTTTTGACAAAATGCTTACCAAACCGGGGTTGAGCCGCAAACTGATCCCGTATCCACCATAGGCTCGGCATGACCATACTGTCTTTTACAAAAGTGGTGGAGGTAATTGCAACATCCGATGACTGACCTGAATATAGGGTAGCTAGGTCAAGGGGAGCCGGGTCAGGCTCCAGATTAGACGACGAATTTGCAGGAGATGATTGAATCGCAATGGTTTCTGAGGCAGTTGAGGCTCTATCCAGGTAGATGATTGCCCATCCGAAACAGAGGATTCCCAACAAGACTGACTGCCTGAGGTGAAATCGGCCATGTAATGGCTTCCTCGTTGACCAGGAAGGATTAATCACCTGGGTCTGAAAATTAGATGCGGTAGCGGTGCCAGTCGTATTTTTCAACAGCAGTTCCCTCTCGTTTACGCCAGGTAATCTCTCCACGTGCAGTACGAAGCAGAGTTTGTTCAACAATATCGACCAAATTATGCCAGGAAAGGTCTTCATAGCGCAGTAAATTACGTAACTCAAGTAAAACCGCCTGAGCGAGCTGCTCTTCTTCAATTTTGAGGGGGCTAGCACTCCGCAGGGGGTCGCGTTGGACGGCAATGATTCCCTGACGAACAGCCGTAGCGATTTGGGCTTGAAAATCTCTATGGGCTTTTGAGCATTGCTGTTGCCAGCCTTTTGCAGTTGTAGCGTAAAGAGCCGGCAATCGATTGAGGGCAAAGGCAATGACTTCGGTACGATTGACATAGTTTGCTACTTTTTCCGGCAATCGCTGCATTTGGCGATCGACCTCTTCGATGACCAATGATTCCATCACATTGCGGTAGGCAGCAGTTGATTCAGGAATAGTTCTCATAGGGGCTCCGGCAGTAGGGAGTTGAAAGATAAAACCCAAACGTTACAAGCTGGTAGATGCAGTGAACCGATATATGCGATACCATTAATTTCCCTAAGTCTCTTGCAAAGAGGTCAAGGCCAGATCAGGATATGAACAGTATATAAAGAATGATAGTGAGAAGCCTTTAGTTAGTAATACCCCACTGTATGCCGAATTAAATTATTCTAGCCAAAAGTAAAAGATTTGATATATTGATGGGCATAGCCCGCTATCCCGGCTCAGTAATGAATCCGACGGATTTAGTTGTAGGGGTGGATCAATCCCATAGTCGTCGGCCTTTTTTCCCCTTAAGCTGTTGATCAGCGTCTTTGAGCAAGTCAGGAATGGCTAAATTTTCTGGGCAACGAGGCAGGCAGTCTCCGCATTCACTACAGTGGTTGGCCTGACTACCAGGGAACCAATGCCCTGCATGGTCAAACATGCGATAGCGGTACTGTCCATAGGCAGTCATGTCATAGGCAACCGCGAGATTCCTTAATCTCAACACTTCTGGAATGTGAATCTCCTCCGGACAAGGCAGGCAAGCGTAACATTGATGGCAGCGATCGCTGCCAAGTTTTTGCTGCTCTTGCTCCAATCGCTCCAGGGCAGCCATCTCCGCCTTTGATAGGGAACCATCCTGGTCAGCGATCGCCAGCGGCCAGGTCAATTCATCGGGATTGGCAGCTCCCACACTTAGGGTCGTGATTTGGGGATTGCTCAGCAAAAACCGGTAGGTGAGATGCAAAGGGCTAAAGGGGGCGCAGATTTGCTCTAATTTAGCGGGCGGAGAGTATAGTAGCCCACCCTTATCAGCGGGAGAAATAATAAAAATCCCCATGTCTTTTTGGGCCGCCAGGTCAATCGCCGCCCCATGCCGTTGAAAGAAGTAGTAATAATGCAGGTTCACAAATTCAAATAAATCAGTTGAGATCGCCGCCAAAATTACTTCCAAGAAACCGTGGGTAGAGAAACCCAAATGACAAATGCGCCCATCTGCTAAAGCCTTTTGTGCAGCGGCCATGCAACCCTGGGGTGATCTTATCCACTCCAAATGTTGCCAGGTATTAATACCATGTATGGCTAATGCATCCAGACGGCTTACACCGAGACGCGCCAGAGATTGGTCGATCGCCCGATCCATACTGGCGGCATCCGCAGTGGGCGGAATTTTGGTGGTGATGTGCAGGGTGCGAGCGTGAGGGGCATCCGCAGCCAGATCAGAGGGGTGAGGGATGCCTCGTTTTAATGCTTTCCCCAGGTAAATCTCACTCTGGCCATAGCCGCTGGCCGTTTCTAAATGATTGACCCCCAGTTCTATGGCTCGTCCCACTGTCTGGTCAAATAGGGCTTCTGACTCCAGGCAACGCATGAGACCAAGAGAAAAGACCGATAGGGTTAGGTTGGTTTTACCAAAGCGGCGATACTGCATATCCTTTAGGCGGGAGGGAATGCCGCAGTTTAGCTCAAATCGCCAGTCGGTCAATCAGCAATTTATTTGCATCTAGGCCTTCTCGACCTGGATACAAGACTCCAATAAAATGCCTCCCTATTGGCAAGGAGGCAGTTCAGTTATGGTGATTTGACTCTAGGACGGTACGATTCTCCTATGTTTAAGTTGAAAAATCTGTATAAACGATCGCGAATTTTGACCGATGAAAATACTGGTTGTGGAAGATGATCCCATTGTTGGGCAAGCTTTAAAGTTCCTGCTAACAAGCAAAGCCTATGCGGTTGACCTAGTGATCGATGGGGACGCTGCTCTGAAAATGGTGAGGACTTTTGAATACAGCTTGATTGTGCTGGATCTAATTCTGCCCGATTTAGACGGCATCAGTCTCTGCCAAACATTCCGGGCAGAAGGGTACTGGATGCCAATTCTAGTTTTAACCGGGCAAGGCGGAACTCAACAAAAAACTACTGCCCTTCATGCAGGGGCCGATGATTATGTGGTCAAGCCCTTTGATACTGAAGAATTTTTAGCCCGGGTGCAGGCCCTGCTCCGTCGGGGGGATGCGATTGCCTCAACCCAATTAACCTGGGGAAAATTATGCGTTACCCCCCATAGTCGTACCGTTACCTATGGGAGTGAAATGATTTCTCTAACGGCAAAAGAGTACGCCATTCTGGAAATCCTCTTACGCAGTCCTTTAATCATCTATAGCACCAGCATGCTGATTGATCAGGTGTGGGAGTCCACGGCGTCTCGAGATCAGACTGTAGTGCGGTTTCATGTTAAGGAACTGCGCCGCAAATTAACTGATGCGGGTGTCCCTAAGGATTTTATTAAAACAGTGCATGGGGTGGGCTACCGACTCAATCTCTTATATGCATCTGCACCCTCTGCTCAGACAAATCAGCCGCCCATAGAGCCACAAATTGCTGAACTCAAGGCAGTGAATCAAGGCCTACGCACTGCACTGGAACAACTGCGATCGAGCCAGACAACATTACATCAGAAAAACCAAGAACTCCAGGCCGCACGGGATGATCTGGAACAACAGTTAGCAGAATGTAGGGCTGAACTGCACCAGCAAGACCAACTTTTGAGCAGCCTCTACAACGAATTCCGTCAGGCAATTTTTGTCATAGACATTGCGCCAGGGGGTGAGTTCCGTTATTTCAGCTGTAATCGGGTTGCTGAGCAATATATCAGACAGCCCAATCCAGCGATTCAGGGTAAAACACCAGAACAGGCTTTTGGATCAGTCGTTGGTAAGACTTTTCAACAAAGCTACGAACGGTGCTTGCAGCTCGGTACAAGCATAACCTCCGAGCAGCCGCTCGTGTTTGACGATCGGATCATTTGGATGTTGACAACCCTTTCTCCCCTGCACAATCACAAGGGAGAGATTTATCGGATTGTCGCTACTGCAACTGAGATTACAAATTAAAAGCAGTTAGGGATTTGCAACTAAATCATCCACTTCCTCCGGATGCATTAGGCGGTATATGTTTACCCTGCAATACCCACCTCGACAGCAAAACGGGTTAAGACCGACTGCTGACGATTTTTTTCTGCCCGTTGCCGATCGAGGGTCAGCAACCGCGCTCTTTCTTGCACAGTTGCAGTTGGAGTATCCGCTACCGGGTTATAAGCCGCACCCCGATACTTGAGAACGGCATTGAGAGATTCAACTTGAGCAACCTGGTTTAACCGATAGGCTACCCCACGATATTTTAGGTTGGTGACCGGTTTGGGGTTAATCGCTTCTAGGTTTTGAGCGATTCCCGCTTCTAAGCTTTGAGCGGTTCCCGTTTCTAAGCTTTGAGCGGTTCCCGTTTCGTAAGTCGTACCACGATACTTTAATTGCATAATCCGCCTCCAGGCTGTTAGACAACAATGAGGCGCGTTCCTTCAGGATGAAAATCCGACATTCACGGATACCCCTTGGGGTGAAGTGAATGCTTCGATCCCTACTTCCGTCTTTCTTAAAGAAAAGAAAGATGAACGATTTACTTTCTGTATTCAATTTTACAGTTTTTTGATCAATTTCGTCAACCCTGGAAAATTTAAAGTCACGGGCCTTTTTGCTGTTGCAGATAATCTTGAAACCGTTGCTGTAACTGGCTGGATGAGAAGGTTTTAGTCCAATACTCGGTCAGGGTATGACCAAAAGCCCAGGCATTGAGATCGGGGGGAGTGCTATTGTCCAGGAGTAAGGGCCAGAGAGCGATCAGGTCAAAATTATGGCCATCAGGCTGGTCGGCACTGAGCAGGTTAAACAGATCGTAAGCCATTTGCAATTTACCGATGACAAGGGGCAACTGCTCGATCGGAATCTGCTCTGCCAGCAGATAGGCCAGGGTGGGAGACCCGGTCATCAGGGTCGAAATAAATCGCAAAATCGGGCTTTTTAGCAGGCTGGCCACGCCCTGGGTTGTGGTCATTAAGAAGGTGTAGTGGTCAATGATTTTAGCGGCGGCGATCGTACGGGCCTCCAGGTTACGCAAAAAGCGGGTCAGGCGTAATTGCTTGGCTGGGGCGATCGCTTCCACCAGGGCCAGCGATAAATCTTCTATCCCCCAGGCCACCCGTCCCTGGATCGCATCTCCTGTCACCACTGGTAGCACTAGGTTACAATCCTCGTCCAGCAGTTCAGCGCGATAGGCTGTTGCCTGCCGAATCGCAATTTCCTTGGGACGCTCGCCCCATTTCCAATCGTAGGGTGGTTGCCACTCGCGCAGCGGGCGCAGCCGATCGACCTGGGTCAGGATGGTAATGGCCGGTAAATCGGGCACCCGTTGGTTGACGGCTTTGAGAAAATCCACATCCATTTGCAGGGCTGGATCTAGGGCCGGCGTCGCTAACAAGAGCAAATCGGTCTGGGGCAAATAATCCAGCACCTGTTGGCGCAGATCTTCCCGATCGACCTGCTCGTAACCGGGGGTATCCCATAGAGTCAGACTTTCGCCACTGTTGGATTGCCAGTGGTAGGCTTGAATTTGATCAGTGCTGGGTAATACATCCACCTCAGCCCGATGGTCTACAAATAAACTATTAATTAGGCTGCTCTTCCCTGCCCCCGTGCGGCCCACCAACAAAATATTGACGGGTTTTTGTTCCACTGTTTCTGTGGGTTCTGCCTGGGCCAGGATCTCTCGCAGGGTTTTGGTCTCAGCTTTCGTAGCAATGGTTTTTGTTGCAGAAATTGCTTCCAGATCGGGAATTTGGCCACCATAGAGGGCGATCGCCTGACGGCTCAAATTGACCAGGGCCACCTCCCGCAGCAATTGATTCAGGTTGAGTAGCAGTTGCTGGTTAGCCTGGTCACTATAGCGTTGGGTTGCCTGACGGGCAACAGCGGCGGCGGGGTTGAGTAGCCATTGCGCCCAAT
Source organism: Leptolyngbyaceae cyanobacterium (assembly GCA_046080785.1). GTDB lineage: Bacteria > Cyanobacteriota > Cyanobacteriia > Leptolyngbyales > Leptolyngbyaceae > JBJTUO01. Next base: position 1,931 of record JBJTUO010000091.1, on the reverse strand, counting down.
TCCAGATTTGCCAGAGTTTGCGGGCAGAGGGTTGTAGTTGAAGATAAACCTGATAGGCCTGGTAAGCCTGCCCGATCGTTACCTGATTTAAGGCGGGGCTCAGCTTTTGCATCCACTGATCCATGTCATCCACCGTGCCACGAATCAGGGCATAGGCTTGGGGTACGTAGATATGGAGCAGCGGATGTTTGACATCGGGGTAATAGACATGGGCGATCCCTTCCACCAGGGTCTGGCAGCGTTTCCAAAACAGAGGCCAGTCTTCCCAGAGGGGAGGGTCAGTGCGAGATGCTTCCAAGATGGCTTGAATGGCTGTTTCCAGTTGATTCCCGGTTTCATCGGTGGTAAGCGGCTCTCCCAAAGGTTGGGCTTCTAACTCGTCAGCGACCTCCTGGACAATGGCCATGACCTGACTCAGGGCAGGACGGCTCCAGCGCACCAGTAACAAGCGCCAACCCAGTAAGACCAAACCAATCATGGCCCAGATCCAGTTGATGCCCCAGGCTTGTATCTGCACCCCGGCGGCTATCAGCACAAACAGAAGCACAGCCGCGATCGGTACGGCTAAAACCACCCACTGCCAAACTTTTAAGCGAACCATGGCTTTTATCCACCAGATCTTTTTTTTAGCATTGCTGACTCCAGGGATGGGAAGGATGCTGGATGCTTGAAACTTCGTTTCAACTCATCCTGCTTGTCAGCAGCGCCCTTTTTTTAGTCTAGGGGAGAACGCTTGAGACGGGGAGGTGAATGGGGCTCCGACGGGGTGGGATTAGTACGACTTTTACTGGGGTTTTCCACACCGGTTTTTTCTAACCCGCTCTGGCAGGATAAATGTGTAAGCCGAATGCAACCCAACTCAGGAGAACACTATGGCCACATCACTGAAAGACCGCCTGTCTGAAGATCTAGAAAAAGTGAAGTCAGAAGGGATTCAACGATCAGAACGAATTCGCAGCATTTTTAAATCAGCGGTTTCAGAAGCTTTTGATGAGATTAAGGGAGGCACGACAGAGTTAGGCTCGATGGCTCAAAGTACTGTAGTCAGTGTAATCGATAATGTTAAAGAACAAGTTGTTGATGTTAAAGCGGAAGTCCTGAATCTAGCAGATTCTGATATTCCAGAAGCAGAAACAACTCCAAGCTGGAAAATGCGTCTTGCCAGTCTATTGAAATCAATTCGTCAGAACGGTCAATTAGACAGTCTTAAACAAGGCTACGAAAAACTTCAGGAACAATGGGGAAAATTTGACAGTCATCTGGCAGGACAGTACGGCGATCGCTACACCACCTTAAAGCAACAGGTGGAGGAAGCCCTGGAACAAGTGCGCAACTGGTATGCATCGGCTAAGGTGAAAACGGAAGCTGGCATTCCTGACCCGGTACAACAACTGCAACTGACCCTGGAAGCAAAAGCGGCTGAAGCTGGAAGCACTGCTGCCACTAAGGAATCGGAAGTGAAGCAACGCCTGACAGAGTTGGCCCAGTCGGTTGTGCATCAGGAATAGTTGCCATCCTGAGTCCGATGATCATCATTGATTTCTTGCTTCCAGCATCTGCGCCAGGCTTTGTGAGCCCGGTGTAGATGCCCATCCCGATGACAAGGAGAGGCATTGCAATCCCCATGTGGGTAAATTTTTCGGCGATCTAGGCGATTTTTTTGAAGTATTTACTCAGCTTTTCTTTACAAAATGAAACAAAGGAGTGTAAAGTATATTTCAGGCGGTAATCACTGCCTGAAATTTTTACAGTTCACATCAAGCACTCATTAAAAATCATGACAACGACATTACAGCGCGTCGAGCGCCAAAATGCCTGGAGTCAGTTTTGCGAGTGGGTCACCAGCACCAACAACCGCCTCTATGTAGGTTGGTTCGGCGTCCTGATGATTCCAACCCTACTGACCGCAACTATTGCCTACATCATCGCCT
>JBJTUO010000090.1:0-2937 GCA_046080785.1 Leptolyngbyaceae cyanobacterium | reverse complement strand
ATATGCACTGATTGTTTCAATTAAAGCTCCCTGACTTTTTAGCCCGCATAATTTGAGTTAACTGACCTACTCGTCATTCCCGCTTAGCCATCAGCGACAACGAAAAAACACCGTTGGCGAAAACCGTGCGCACCTGTCGGCAATTGTTAAAACTCGAACCGACTTTGTGGTTATTTGTGCATACCGAAGGGGTCGAACCGACCAACAATGATTCAGAACGGGCATTGCGACCAGTTGTTCTTTGGTGGCACAGTAGTTTGGGAGCCCAAAGTGCCGCTGGAAGTTTATTTGTGGAGCGGATGTTGACGGTCGTCACCACCCTCCGCCTGCAAGGACGAAATGCGCTGGATTATCTGACGCAAGCCTGTCGAGCCAAACGACAAGGAAAACTGGCTCCATCGTTGCTACCGAACACCGCCATAGCTGTCAATTTACTTCCCTCTGTCGCCTGAAACCCCCTGAAAAAGTACGGGTTACGAGATGATTATCTATGCGGATTTAGCAGAAGGTCGGTAAGGGCGATCGCCCATAGGAGGGTGTTTATGGCGAAGGTAGAACGAGAGGCAGAGCGGGAAGAGCGGATCACGATGGAAGTTGTGGTGGATGCCTATGGCCCGGAAGAACAGGCAATGGGCTGGTACTACTACTTGCAGGATACGATGCAATTTCCCTTCACCAACACCTGCATTAGCAAGCGACGTATTTCTCCTCTAAAAGAAGGCGCAACCGCAGAGGTGGTAGGGATGGCACCGGAGAATGAGTGCGATCGCGAAATGTTTGTGGAGATTGACTGGGAGGGCGATACGCTGGTCGTGCCATTAATTCAGCTAGAGGCGACCGGGGCAGATGCTGAGACGCAGCAAGCGATTCTCTACGAGACGGCGGAGCCGAACGCTGACTGACATTACTGGGTATGAGTTTGGATAAGATTGGATGTCCGGTTCTGCATCCGCCCTGTCCCACGCTCATTCGTTTGCCAATTTTAGTACCGCTGCACGGGTTGCTGGAGACAGACGGAAATTCAGGGCATTCAGTTGGTCAAGGAGTGGCGTCAGCGCTTCCACGTACCCTGACTGCTTGCTTTTCAAAAGCACTCCCAATGTCCCTGTAATCGCAATGTTCAGTTGCTGAGCGTAGCTTCTTGCCAGTGCATCATCCAGGATGACCAGAGAATCAGGAATGGTGGTTGCCAGACTGAGCGCTTCACGTTCACCAGCACCGAGATTTGGAAGGTCTGGAATCAGGAAAGTTGAGGGCACAGGGCACAGTGTGATCCAGGATAGGGAAATCGGGTCGGGTAATGAGATGCCCTGAGTACGCCCCTGTGCCAGTTCATCAGCCACCGCTTGAGGCATCCTGATCTGTGCATATAGGGTTGGTAGAAGGTTGAGTTGATTGATTTGGTGAAGATATTGGATCGGTGAGGTGTCAGTGATAACCTCAGGCATTGGCCAGATCCTCAGCCAGTTCAGCTTCGGTCAGGCGAAAGGTATCCACGCCATAGTCAGCCAGTTTGGTCAGGAAAACGGTCCGGGGGATACCAGCCAGGTTTGCCGCCGCACCAGAGGATAATCGACCCAGTTCAAAGAGTTTAATGGCAACAACCAGTAGCATTTCCTGTCCCAAATCTTCAGGGGTTGTTTGCAGGGCTTGAAGGGTCTCGTCAGGAATGGCCAGGGTGATGGTGTGCATGATAGGAACTCATAGGAAATTACCTTTGGCTAGTTTCAGCATAGCGTCATCCCTGGTGTGATCGCTGCCTATGCTCGATTAATCAGGATGGGCTGCATGACGAAAATGCAGATTAGCACAAATTTGTGCCATTGCCGTGGAGCCATCGACAAGTTCACCCCGTTGAGCGGCTTCCCATCCAATTTGGGCTTCCTGTTGCAGTTCTTGCAGTCGTCCCTAGTAAATGTCTTCCTGCTGTTCGAGAAGTTTTGCACCTGCGAGAAGCACCTCGATCGCAGTTTGATATTTGCCGCTAGCCAGTTGGCGCTGCACGAGTTCTTCATGTTCGGGTGGTAGAACACTTTGCATAGAGAGCTATGGCGGGAACGTTGCTTTTATTGTAAGCGATCGCGGTTTAGCCTGACTCTGAAGGACGATCTCATCTCAGTTCTTGAAGGGTATTGGGCGATCGCCTCACTATCCTCAGCGTCTCGCCTAATCTTATAACCCAAATGTTAGCGGGCACGTTCGACGCTAAATAAGGAAGATTTACCAGACCCGGAGGGGCCGTAAATTGGCAGTAGGCGAATGGCAGAGTCCGGCTCATGTAAGGCTCGGAATCTATACCAGAGCGCTCGAATTTCTCGCGATCGCCCGAAGTAAACCGTAGTAGACATGCATAAAAGCGGCTAAATAAAACCCACCGTTCTCATCTGTTAAAACCTCATTCATGTTGGCACACAGGGCAGTCGCTGCTATCCCTTGACAGGATTTTTCTTTAATGGATTGGAAGACTTGTTTCCCTCTTTCTCGTATAGTGTGACTCATCGTTCCCTCATTGTGATTTGTAAGGGTACGATACAGGGCTCTGGGCTTTGCCTCAGAGCTTTTTTTATCAGGTGTCTATTAATACAAGACTGACAGGTGCTTATTGTCTCGCTTTATGGAGTACTCCCGAATAAGCCACACCCATAGAGATATCTTCTTTTCCCTCTCGTCCTGATTCAACATCAGCCAATATCAACTCTGCGCCAGATGATTTGAGACGACCTTTCTGTTGTTCTAGGGGACCAGAATTTTCTGCCTACTCCCTGGACGAAACACGCGCATAAGCAATTGTCTCCGGGGCGTTGCTGAATCAGACTATGATGGGCTGAGGAATGGGTACATCTCGGAACTTGAGGTAGTGAAGTAACAATCGAATTGAATGCGCCAGCATTTCTACTGATTTGGAATAACACAACGTCTTCCGATGTAATCGAGCCA
>JBJTUO010000089.1:0-16469 GCA_046080785.1 Leptolyngbyaceae cyanobacterium | reverse complement strand
CGGGTCTGACGCAGACGACTTCTTAACTTTAGCCCGGTTGAACGGAGAAGAGACAACCACGACCCCCTCAAGGAAGACTTTACCGGAAACATCTATAATGTTTTTTCTCTGAATTGGATTTAACACCTAGACAGGTATCGTTCTAAAGCCTACCAACGGCTAGATAACTGGTTATATCTTCAGTTGAACAATTGGGCAAGCCATCGTCATCCGCATAAAGGCCAGAACTGGATTGCTAACAAATACTGGCTCATTGACCGGGGGGAAGGATGGACGTTTGCGGCAGAAACATCGAATGGCATTCAACGGTTAGCAGTTCACAATCACACCGCGATAAAGCGGCACATCAAGGTTCAACGGAAATGGCTAAATGGCTGACACCGCTGACTCCTGGCTTCTATTGCAGGGACAACTTTTCACTCTGAGAAATATGCCGAATCCAGTCCATTAAAATAAAAATACCGTCGGTGGAGAGAGGGACAATGGCCCAGGTCAAGGTAAAATTCACAAGCTTTGAAGACTATTTGTCCTACAGCAACGCCCTAGAGATAGACGGGTTTCATGAATTAATCGATGGGGAGTTAGTCGAATTGCCGCCAGAGTCAGAAGAGAATAATTGGCTTGCCTTAAACCTGCGCGATTACCTGATTCGAGTGGTGCGCCGTCGTTTGGTGCGAGTCCATGCTTACGAAGTACAGGTACCAGTCCTACAACCCAAGGACGCGGCTAACCGATACCCTGATTTAGTAGTGCTACGCCCCGAACATTTGAAGTTAACCCAACGACGACTAACCATTACCCTCGATATGCCACCGCCCCGACTAATCGTTGAAGTGACGAGCTCCGGTAAGACTAACCAAGACCGCGACTACCGTCATAAACGGGCACAGTATGCAGCCATTGGTACTCCTGAATATTGGCTGATTGATCCATTTGCCCAAACTGTGATGGTGCTGACACTAGCAGGTGAGGCTTACCGAGAGGTCGGTATATTTAGCAGAGAAGCAACTATAGTCTCTGTAGAATTAAGAGAACTGGAGCTAACCGTGGCGCAGATTTTTGCAACTGAATAGTTAGCGATAGAAAAGTCGAAGATCTCAGTATGGGGAAGAGGTCAGTCCAATTTTGGTAAGTTGAGATCTAACTAGCCTTGCCCGCGAGAGCGACGATCTTTCCGTCTGGCGAGAGCTTTACGTTTTGCCTTCTCTGAAGGGGTTTCAAAGTGACGATTTTTTTTCATGTCAGCAAAAATATCAGCTTTTGAAACCTGACGCTTAAAACGGCGTAGCGCCGACTCAATCCCTTCATTTTCACCCACAATCACTTGAGTCATCTTCGATCGCGTCTCCTTAACACGTAAAAACAGAAGCCAAATATCTTGTCAGACAAATCATCGATAGAGAGCACACCCTTGCCATAGCAAACAATGTGTTCATTTTGAAGAAAGTTCAAGACGAATACGGCCACATTACTCAAATTCTATCGTAACTTAGTTTGAGCCAGGATGACAGACCCATCATTTTTCCCTGGGTGCAGTTAAGTCGGTCTCTGTCTGGGGCAAGGGTTCGTAATCTGCTGCCAGGGGGGCGTGATTGGCTTTCAGTCGATCGTGCAACTGACGAATTGCAATGTAGAGGACAGGGACTACAAATAAATTCAACAGGGTAGAGACCAACATCCCCCCTGCGATCGCCGTGCCCAGGGAACGACGGCTGGCCGCTCCTGCCCCTTCGGGATAGATCAGGGGCACAATCCCCAAAATAAAGGCAAAAGAGGTCATCAAGATCGGGCGTAACCGTTCTTCAGCCGCTGTGATTGCAGCTTTTGTAAGCGATAAACCCTGCTGTCGCAACTGATTGGCAAATTCCACAATCAAAATTGAGTTTTTGCTGGCCAGCCCAATCAACATCACCAACCCAATCTGGCAATAGATGTCATTGGCCAGCCCCCGCCCAGCAACCGCCAGCAGCGCTCCTAAAATCGCCAGAGGAACGGACAGCAGAATAATAATCGGGTCAATAAAACTTTCATATTGGGCCGCCAGCACCAGGAAGACAAATAGAATGCCCAGGCCGAAAATCAAGGGGGCCTGCCGTCCGGCGGTGAGTTCTTCCAGGGAGGAGCCAGACCACTCATAGCCCTGGCTGGGGGGCAAGGCCCTGGCCGCCAGATTTTCCATGGCTTGAATCGCCTGCCCCGAACTAAAGCCAGGGGCAGCACTGCCAGTAATGGCAATGGAGCGAAACAGGTTGAAGTGGTTGATGGTTTGGGCACCCGTCGTTGGCGTCAGCGTTACCAGATTACTGAGGGGGATCATCTGGCCCGTGCGGGAACGCACCTGTAACTCTCCCACATCTGCCGGATTGGCCCGAAACTGTTGTTCAGCTTGAACATAGACGCGATAGGTGCGACGGTCTAACTCAAAATCGTTGACATACCGAGACCCCATCTGGGTTTGCAGGGTACTGAAGATGTCATTCACTGAAACCCCGAGTACCTCCGCCTTATTGCGATCGACTTCAACCAGGAGTTGGGGCGAGTTAGCCGCAAAAGTACTGAACACCCGCGTTAACCCTGGGGTCTGGTTGCCCTGTTGAATCATCGCCCCCATACTCTGTACCAGAGAGCCGAGATCCCCACTCCCCTGCCGGTCTTGCAACTGAAACTCAAAGCCGCCCACACTGCCCAGGCCCTGAATCGCAGGGGGATTGACCGGAATAATGCGGGCCTCAGGCATACTTGAAAAAATGGGGAACAACCTGCCGATAATGGCCTGAGCCGATTGGTTTGTCTGCTTACGGTCTTTCCAATCTTTCAGGGTGGTAAAAATGATCCCGTTGTTAGCTGAGCTACCCCCAAAACTGAAGCCGCCGACAGCAAAGGTACCCACCACTTCTGGCTGCTTCAAAATTTGTTGTTCAACCTTTGTCATTACCTGACTGGTGTAATTCAGGGAGACCCCCTCCGGGGCCTGCACCAGGGTAATAAAATAGCCCTGGTCTTCTTCTGGTAAAAAGGCGGTGGGAACCTTCAAATAAAGCCACCCGGTCAGCCCCAGGGTCACCAGAAACAACCCGATCACCCAACTGCCTCTGCGTACCAAGATTTGCAACGATCGCTGGTAGCCTCTACGAGTCTGGTCTAACAGGGCATTGAAGCGATCGAAAAACCACCCCTGGCTGGTATCGGCATGGGGTCGCAGCAGGATTGCGGCCAGGGCGGGGCTGAGGGTGATGGCATTAAAAGTCGATAGGGCAATGGAAAAGGCGATCGTCAGGGCAAACTGTTGATACAGCTTGCCTGTGGTGCCAGGGAAAAAGGCCACCGGGATAAACACCGCCATCAAGACGAGGGAAGTGGCAATGACAGCGCCGAATAGTTCTGCCATGCCCCTGGATGCCGCTTTGCGAGGAGACAGGCCCTGGTCTTGCATCAGTCGCACAATGTTTTCTACCACGATAATGGCATCGTCTACCACCAGCCCTGTCGCCAGGGTGAGGCCAAACAACGTCAGGGAGTTAATCGAAAAATTGAAGACCTTTATAAAGGCAAAGGTGCCAATCAGGGCAACCGGAATCGTAATCGCAGGAATTAAGGTTGTGCGCCAGTCTTGCAGAAAGATAAAAATCACCAATACCACCAGGGCGATCGCCTCCAGCAGCGTCTTCACCACTTCCCCCATGGAAGCTTCGACATAGCGGGTGGTGTCAAAGGCCACCTGGTAAGTGACATCGGGAGGAAACCGGCGGGCAAGCTTAGCCATCTCAGCTTTAACTACCCGGGCCACCTCCAGGGCGTTACTACCGGGAAGCTGGTAAATCCCCAAGCCCACGGCGTCTTTTTGGCGATAGCGCAGAAAGGTGGCGTAGCTTTCGGCCCCCAGCTCTGCCCGTCCCACATCCTTGAGCCTCACCAGGGTGCCGTCCGCTGTGGCCTTCAACACCAGGTTGTTGAACTGTCTGGGTTCCGTCAGGCGGCTCACCGCCCGCAGGTTAATCTGATACTGCTGAGCGGGGGGGGCCGGTTGTTGCCCAATCGTCCCGGCTCCCACCTGTAAATTTTGTTGCCGCAAGGCTGCTATCACATCATCAGAGGTCAGCCCCCGACTGGCCAGACGGGTCGGGTCTAGCCACAGGCGCATGGCGTATTTCCGTTCCCCAAAAATGCGGACATCCCCCACCCCCTGCAAGCGCTTGAGGGCATCGACCAAGTACAGATCGGCATAGTTGCTGAGAAAGGTGTTGCTATAGCGATCGTTCTGGGCAAACAGGCCAATTCCCAACAAAAGATTGGTGGATTGTTTGGTGACCTTTACTCCCGTCTGTTGCACCGCTTCCGGTAACTGGGATGCTGCCACCGCTACCCGGTTTTGCACGTCCACCGCCGCTAGGTCCTTATTGCGACTGGCCTCAAAGGTGGCGACGATCGTGCTGGTGCCGTCATTACTGCTGCTAGAAGAGAGATACTTGATGCCTTCTACCCCATTGATCTGACGCTCTAAAATCGTAGTCACTGCGTTTTCTACGACTTCGGCGCTGGCGCCCGTGTAGTTAGAGGTGACATTCACCTGGGTCGGGCTAATGTCGGGATACTGGGCGACCGGCAAGTTGGGAATGCAAATGCCACCCACCAAGAGGGTGATCAAGGCACAGACAATGGCAAAAACCGGGCGCTTGATAAAGAAATCGACAAACATCGCCGTTGACAGTAAGGGACTGGGGCAGCTTTGAACTGAGGTATGGTACTCAAGACTCAGGCTGGATTGGGGCGTGATCAGACAGATTAAGAATGCCTGAGGTGATCAGTTTTTCACCTGGTTGCAGCCCTTCCAGAACTTGATAAGCATTGCCCTGAATCTCTCCCAGCTTGACGGGCTTTTGTCGCGCAAGCAGGGCATGGGTTTTAGGGTCAGATTCTGCAACAAACACAAAATTTTCACCCGCAATGCGAGAAACCGCAGCCGTGGGTACTAGTAGGCCAGGTCGTTGATTCCAGATCACCAGGGCTCGCACAAACTGGCTGGCTCTTAACTTGCCGCCGGCATTGTCATAGAGGGCTTTAACCAAAACCGACTGGGTCGCGTCGTTGACCGTAGGTGCGACAAAAAAGACGCGGCTACTGCCGACCACCTGGCCCTGACCATTCAAAAGCTGAATTGGGGTGCCAATCTGGACATCCGCCGCCCGATCGACCGGGATAGAAATATTGACCTCCAGGGGATTATTTTGGGTGACGGTCAGTAGCTTTGTATCCTTGGTTACAAGGTCTCCCACCTTGACGGGAATGTCACCCACCGTTCCCTCAAACGGAGCCGCGATCGTATAAAACCCTAACTCTGCCGCTTCAGCCCGGGTTCCCGCCTGGGATTGCTGCACTAGTCGTTCTGCTTTGGCGATTTCCGCTGTTTGAGCAGCAATTCTGGCATCAACCGCCACCAAATTTGCCCGGGCAGCGGCCAGACTGTTGGCGTAGCGATCGACATCCTGCTTGCTAATCGCGCCCTGCTTGTAGAGGGCGGCATAGCGGTTGTATTGTTGCTGGTTAAAGGCTAAGTCGGCCTGTTTCGCAATCCGATCGGCCTCGTAGGTTTTGAGCATAGCTCTGGCATTGGCCCGCTCTGCTTGAACCGATTCCACGGCGGCGACTGAGCTTTGGACGGTGGCCCGTTGCTTATTGGAATCGATCAAGACTAAGGGTGTTCCGGTTGCCACCCCATCTCCCGGTTGCACCAAAATCTTAGAAACCTGCCCCTCGACGCGGGGTTGCAGTGCCACCGATCGACGAGACTGCAAGCTGGCCATGTACTCAGATTTGTTGATCAGGGGCTGGCGATTGAGCGTGGCCAGCTTTACCTTAATCGCCCTGGGTTGGGTCAACTGGTTGGCGGCATTGCCAGAACTACAAGCCCCCAGCAATAGGAGTAACAACCCGGAAGATACGGTTGAGCGAAACGATGGTAGCATAGCACCCCCTGAGTTTTTGCTGGTGGCAGACCTGAGCCGATCATGGAACAGCCCAGCTTTCCCATATTAGCGGCTGAGACTTGCCCACAGGGGGGAATTTTTGCTATTCCGGTTGGGCGATCGCGGGTGCCCTGCCCGTTAACCCCGTCATCAGCCGGAGGGCTAGTTGACGCACCGGAGCAACCCACCGCAGCCCCACCAGCCCCAGACGACGAACCCCCATCAAAGGCAGCCAGTGGTTAGAAAACAGCCGCACCAGCAGGTCGGTAAAGCCCAGAATCAGTAGATTTTCGGGTTGACGCCACTGGTCATAGCGACGCAAAACGGCCCTGCTGCCAATATCTTGATCTGCCGCTGCCGCCGTGGAGAGAATTTCTGCCAGGGCCGCCGCATCCCGAATCCCCAAATTGACGCCCTGCCCGCCGACTGGATGGCAGCAATGGGCGGCATCGCCAACTAGCACCAGGCGGGGCTGACTATAGCGGGTGCTGTGCATCAGTTGCACTGGGAACAGGTAACGTTGCCCCACCAGGGATAGCCGCCCCATCTGATCACCGTAGCGCTGTTGCAGGCGGGCAAGAAATTCTGCTTCCGGTAAGGCGAGAATGGCTTCCGCTTCTGCTCGCGGGGCCGTCCAGACAATGCGGCACAAGTTATCAGGCAGCGGTAGGATGGCAAAGGGGCCACTGGGCCAGAAGCGCTCGTAGGCCGTATTTTGATGGGATTTTTCAGGTTGGATGAAAGCCACCACACAAGCCTGGGAATACTGCCAGCCACGGGTCTGAATGCCAGCCTGTTGCCGAATCGGCGATCGGGATCCATCGGCGGCCACCAGCAGACTGGTGCGCACCCTCACCCTTTCGTCGCCCTGCTTCAGGGTGAGTAAAACGCCATCGGGTTGGTATTCGGTCTGCACCAACTCAGCCGGACAAAGCGAGGTAATAGTAGGGCAGTGCTGCAAATCAGCCCGCAACGCCTGCAACAAAACTCGATGTTCCGCCACATACCCCAAGACTGGCGTTCCCAGATCCGGTGGGAGAAACTGCACCACAGGGGCACGGTCTGCATCGGACAGCCGAATTTGCTGAATCGGATTCACCCCTGGCTCCATGGCATCCCAAACGCCAATGCCTCGAAAAATGCGACTGGCTTGGAGGTTGATATGATAGGCCTGCCCCCGATCGCTGGCAGCAGAATCAACCCTAGCCTCGACTAAAGCCACCCGCAGGCCAGAATGCTTTAATGCAGAAGCCAGAGTCAGGCCAACCAGCCCGCCCCCAACAATCACCAAATCGTAAAGGAGGGACGATCTCGTGTCTCTGTCAATCTCAGGATTGGATAGCTGGGTAGTCGGAGGCATCAGGTTTGCAGTCATCGAAAATCTGCGATCGAGGGTAGAGGCTTAACAAAGTTTTACAATAGACTAGTTCTAAGCTAACAAGAATCCAGCTAACTTTGCAAGGGTTCCCTCTTGTCCTCCTAGGGAGAGCATTGGGAGTACGTCACGAGGTCTTTAACTTTATTAAGTACCTGAACATGAAAAATTACCGTCTGGGCCTCCTGCTATCGCCGTCCCCGCGCTTCGCGCCGCTGCGCTAGAGATAAGGGGGACTGTAGGGGGTTTATTTAATTGTGTCTATCCACTTATTAGTTCATTAATACGGAGTAAGCTTTATGTGCGGCATCGTCGGCTATATCGGTACCCAACCAGCCAGTCAGATCCTCTTGGAAGGGTTACGCCGGTTAGAATATCGGGGCTACGATTCTGCTGGGATTGCAACGGTTTTAGACAATGAGATTCATTGTGTGCGGGCGAAGGGGAAACTCAACAACCTGCAAGAAAAACTAGAGGGGGAGCAAAACCTGGCTCAAATTGGGATTGGTCACACCCGCTGGGCTACCCATGGTAAGCCTGAAGAGTACAATGCCCATCCCCATATGGACACCACTCGTCGGATTGCCGTCGTCCAAAATGGCATTATTGAGAACTATCAAAAATTGCGGGAACGGCTGAAAGCCAATGGCCACGAATTTCGTTCTGAAACCGACACGGAAGTGATTCCCCATCTGATTGCCGAATGCCTGTCGGCCATCAAGCAACAGCCTCCAGCCTCCGCGCCTTCACTCCTGTTTGAAGCCGTGCGGCAGGCCGTCAACCAACTGGAAGGTGCCTTTGCGATCGCGGTGATCTCCGCCGACTTCCCTGACGAGCTGATCTTGGCTCGGCAGCAAGCCCCGCTGGTGTTGGGCTTTGGCCAGGGTGAGTTTTACTGCGCTTCTGATATACCAGCCCTGGTGCCCTACACCAGGGCGGTCTTGACCTTGGAAAATGGAGAACTAGCTCGGATGACCCCCCTGGGGGTTGAGGTCTACACCTTTGCCGGCCAACGCTTAAAAAAACACCCCCGCACCCTTAACTGGAACCCGGTGATGGTCGAAAAGCAGGGCTTTAAGCATTTCATGCTCAAGGAAATCTATGAGCAACCAGGGGTCGTGCGCGCTTGCCTGGAAGCTTATCTCGCACCAGACTGGCAGGCGGAGCACTCCCCGATTCAACTGAACTTGGCCTCCGGCCTCTACGCCAATCTACAACACGTGCAGATTGTAGCCTGTGGTACCAGTTGGCATGCCAGTCTAGTCGGTAAGTATTTGCTGGAGCAACTGGCCGGCCTTCCCACCCAGGTTCACTATGCCTCTGAATTTCGCTATGCCCCCTCACCCCTCACCCCCAATACCCTGACGATCGGGGTGACCCAATCGGGGGAGACGGCAGACACCCTTGCTGCCCTAGAAATGGAACTGAAGCGCAGATCGCAGCAACCGCCTGACTACCAGGCCCGCCTGCTGGGGATTACCAATCGTCCAGAGAGTACCCTGGGCCATCTGGTGTCTCATATCATTGACACCAAGGCCGGTATAGAGATCGGGGTCGCAGCCACCAAGACCTTTGTGGCCCAGTTAATGGCCTTTTACTTCCTGGCGCTCGATCTGGCCTACTATCGCAAAACCCTCTCTAGCGAGCAATTGCAAAAGATTGTGGATGGCTTGCGTCAATTACCCGCTGAAGTTGAGATGATTTTAGAAAGCCAGGAACGGTACATCGAAGAACTGGCCCATGACTTTGTCGATACCCAAGACTTCATCTTTTTGGGCCGGGGTATCAACTTTCCGATCGCCCTGGAAGGGGCCTTAAAACTAAAAGAGATTAGTTACATCCATGCAGAGGGGTATCCCGCTGGGGAAATGAAACACGGACCGATCGCCCTGTTAGACGCCAAGGTGCCGGTGGTGACGATCGCCGTGCCGGGTACGGTGTTTGAAAAGGTGCTCTCCAATGCTCAGGAGGCCCGTGCCCGGGATGCCCGCCTGATCGGGGTCACCCCCATGGATGAGCAGGATGCGGAAGATACTTTTGACACTTTGATTCCTGTGCCCCATGTGGATGAGTTGCTGTCTCCGGTTGTTACGGTCATTCCTCTGCAATTGCTGGCTTACCATATTGCAGCCCGACGGGGTCTGGATGTAGACCAACCCCGCAACTTGGCGAAGAGCGTAACGGTAGAATAGGGGAATCGGGGAGGGGTAATAAGTGGTTTTTGTTAATAAAAATTAACCAGAGAAATCCTTGTAAAGTGCTTGACGAGGGCATCCATCCTTAATCTTTGGATGTAAACTTGTGCCAGTGGCGTATTTAGTCCTGGTTTTATGATGCCCCCCTCAGAACCGGAACAACAACCAGCCAACCTTCAACAAGATGTAGAGGGTAGCCAAAACCAGGTCATTGGTCAGGTGTCTGGTGGTACAGTGATCGGCAATTTCTACCAGGCTCCAGGTACCCCATCGATCGCCGATGAGATTAAAGGTCGCCCCCTGAATCCCCGATCGCCCTACATGGGGTTACGCAAATTTGAAGTGCGAGATAAAGACCTGTTTTTTGGTCGCGATCAACTGATCGGTCGCCTGTTAGAGCGATTAGAAGACTCTCCCTTTCTGCTCATACTTGGATCTTCTGGTAGTGGTAAGTCTTCCCTGGTTCGGGCGGGCCTTATCCCTGAATTGCGAGAACGGCTGGGTGCGGGCTTCCGTGAGCTGATTTTTACCCCCGATCTCGACCCCTTCGACTCTCTGCGCTCCTGTCTTCGCAGTGCTGGTTTTCGGCAAGCTGATCTCGCCAGTTTGCAAGCGAGTCACCCAGAAACTTTGCTCCAGACTGTTAAGGCTGTCAAGCCTGCCGATGAAGAGTGGCTGATCTTTATCGATCAGTTTGAAGAACTCTTTACCCTCTGCCAAGACCTACAAATACGGCAGGCAGTGATTGATGGGTTAATCCAACTGGTGCAAGCTAAGTTACCCGGTATGCGACTGGTATTGGCCATGCGGGCCGACTTTCTGGATCGGCTGGGAGCCTACCCCCAGTTAAGTGGTGTCCTGAAGCAGGCTGATCAAATGACTGATAAGGCCAAAAGTGGCATCTTGCAATGGGCTGAATTAATTACTGACATGAGCAGTGATGAACTGAAACTGGCGATCGAGCAGCCAGCGGCTCATCATGGGGTGGTGCTAGAGCCAGAGTTAACGGAAGCCATCATCCACGACTTAAAAGGTCAACCAAACACTGCTAGTGCCGCAGAGCGGGTTTCTCTCCCGTTGTTGCAATACACCCTCAAGTTGCTGTGGGAAAATAGCGACCTCAGCGATCGCACCTTACGGCTCAGCACCTATCGCCAGTTGGGTGGGGTGCGGGGTGCCCTGGAACGGCACATGGATGAAATTTATAGTGCGTTACCCGATGAGCAAAAACAAGCGGCAAAGCATATCTTTTTAAACCTGGTAGACACAATCAGTGCCGATGCAGGTGCCACTGCCGTGGGCAAGGCGGTCAGCCGTCGAGCCCCACTGTCGAAATTTAACCCAACTGAGCAGGATGTGCTACGTCAGTTAATTGATAAAGGGCTACTGGTGAGTGATGCGCCCCTTGGTGAAGCAAATCCATCATCTGGCGATCGTGCCCCCACCAGTCACAACCCCACAGTCGAGTTGGCTCATGAAACCCTGATTGATGCCTGGCAACCCCTAAAACAATGGATTGAAGAAAGCCGTCCCTTAATTCGGCTGAATAATCAGCTCAAGGACGATGCCAGTCATTGGTATGAAATTTACCAGAAAGACCCGGTTGAGGCAGAAAAGGAACTGTGGCAGGGGAGACGGCTGCAATACCTGCTGTCGCAACGGCAGGAAATGGAAACTCGCATTGGTGCTTTTAACTCTGAAGAAGCTCAGTTTATTCAGGCCTGTGAGGAGTTGAGCGATCGGCAGCACCAACAACAGCTAGAACAGGAACGACAATTACGAGAAGCAGCGGAAGCGAGAGAAAAAGCAGAAAAAGAACTTCGTGAAAAGGCCGACGAAGTAGCAATCGCGGAAGCCGGTAGAGCAGAAGCAGAAACAGAAAAACGTAAAGCAGCTGAAGCCAGGGTTAAAGCTGAGAAACAACGCACCCGCTGGATATCTGCTGCAGCCATTGCTATTACTGGTGTTGCCCTTCTGGCCGGATGGCAATGGCGCAAGTCTGAGCAAAGTGCTATTCGTGCCCTTGCTCAAACCTCTGCAGCCCGGTTTGCCGTTAACCGAAACACCCTTGATGCTCTGGTTCCAGCCCTAAATGCAGGATCCCAACTGCAACGGTTTGGTTGGCTAGTGGCTGACCCAGAATTGTGCAACCAGGTGATGGAAGCCCTAACTCAGTCTGTTTATTGGACAAATGAACAAAACCGTTTGGAAGGCCATTCAGGTTTCGTCAACAGTGTTAGCTTTAGCCGGGATGGCAATACTTTAGCGACAGGTAGCTATGACAACACCGTCAGGCTTTGGAATCGGGCTGGGCAGCCTTTACTCAAGCCACTTGAGGGGCATACTGATGCAGTCATGGGGGTTAGCATCAGCCCAGATGGTACAAAAGTGGCCAGTGTCAGTCGCGATCGCACCCTCAAGCTTTGGGACATCAAGACGGGCCAGTTATTGCAAAATATCAACCCGGCCCACAATGACTCAGTCTTTTCCGTGGCATTTGACCCGACTGGAACAATGCTGGCGACCAGCGGCAAGGATAAAGCTGTCAAATTGTGGACAATACGGGGTAATGCCATTCAGCCTAAACTGACCCTGACAGGTCATACAAGCCCTGCAAGAGCCGTGGCCTTTAGTCTTGATGGCAAAACCATCGCTGCTGGCAGTGACGATGGGCAGGTTAGGCTCTGGAATCTTCAAGGAAAGCCACTGCGCCCTCCCATCCCAGCCTATAAAGGTGGTGTCTTTACGGCAATCAGTTTTAACCAGGATGGCACCTTTGCTACATCAGGTTATGAAAAGGACCGTGGTGTTGTCAAATTGTGGGATCAAACAGGGCGTCTAATTCGTGAGTTTCCCGGAGATCGCGCTGCCTTTTTCAGCGTTCGGTTTAGTCCGCATGCCAGTCTAATTGCAGGGTCAGATGGTGCTGGTGCTATCCATTTGTGGAGGCTGGATGGCACTAAACTGGCGACGTTTGACCGAAAAAATGCATCGCGCGCCAATAGTGTCAGCTTTGGCGCGAATGGACTACTGGCAGTTGGCAGCAATGACAACGGCGTTGATTTCTGGAATGTTGAGTCACCCTGGCGTACCTTACTGAGGGGACATACTGCAACAATTCAGGGGGTGGCTGTAAAGGCCAATGATGGAACGATCGCAACTGCTGGTGAAGATGGCACTGTCAGGCTCTGGTCTTCCCAAGGTCGGCAGATATGGGGACGTTCCCATAACAATGCCCAGGTTCTGCGAGTCAGCTTTCACCCGCGACAAAATCTGATTGTGAGTGCCGACACAAACGGAACCGTTAACTTTTGGAACAGCAAGACAGGCAAACTGCTGAGACCTCCACTCCGTGCTCACAATAATGCCCTAATTTACAGCGTCAATTTCAGCCCAGATGGTCGAGTTTTAGCAACAACTGGCGGTGATAAAACACTGAAGCTCTGGTCAATCAGTAACCTGTCTCAGCCGATTACCATCTCCCATAAAAATGCTGTTTACAGTGCCAGTTTTAACCCTAGGGGAGAGATCATTGCCACTGCCAGTGCCGATGGCACCGTGAGCTTTTGGGACAAAACTGGCAAATCTGTTAGATCTCCCCTTCAAAACGACACGGGAGTTTCTGCGATCGGATTTAGCCCGCGAGGAAATTTGCTGGCCCTGGGTGATCAGAAGGGAGGTGTCAAGCTATGGGATGAAACAAGGAACCAACTGCGAGAGATTGGGACACATACAGCAGCGGTTTGGGGTGTCAGCTTTAGCCCGGATGGGCAAATGCTGGCCACTGCCAGTGATGATTCCACCATCAAGCTCTGGAAAGCAGACGGAACTTTAATGACAACCCTGACCGCTCATCAAGGGAATGTCAATAGCGTCAGTTTTCACCCCAAAGACCCAAAGATCTTAGTGTCAGGGGGGCAAGATGCCCTGGCAATTCGTTGGGTTGTCAACCAGCCAACCTTAAAAGATCTCTTGACAGCAGGATGTCAGCAGTTAGAGGGCTACTTCAAAACCCATTCCAATCATCCTGATACTCCTAAAGGGTTGTGTAAAACGAATTAACCCAGTACTCAAATTTAGTTTTTAAGCAAGCTATTCCAGCGTTATTGATGAGGATATAGACCATTATGACAGACGACAAGAAGCCTCAAGACACCAAGAACCAGGGAAATCGCAATATTGACTGGACTCGAAAGGGATTTGGCTGGGTACCGGATTATCCAGATATCCGAGATTTTGATCCATCGCCAAGTACCGATAAGGAATTACCTAGCCTTCAAAAGGAAATTCAGAAGGAAGGGATGACTGAAGTCATTGATGATTTGACTACAGATTTGATTACAGCTATTCGTCTTTTGCAGGAATCAAACAATTCTCAATCTAATGAGTTACAAGAAACTCTAAGGAGATTGGAAAGTAGATCTGGTAGTGGTGTTCAATTTGGTGCGACAAGAATCTATCGAGTTTTAAGCAAAGACATAACAAGCAAAAATCCTGATGACAGAGAGCAGCAACAAGAAGTTCTTCAACTTAAGAAATGTCTATATCTTTTGATTCAGCACGGCTATTTGTCCTCTGAAAAGTTATTTAAGAAGCCGATAGAGGAAGTTAAATGGCTTGTTGACTCAAATTTTGATAGTAATACAGAGGATTTTGTCAAGCAGTTTCAATTGAAAAACAGGTTGCGTGAAGACGGCATTGTCGGTATCAATACATTTTTGAAGCTGGAAGAATGTACTGCTAAGCCTGAAGAGTGTGAGAAAAATCCTGTCAAAAACCTAAATGAAACTTCTACGGCGGTCAAAAACCCCGCAAAGCTCGTAACAATTTCTTCTCTAGTTCCAGATCAATTATTTGGTGAACTAATTGATCAGCTATATTTGAAAGTGTCACAATCTCTAGGTTTAAGTGATTCTCTTCCTACCATTCTTTCTGAGGATCTAATTATTAAGGTACTGAAAGCCACCGAAGAAAAGATTGAGGAAATTTCTGACTTAGAAGAGGAAATTAAACGTGAAAAGATACAAGTCAATCGAAATCAACTGATCGGGCTCTGCAAAAGTGAATTTTTAATTATTGACCCGATTATATCTGTCATTTTAATGACAGCATTATCCCCCCTGGTAAATCAAGATAGTCTTAAAAGATCTATTTCAGACGGGATGGATAAATTTGAAGAGCTTTTAATCAAAAATAGGAGACCGCTAGAAAAGAGTGATAACGCCTATTCAAACCTTGCACAGTTAGCACTGCTAAAGGCCCAAAAAACATTAAATGTTGAAGAGTCAGAACTAATAGGCCAGATTAAAATAACACTGCTAAAGCTAAAAAAAACACCAGATGGTGATGAATCAGAACCGGTAACCCGGATTAATCCTGAAACGCAAGAATCATTAGATCAACTAATAGGTTCTTTAGTTCTTTATTCCTTAATTGATCAATGGTTGAATAAGTGTGTAGGTATTTTGACTGGTACTGTCAATGCTGGTATTGACACTAACGAGGTTCCACTCATTCTAGGGAAAAAGGCAATATTTGAAAGTTTAACTGCGCCGAAAGCTAAAAAACTGGGGAAGTACCTTAGAAATTTGGGCAGAGGAGATCTTAATAAAAACCTAAAAGATGAAAATCCTAAAAAAAATATCGAGGAATTTCACAAAGCTGAATTTGACAAAGCTATTGAGGAGATTGATAAGGCGATTGAAGAAGAGTTTAGCAAGAAAGAGCATTTTGAATTAGTCTTTCCAACAAGTAAGGGTAATACACAACCCAGCCAGACTGAATTACACGATTTCTTTGATCGCCCAAAAATTGCGTTACCTGTCAGTTCCGCGGCTTCCAGGCTGAAAGGTAATGAAGCTGTATCTTACTTCTTGTTGCCGGGAGCAGTAGATCTCAGCTTTTGGTGTTCACCCGTTGAAGATCAGGGGACACTGAATACCTGCACCGCCTGTGCGGGAGTTGGGCTGTTAGAATACTTTGCCAAGCGCACCTTTGGCGAGTTTGAAGATCTCTCCACGTTGTTTCTCTACAAAGCAGCCCGCGATCTGAGACAACGATTTGGCGATGTGGGGGCACCTCTGCGCGACATTATGCGCAGCATGATTCTGTTTGGCGTTGCTCCAGAGCGATATTGGCCCTATCGGCCAGAAAATGTAGATGAAGCCCCTCCCGCCTTGTGTTATTCCTACGCCCAAAACTACCAGACCCTGAAATATTTTCGTCTGGATCGTGCCGATCTCTCACCGCGTAATCTACTGTTAAAGGTTAAAGCAGTTTTGGCTGCAGGATTTCCCTGCATGTTTGGCTTTACAACGTACACCTCCATTTACAACGAAGACAATATCGAGCAGGGTTTTATTCCCTTTCCTGATAAAGAGCGGGAGCGAGTGGTCGGTGGTCATTCAGTCGTTGCCGTGGGCTATAACGATCACAAGCGACTTCCCTATCCAGATGGAACAGATCGCCCCGGAGCACTATTGATTCGCAATTCTTGGGGACGTGAATGGGGTCTGGGAGGGTATGGCTGGTTGCCCTATGATTACGTCCTTAAGGGTTTAACGGGAGATTGGTGGTCGTTGTTGAAAGCAGAATGGTTTGGTCAGGGTTACTTTGGGTTGGAAGCCCGGGATCCAGGGGGGCCGAGGGGGCAGGATCAGTCGGGAGGATCAACTAGCACTCAATAATCCCCCATAAACTATCGGGCAACTTGGCAAGCAGATTCTCTCCCACTGGCACTGGGCCAGCCGCTGCTCAACGTAAAACTTGAAGCAAAAAGATAATGCAGAATTATGGTTAACAAAAAATGGGTTGCTCTGGCTGTTGCTACCGCATTGATCGTTAGTATGGTCTATTTGATTGCTGGCCAGGTTGATGCACAGGTTCCAACTCCAGCACCCACCCCAACATTGACTCCAGCACCAATTAATTCACCAG